>JBDTVG010000059.1:0-48772 GCA_040007395.1 Chloroflexota bacterium
TTTTTTCTCCTTACCTTGACTCTACTCCCCTTAGTACTTTTTTGAAATGCACCCCTGCAATAGATCACTTTACGTAGAATCGGAATTTCGCCCCCTGTGCAAGTCCAAAAATTCAACAGGGCAATCGCCTCAAAATTCACATGGTCTGTTTTGAGGTATCGAAACCTATAATTTGATGTAATCGCCCGTGGTCAGCACATCTTGGCTATGCTGTTTCAAGCGCTAAACGGTACACTGTATAGGCTTTCTTGCATCGTAGCTTAGTGCAAACACTGGAATTGAAGCAATGTCCCGACATAACTTATTCAAGACTTTTCCTCATTTGAAGGGTATCAACAGACATGATCGAAAAATGGTTGAACGATTTTTGACTGCTTATCCACAATGGGAATCCTACTTGGGAATGGTGACCGATAACTATGATAGATGTTTTCTTAATATCAAAATTCCGGCACCCGTTAACCCCACAGAGCGAGACTTGATTATCGCAAGTAATGGTTCGTCATTAGTGGTTCATTTCGATTGGCATCACACTCATTTTTATGGTTCGGAACGCTATCTTGATGAGGGTGACATTCGTAACGAGGTAGTTATTGAACAACTACGTCAAGGTTGGAAGATACGTAAACTTACAAACCAAGATTACACCATTCGTCTGGCCCCGCCGAGCAAATCTTGGATCATTTTTCAGAGTGAAAATTTGATCTTCAACGATATAAAAATGTTTATTAATAGCATTCTTGCCGAACAAGTTGTGGTCTTTATCAGAATGGCAAAAGACCAATGGCTAAGTTCAGGTTGGTGCCAACCTGCTATGTTACCTGCCGTGTTATCGTCGCTGACCACAAAATACCCGGGATGGACGGGATATACACGTTCGTGGCTCGGAACTTATAATAAGACCTACAACTCGGCTCAGGCTGACTGAGCCGTTACCTTTCTTGTTGATTGTCTCGTTAAGAGGCCACAGAGCAAAATTGCGTTTCAGCAAGAAAAGTGTTTTCCCACTGTCTAATTTGCTATAACCCCTTAGTCCAAAAAATAGCTTGCAGATTCACCGCCAGACTGATAAACTTAATCGCCCGCTTATGCACCAATCAAGCCAAACCGGAACGTAGATTGAACCACTATTTAAGTTTTATGCGACGCTGTACAAGGAAATTTGCGCCCAGCCTGATGCTTGTCTGGTGGTTATTGGCGTTGGCAGTTCCCGCCTTTGCGCAAGATCCTGTCTATGCCAAAATTACCTCGCCCCAAGCGGATACTTCCCTATTTGGCTTGGTGGCGATTCAAGGTACTGCGGCAAATCCCAATATGCAGCGCTACTCGTTGGAATTTGATCGGCAAGACACGGGCACAGAACAATATTTTCCAATAGCGGGGCCGATTTCGCAGCAGGTGACAAATGGCATATTGGGTCAGTGGAATACGACCTCAGTTCCTGATGGGCGCTATCAGATCCGGCTGCGTGTCGTATTGCGCGATGGTACAGTGCTGGAAGATGTTGTCCAAAACTTGCACGTCAGTAACAAACAGCCGACTGCATTGCCCACCCTTCAACCGTCGGCAACTGCACTCCAACCCACCCTAATACCAACAGCGGGACCATCGCCCACACCATTTATCCAACAGCCGCCAACGAGTATCCCTCGCGCTACAGCCCCGCCGATCCCGACGGTAGTGGCGACATTGGGGGTTGCAGGCTCCGGCTCATCGGGATCGGACAGCACTAGTTTTGTAGCGGCAGCGGAAGGGCTGCAAAATGCCTTTTGCACAGGGGTCTATATCGCTTTCGCAGCCTTTGCGATTGTCGGTGCGTATAGCATTGTACACAGCCGACTCAGACCGCTATGGCGGCGGCTGATGAGCCAGCTTCGCAATGACGTTCGCGGCTGATTGGCAGCGAACATTGGGCTTCATGATGCTTTATTGCTAGTTTATCGTGAGGATGTACTGATCGATGTCAACACGTTATTTGATCGCTGGTCTGGGCAATCCGGGTCGCGAATACGAAAAGACCCGTCACAATATCGGCTTTCGCGCTGTCGATGCCATTGCGGCGGCGTATAATTTGAGCTTTGATAAAAAGCAATCAAAAGCGCTGGTTGCCGATGGCCTTATCGCTGATCACAAGGTGCTGTTGGTCAAGCCACAAACGTATATGAACTTAAGCGGCGAATCAGTACGTGGGCTGCTCTTTTTCCACAAGATTCCCGTGAGTAATCTGATCGTGATCAGCGATGATATGGATATTCCACTTGGCACGTTGCGTCTACGCGAGAAGGGCAGCGCTGGCGGGCAAAAGGGATTGAAAAGCATCGCTGAACAACTGGGGACACAGGACTATGCTCGGCTGCGGGTGGGCATCGGGCGGCCTCCGGGTCGGATGGAGCCTGCCGCCTATGTCCTACAGGACTTCGATAAAGGCGAAGCGCCGCTGCTCATAGAAACTATAGATCGCGTGGTCAAAGCGGTGGAAACATGGCTGCGCTATGGGATCTCGATTGCCATGACACGCCATAACGGTACTGCCGATGAGTCGGCACGTAACGCGGCGCTGCCCCTGCCTGCCGAACCGCGTACCGTTCTGCCCAAAGAACTCTCTGAGTAACGTAATGCACCTTAAAGGGCTGTTGACAACTTTACAAAGTTCGCCGTTGTATCGCACCTTACTCGACAAGCTGCGATCCGGCGAAGCCTTGCCCGATCAACATATCTTGCGGGCGGCGCGTCCTTTTGTTAGCGCGGCACTGGCCCACGATCTCAAGCGTCCGGTGCTGGTCGTCACGGCGCGAGTCGAGCGTGCTTATAATGTCGTTGAGCAGTTACCCGTGTGGCTGCCCGAAAGTCCGGTGCTGCGTTTTGCCGAGCCGAGTTCACTGTTCTATGAACGTTCGCCGTGGGCGGCTGCCACCATTCGCGCCCGTCTGGATGTCCTGTCGAAGTTGTGCCCGCCGCTTGGCACGGAAGCGAACGCTAGCGATTCGCCACCTGTAATCGTCACTTCGGCGCTGGCGTTAATGCAAGGTACGCTGCCTGTACGCGAGTTCCGCGCCGGATCGCGCCTATTGAAGGTCAACCAGCAAGCCGAGCCGGATAAGTTGCTGCGGATGTGGCTCAGTATCGGTTACAGTCCCGCCTCCGTCGTAACCGAGCCGGGAACTTTTAGCCGACGTGGTGGCATTCTGGATATTTACCCGATCAATCAGGATCGCCCGATACGCATTGAGTTCTTCGGGGATACGATTGATGGCCTGCGCGTCTTTGACCCCGCGACTCAGCGTTCGCAGGAAAGCGTAGCACAGGTCGCGATCAGTCCGGCGCGGGAAGCCTTGCCCAAGCTGTATGGCAGTCTAGCCCAAACATTGCATGATTGGTTTACCCAACAGCCTGCCCCTGACGAAGACGTAACCTCAGCCCGCCCCGACGAAACCGATCTCGAAAGTGGCATAGCGTTTGCCCTCAGCGAATTTTATCTGCCCTACCTGTACAGCAACCGTGCTAGTTTGCTCGACTATTTGCCAGAGAACACGTTAGTCATTGTCGAGGATTGGGGTGCGTTCTCAGACAGCGTAGGCGAATTTGAAGCGCAGGCGATTCAGCAGCACGACGAAAAACGGCGCAGCAACCAACTTCCACCCGACTATCCGCTGCCCTATTTTACGTGGGATGATTTGCAAGAGTCGCTAATCGAGCGAAACCCGCTGCATCTGGGCAGCACTGCGCTAGAGAGTCAGGATCGCCAGTCTGACGGATTATTGGGTAGTTTGTTCGCTCCCGGCGCACATTATGGCGGACAGCTTCGCCAATTGCTCAATGCGCTGGACAGTTTGCAGCAAGGTGGCGACAAAAGCGTCGTTGTCAGCAATCAATCGTTGCGGCTTGCCGAACTGTGGGACGAACAAAACATCGGGGTAAAGACTCAGCCCGTTGCCGAACTGCCAACACTGCCGGAAAAACTAGCCTTTGTCGAAGGCACACTGACCGAGGGCTGGACATTCAAGCCGGAGGGCAAAGGGGAATCCGCCACACACTTGTTCACCGATGCGGAGATATTCGGCTGGAAACGCCCCGAAGCCCGTCGCCACAAAGTGCAGCGAACCGGCGGTATTTCTGAAACGTATTTTGCCGACCTTGCCCCCGGCGATTATGTGGTCCACGTCGAATATGGCATCGGACGCTTTGAGGGAATGCGGAAGCGGGTACTGGACGGCAACGAGCGTGAATATCTCGTAATCCAGTTTGCCGGGTCGGATATGCTGTATGTGCCGATCCATCAGGCGGATCGGCTGACGCGCTACATCGGCGCGGACGATCACGAACCGACCATGAATCGGCTAGGCACGGGTGAGTGGGCTAAAGCCAAAGATGCCGCCCGTGAAGCCGCCGAAGCCGTCGCGCTCGAACTCTTGGCGCTATACGCGGCCCGCGAAAGTGTTCCTGGTTACGCCTTTGGCCCAGATACGCCATGGCAGCACGAACTTGAAGCATCGTTTCCTTACGTCGAAACCGAGGATCAACTGCGTGCCTTGCGCGAAGTCAAAGCCGATATGGAGCGCTCCGTACCGATGGATCGCTTGATCTGCGGCGATGTAGGCTACGGGAAAACCGAGGTCGCGCTGCGGGCTGCTTTCAAAGCGACGCTAGAGGGCAAGCAAGTCGCGATCCTTGTGCCAACGACAGTACTAGCACAGCAGCACTTTATCACGTTCAGCGAACGCCTCGCGCCATTTCCGGTAAAGGTCGAAATGCTCTCGCGGTTTCGCACCCATCAGGAGCAGCAAAAGATTCTGGCGGAAGCGGAACGTGGCGAAGTCGATATTCTGATCGGCACGCATCGGCTGCTGCAAAGCGATGTCCACTTTCGCGATCTGGGATTGCTCATTATTGACGAAGAACAGCGTTTCGGCGTGACGCACAAGGAACGACTCAAGCAGATGCGTACCGAAGTCGATGTCCTCACGCTAACCGCGACCCCTATCCCGCGCACGTTGTATATGAGCCTTTCTGGTATCCGTGACATCAGCATGATCCAGACTCCACCGGAAGATCGACTCCCGGTGCTCACCCATGTTGGGCCGTATGATGATCGACTAATCCGGCAGGCAATCTTGCGCGAAATTGATCGTGGCGGGCAGGTGTTTTTCCTGCACAACCGCGTCTCGACGATTCACAGCATCGAACGGAGACTGAGCGAACTTGTGCCGGAAGCCAGCATTGGCATTGGTCATGGGCAGATGCCAGAGGAAGAACTCGAAGCCGTCATGACAGCTTTTGCGTCGGGTGAATATCATGTGCTGCTCTGTACGACGATCATTGAAAGCGGGCTGGATATTCCCAACGCCAACACAATCATCATTGATCGCGCTGATATGTTCGGGTTGGCGCAGCTTTACCAATTGCGGGGGCGGGTGGGACGCGGCACAAATCGCGCCTATGCCTATCTGTTCCACCCACGCAGCAGCCGCCTGACGGAAGAAGCCCGCGCCCGTCTGGAAACGATTGCCGAACAGACTGAACTTGGCGGCGGACTCACGATTGCCATGCGAGATCTTGAGATTCGCGGCAGCGGCGATCTGTTGGGGACGCGCCAGAGTGGCTATATTGCTTCAGTAGGCTTCTATCTTTATACACAATTGCTGTCACAGGCTGTCCAGCGACTCAAAGCGGCACGCACCGAGGGAATCCAAGCTCCTACACAAGGCTTACTGCCCGAACTGCCAATCACTGGCCCGACCACTACCATTGATCTGCCGCTGCCAACCTTTATCCCGATGTCATTTATCCCTGAGATCGCGCTCCGGTTACAGCTTTACCGCCGATTGGCTGACTTACGCAGCGAACAAGCGATTGACGAGATGCGAGCCGAACTCACAGATCGCTTTGGTCTGCTTCCGCCGGAGGTGAAGGGCTTGCTCTTTCAAATTCAGGTCAAACTGCGGGCGCAGCGTGCCAATGTAGTCTCGATCACCGCTGAGGATGACCAGATCAATATCCGTTTGCCGTATCTTGCCGAGGTAGACCGCCATGCCTTGCAGCGCTACCTCGATCATGGGGTAAAGGTTAGCCGTACTTCGGTGTGGCTGCCCCGCGATCCGCGATCCGATGAATGGCAAGCGTGGCTGCTAGAAATTCTCGACAAATTGCAGACCAACGCCGCCGAAAATATCAAGAACGACGCGGCATAGTGAGTTCGTTAGCTCACTATCATCCAACGGTCTATCTCGATGGGTTAGGTATCCAGACCACAAAGTCAATGCCATGTGGCGCTTCAACTTTGGCAGGCACTAACGCCAATCCTGTGCCATCGGGATGGATGATGTAAATCTCTTTGCCCTGCGCTATAAATACGAGATATTGTCCATCCGGCGACCAACTTGGGGAACTATCATTGAATGCTTCGCCCCGCAACGGATGAAGATTTGTACCGTCAGAGTTCACTAGATGAATAGTAGTCTTGTATCTATCTTCACCTTGACGGATAAAAGCAATCTGTTTACTATCCGGTGACCACACAGCGAAACTATCGACATAGTTTCCTGTAGTGAGTTGGCTTATCTGGCTACCATCAGCCGCACTGATAAACAGATGGGCTGGTGGTTGACTCCATATTGAGGAAGCAAAGCGGGTAAAGACCATCTTTGAACCATCTGGTGACCACGAAAGAAACATAGAGTTTTCCGGCAGTGGAAGTTGTTTAAGGCTGCCATCCTGTACCTTGATGATGTATGTAGAAAGGACCTTGGTGGTTGAAATATTGGTAAAGCCAATATGCTGACCGTCGGGCAGCCAAACTGGAAATCCGGGCACAAGCCCCGGTGTTTTGAGCGTACAACCAACCGTTGGCTGGATACATATAACTGGATCTCGCAAATTGGAATAAGTATATTGTTCACCGTTGGGTGACGGCTCAGGAATAGCACCACCGCTGCTCCCCATAGGTTGAACCAAATCCGAACCATCAGTGTTGATCTGGTAAAAACGAACGCACCCATCGTGTGAGCAAGAAATTGTCATAATCAAACGCCCAATATTTGGCGCGGATGGCACAACAGTGGGAGTTAGTAAAATCGTGGGGCTGGGGATAGGCGTGCTAAGGATTGTTTTCTGATACGGAGTAAGCGAACTAGAATGGGCTTGGACAAAGTGATCGATATTGAGAAGTACGACGCAAACGACAATCAATACAACAGTCAGTTTCTTCACAGCCGAATTCCTTATCAGCGATTGAGCCATAGCTAACGTTGAGACGAAAGCAAAATGCGCTTGCCAATATCATCGTTTACAGGATAGACACGCTCTTTCGGCAGAAGCTTTTTGGCTTTGTCTGTATCGCCTGCCTTTAGCAAAGCTGATAGTTTTTTCACCAAAGGCGTGTAATCCTGAATGTCTATTATCCATTCATCGACATAGCGCTGGATGATATGGCGCGTTAATCCAACCTGAATGCTGTCATAAGGCAGATGAGTGCCTCGGATAGATCGCTCAGGGTCCCATTGGATGATAACCAACGCCTTATCAAATTCAGCTTTCCACACTTCGGCGTTTTTGTATACAGATTTTTCTGGGTACGTCAGAACCGCTAGAGATAACGCTTCATCCCAGCCCGAACGCTTGATCCTAACGCTTAGAATATAGTTTTGGTCAGACTTTTGCCCCCAATTGCTGCGTTCCATTAACCACAGAAAAGAGGGCTTGATCCATGTCATGCGATTAAAAGAGAATGGAGTAACGAAGCGTTTCTCTTTGAGAGCCGGCAAAGCAATTGCGGCTGAATATGCCTGATAGATCACAATAGATTGTGCATCGTAATCAGCCCGAATTTCATAGTGTGCAGTCATATACCGCAGCCCTTAATGGCATAATGATTAGACCATTATAGCTTGCCGTATAGCATTCAACTGCGTATTAGCGCTGTGGCATGAATTGCCGCGCGGTTACTATCGCCGGATCGATTAGGTTTTCACGCGGTACCCGTTCGCCCTGTAACATGCGGAGCGCCAGATCGATAAGTTGATTACCGTAGCGTTCGGGGTAATAAGCAGTTGAAGCAATAAAGCGCGTATCAGACTTCTTGAATTCTTCGGGAGCCAGATTCGCGCCTTGCCCAATCACGGCAATATCCGCCACGCGCCTCAGCGATCGTGCTGCATCAAGTGCGCCAAGCGCCGAATCGTCGTTGTAGCCAATAATGGCAATGTTGTGAAGGTCAGCCCAGCGATCAAGAACAACACTGGTCACTCGTTCTGCCTGACGGCGATCTGAGCCGCCATCGACATAAAACACTGCATCGTCCGTATATTCAACTTGAGAAGCCAACCCTTTTAGCGCCGACTCGACCCGTACCCCAACCGTACTGGAAACACGCTGTTCCGTGATTGCCAACACCTTATCGACCTTGCCAGCCCAATTTTCATTGATCCATTGGCCTAACGCTTTACCCGCTAGGAATCCCGCTTTTTCATTGTTGATCCCAAAGAACACTGTCCAGCGTATCGGAATATCAATCGCAATCACCGGGATCTTGTGGGTCATCAGCGTCGTGCCAAGGCTCATTCCGGTATGTTCATCGATATGGTAGATCATCGCCAGATCAACAGGCAAGCGGCAGAATTCCTCAACATTGCTACGCGCCTTGTCACTGTTAAGATCGTTATCCCGAACGATCAACTTCAAGTCTGGATACTGGGCAGCAGCGGCCTCAAGCCCTTTCCGCACCGTTACCGAAAATGGGATTTGTTCGCTAAGGTTTGAAAAACCAATGGTGTATTGAGCCTTGTCCATCCTATAATTTCCTTTCGGGATTGCTTGCAGGTTGCCGGAAATGTCTTGACGCACAATTAAAAGGTTAATAAATATTAACCGAATTTTTGTGAAATTGAACAAGTCGTGACTATTTTGTGAGAAGGGTTTTGCTCCCCTACCGAGGTCATATTGTGAGCGTGCCGCAATTCCACTACAATCCTCGCTGACGACAATATTCCTCTGGAAGGCAGTTTTTAGATGGCGCAAATTGGATTGATGTTCGAGGGGCAGAACGGGTTAACGTGGCAGCACTGGCAGCGACTGCTGCAAGCCGCCGAAGATTTCGGCTATCAGTGCGTCTTCCGTTCGGATCACTTTACGATTTCCCCGCCCTATTTTGAATCGCTGGAAGAATGGGTGTCGCTGACCTATGCCGCTAGCCATACACGGCGCATTGAGTTCGGTTCGCTTGTTTCACCTGTAACGTTTCGCCATCCATCGCTTCTGGTACGTATGGCGGCAGCAGTGGATGATCTGAGTGGCGGGCGACTTGTGTTGGGCATGGGGGCAGGTTGGAACGAACACGAACACCACCAGTTTGGTATCCCGTTCTATGATCGTTCCACACGGTTCGAGATGTTTGTCGATGGGCTTGAGATCACTACACGCTTGCTGCATCAAGAAGAACCTGTCACCTATGCGGGCAAGCATTTTTCGCTAGATGGTGCAGTGCTGCTGCCCCGTCCGGCACGTGCAGGCGGCCCGCCGATTCTGATTGGTGGCAATGGCCCAAAACTCACGCTGCCATTGGTGGTCAAATATGCCGATGAGTGGAATGGGGTATTTCTTTCGGCGGCTGATTATAAAGCGCGTAACAGCACTTTGACTGACATGCTGCATCAGGCAGGCCGCGATCCAGCCAGTGTCAAAAGATCAATCCTGACTCAAGTGCTGATTACCGATACGCCTCCGACACAACCCGATCCGAGCCGCATTATCGGTACACTGTCATACATCGTAGACCAGATCAATGCTTATGTTGAGTCCGGAGCCGAACGCATCATGCTACAATGGGCAGATCTGGACGATCTGGATGGCATCGAAACGCTGGCAAAAACGGTATTGCCGCACTTTCACACGGCTTGAGGTTTCGATTTTGCCCATTTAAACGCAGGAGTCTCGTTAGAAAGTAGATAGAATATGCACATCCAGCCTAGCAAATCGTGAATATAGGCAGATCGCCGTTTTGTGAATTTGCGTAAATTGCGTACAATGTTTGGCAACTATCAATCGATAATCATTATGGTCACTGTGTCTTTCGCCCACAGCACCAAAAACCTTTAAGAACATGAGGCAAGGAGTTAAAAGTTATGTCTGAATCTGATATGCTGATCAGTGATAATTTTGCCACCATCAAGGTGATTGGTGTGGGCGGTGGCGGGGGCAACGCCGTCAATCGTATGATCGAGGAGGGACTGGCGGGTGTTGAGTTCATCACCATCAATACCGACGCGCAATCGCTGCTCCTTTCCAAAGCCCGTAACCGGGTGCGCATCGGTGACAAGCTGACACGCGGCTTGGGGGCAGGCGGCAACCCGGAGATCGGCAGGAAAGCCGCTGAAGAGTCGGCGGACGAACTGTACGAAGTGCTGCGGGGAGCCGATATGGTGTTTATCACGGGCGGCATGGGCGGTGGGACTGGAACCGGTGCAGCCCCCGTTGTGGCACAGGTTGCCAAAGAACTAGGCGCTCTGACCATTGGTGTAGTGACGCGCCCGTTTACGTTTGAGGGATCGCGCCGCTTGGCCTCTGCCGAGATGGGCATTGAAGACCTCAAGAGCAAAGTGGACACGTTGATCGTGATCCCGAATGACCGTTTGCTCCAGATTGTAGACAAGCGAGCTAGCCTGAACGATGCATTCCGTATTGCCGACGATGTGCTGCGTCAAGGCATTCAGGGTATCTCCGAATTGATCACCGTCCCCGGTCTGATCAATCTTGACTTTGCCGATGTCCGCACGATCATGAGCGAAGGTGGCGCAGCCTTGATGGCTGTTGGTACGGCAAGTGGTGAAGACCGCGCCCGTAAAGCCGCCGAAGCCGCCATCAGCAGCGGTTTGCTTGACGTTACCATTGACGGTGCGCGTGGTATTCTATTCAACGTCACGGGCGGGCCAGATATGAGCCTGTTCGAGGTGAACGAAGCCGCCGCCATTATCAAGGAAACTTCGCACAACGATGTCAACCTAATCTTCGGTGCGGTCATTGATGAGAACATGCGCGACCAAATCCGTATCACCGTGATTGCGACAGGCTTTGAGCGTCAAGCCAGCGTCAATACGCGTGCGCCGCAGAAAGTTCCTGCCGTAAACGAACGGCGAGGGATGTCGCAGCCACAACAGCGTCAGCAGGCCGCCCCAATCCCGCAGCAGCCAGTGAGCCAGCCCGCGAATCCATTTCGCCAGCCGATCCCACAACAGCCCAGCGAGCCGCGCCAACCTTCAACACCTGTAAATCCGCCGTCAGAACCGACTACACCACGCAATGAAGCGCCATCGTCTCCGACGGGCAGCGCCTATTCCAGTGACGATCTCGATATTCCAACCTTCTTGCGTAAGCGCTAGATTATCGCGTTCGCCTCTCGTACCAATAAATCTCAATGGGTTCCTACGTCGAACGACAGCGTAGGAACCCATGTTTTATATACCTGAGAGCGCTAAACTTAGTTCTGTTGACATTACCACAAAGCGAGGCGCAATAGTTACAATAGATGGACACCATAGAAGATGACTATTTTGGCTTACTCAAATGGGACACTAGGTTTCTTGAGTGGGAAGGCTACGCCACACTTCGATCTGATGAAGAGGTAGGTATTAATCTTCCACCTGAATACATAGATTCGGATGAAGTTCGCAAGCATATTCAGGAGACAATGAAGGTTATTGAGCGCGATGAACTTAGTTTTCGTCAGCAGGCAGCCAATGAGTTATTCACTGAAGGGGGCTATGGTTTGTTTTGGGATGATGATCAAGAATTTGACCATGGTCAGTTTGTCAACGAGATGCACCTAGTTAGTATCAGTTTCGCCCCTGATTTTCCGAAAAATCCACTTACACTAGAACTAGACTATGAATATGGGGAAGGTGTGGAGCATGGTATTTCTATCTATCTCACATGGGATGGTGTTTACCGAGATGCACGGTAATGTAACTTATGTCCATTGCATTTTCACCGAATACTGTTGACACTTTAACGTAGCCAAGTCCATATTGTCGTCGAACATTACTCATGAGACGTTTTTATCATTTACGCGTAAATTGAGAGAAACCTACCTATGCAAGAAGCATTTGAACTGATCAAAGAGCAGCCTGTTACCGAACTCAACACACAGGCCAAACTGTACCGCCACCGCAAAACCGGAGCGGAACTGCTCTCGATGGAAAACAACGATGAGAACAAGGTTTTCGGGGTCACCTTTGCCACACCGCCACAAGACGCGACAGGTTTGCCACATATTCTAGAGCATTCCGTGCTGTGCGGATCGCGCAATTACCCTCTCAAGAAGCCGTTCGTCGAACTGATCAAGGGGTCGCTCAAGACGTTCCTAAACGCTTTCACCTTTCCCGACAAAACCTGCTATCCCGTTGCTAGCCAGAACTTGCAGGACTTCTACAACCTCGTCAATGTATACCTCGACGCAGTGTTCTATCCGCGCATTTCGCCGGAGATCTTGCAGCAAGAAGGCTGGCATTACGAACTGGACAATATCGCCGATCCGCTGATATTCAAGGGCGTGGTCTTCAATGAAATGAAGGGCGCGTACTCATCCCCGGATCGCATCGTCTATAAGTATTCGCAGCAGACTGTGTTCCCCGATAACGTGTACGGAGTCGATTCGGGCGGCGATCCAAAAGTTATCCCGGATCTAACCTACGAGCAGTTCAAGACGTTCCACGAGACCTACTATCATCCCACAAATGCCCGCTTCTACTTTTACGGCGATGACGATCCAGAAGAACGGCTGCGGGTTGTCGGGGACTTCTTGCAAGACTTCGAGCCGCTGGAAGTTAATGCACAGGTCGCGTTGCAACCGCATTTCAGCGAACCGCGCCGCTTTGCATTTCCCTATGATGCAGGCGAGGAACGTAGCGATGGCAAAAAGGGCATGGTCACGGTGAACTGGCTGCTTGCCGAAAGCACCGAAATTACCACGATACTCGGCTTGCAAATCCTGACGCACATCTTGATCGGTACACCTGCCTCGCCACTGCGTAAAGCGCTCATCGACTCCGGCTTGGGCGACGATTTGGCAGGCGCGGGACTTGCGGACGATCTGCGTCAACTGTTTTTCTCGACAGGGCTAAAAGGCATCGCTGCCGAAGATGCGGATAAAGTCGAAAGCCTCATCCTGAAAACGCTGACCGATCTTAGCCAACAGGGAATCGATCAGGAAATGGTCGAAGCGGCGCTGAACACGATTGAGTTCCGGTTACGCGAGAACAACACAGGATCTTACCCACGCGGCTTGATCTTGATGATCACTGCACTAAGTACATGGCTGTATGGCGGCGATCCGCTGGCTCCATTAGCCTTTGACGCGCCATTGCATGACATCAAGACACAGATAGCATTAGGCGAACGCTATTTCGAGAACTTGATCGCGACCTATCTGCTCAATAACACGCATCGGACAACGGTAACTTTCCAGCCCGATCCTGAGCTGCGCCAGCGTGAAGACGATGCTGAAAAAGCGCGATTGGCAGAGACACGCGCCGCGATGAGTCAAGATGAGTTGCAAGCGGTGATTGACAACACGCACCAACTGAGATTGCTGCAAAGTTTGCCTGATTCGCCCGAAGCATTAGCAACGATTCCCACGTTGAAACTTACTGATCTGGATCGGCAAAACAAGCTAATTCCGCTTGCCGTGCTGGAAGATCAAGGCAGCAAGATTTTGTACCATGATTTATTTACCAATGAGATGGTCTATCTCGACGTGGGATTCAACCTCCACACGTTACCACAGGATTACTTGCCATATGTGCCGTTGTTTAGTCGGGCGCTGCTGGAATTGGGGACGCAAACAGAAGATTTCGTGAAGCTCTCGCAGCGCATCGGGCGCAAAACGGGCGGGCTGCGCACCAGTTCGTTGACTTCGGCAATTCGGGGACGAGAGTCGGGCACGACATGGTTATTGCTGCGCGGCAAAGCGACTATGCCACAAGTTGATGATCTGCTGGCGATTCTGCGCGATGTGCTGCTTACTGTGAACCTTGATAATCAGGAACGATTCCGCCAGATTGTACTAGAGGAAAAATCTAGTGAAGAAGCGGGGCTGGTTCCCAGCGGTCATATGGTCGCCAATACGCGCTTACGGGCGCATTTCACGGAGGCGGATTGGGTCGCAGAGCAGATGGGCGGGGTTAGTTATCTATTTTTCCTGCGCAGTCTGGTCGAAATGGTCGATACTGACTGGCCTTCAGTGTTAAAGACGCTTGAAGCGATCCATCAACGCTTGATCAGCCGTAAGGCGATGATCTGCAATGTAACGCTAGATGGTCACAACTTTGGGCAGTTCCACCCCGCCTTGACCAACTTCATTGCCACCATGCCGGATACTGAGGCAGAGCTTGTGCAGTGGATGCCCATGCCCTCTCCGACCAATGAAGGGCTGACAATTCCCGCGCAGATCAATTATGTGGCGAAGGGAACGAACTTATATAAGCTCGGCTACCAGATAAACGGTTCTGCTCACGTCGTGCTCAACTATGTACGGACAAACTGGCTATGGGATCGGATACGGGTGCAAGGCGGGGCTTATGGGGGTTTCTGCCGCCTTGACGAACGCTCCGGGGTATTCAGCTATCTCTCGTACCGCGATCCCAACCTGCTCAAAACGCTGGACAATTATGACGGCACGAGCCAGTTCTTACGCGAAACAGAACTGACCGACTCCGAGGTCGTCAAGAATATCATCGGTGTTATCGGCACAATGGATGATTACCAACTCCCCGACGCGAAAGGCTATACCTCAATGGTACGCTATCTGGCAGGCGATAGTGACGAAGCCCGCCAGCGCCTCCGCGAAGAAGTGCTGGCAACGACTGCCCACGACTTCAAAGCCTTCGCAGAAGTTCTACAGCAGGTCAACGAGCAGGGTCATGTAGTTGTACTCGGTTCCCAGTCAGCCATAGAAGCTGCCAACGCCGCCAAAGGTAACTGGCTCCAAGTAAGCAAGGTTCTGTAATCTTGTAGCACATTTCAATTGGCTCTCACCGACAATCTTTTATTCGTGGAATAAGGGATTTCGTGTGAGAGCCTATCACTGCCTGTTGCCTCCATGTGTTTAATCAATCACCTCTTAACATTTAATCAGGCCTTAGTGAGGATTTAATAAATCTTTACACTTGGCTGGGCATACTCTCCTAAGTTGTCAGGCGCTAACGGTGTTTATTTGATACCACGCCTGTCAGGATAGTATTCTCTTGGAGGAGAACAGTAAGTATGCAGAAGCAAAAATTCGTTTCGGCGTTATCATTGGCAATCGTTGCCGCCCTGTTGCTAGCACTCAGCAGCAATGTATCCCCCGCAGCAAGCGCACAAGCCACGATGGCTGCTACCGAAGCCCCCACCTTGTTTGCTCCCGTCAAAGTTGACGTGCCCAATACAGGCAAAATCACTGGCCCCGCAGATGGCGAAGCCAAAGCGCTGACTGGTGCTGGCGCAACCTTCCCTGTACCGCTGTACACCAAGTGGTTCAGCGAATACGAAAAAGTGACAGGTGTCAAGGTTAACTATCAGGGTATCGGCTCCGGCGGCGGCATCAAGGGCATCAGCGATCAGACGCTGGACTTTGGTGCAAGCGACGGCCCGATGACCGACGACCAATTGAAGGCTGCCAAGGGCGGCGCTATCCTGCACATCGCCATGACAATGGGTGGTGTTGTTCCAGTATACAACGTCCCCGAAGCCACTACCCCAATCAAGTTCACACCCGAAACATTGGCGCTGATTTACCTCGGTGCGGCTGGCGAAGAAGTCGGTGCTGACGGCAAGGACACAGTTGCTCCTCTGCTGAAGTGGAACGATGACCGTCTGGTCAAAGATAATCCAGAATTGAAAGACGTAGATCGCAATATCTTCGTTGTCCACCGTTCGGATGGTTCCGGCACGACCAACATCTTCACCAGTTACCTGAGCGCTGTTAACAAGAACTGGGAAAAGAATGTCGGTGCTGCCAATGCCGTCAAGTGGCCCGTTGGTTTGGGTGGCAAGGGCAATGCTGGTGTTGCTGGCAACGTCGCGCAGGCTCCTTATACCATCGGCTATGTTGAACTGGCCTATGCCGTTCAAAACAAACTGCAAACTGGCATGATGCAGAATAAAGCTGGCAAGTTCCTCGATGCCAATCCCGAGACGGTTTCCGCAGCCGCCGCTGGTGTCAAACTGCCCGCTGACATGCGCGTCAAGATCGTGGATGCTGACGGCGAAAATGCTTACCCGATCTCTGGCTTTACGTGGATATTGGCTTATGCCAAGCAAACCGATGCTGCCAAAGCGACCACGCTGACCCGCTTGCTGTGGTGGGGAACCCACGACGGTCAGCAGTATGCCGCCTCACTCGGCTATGCACCACTGCCCCTCGCCGCAATTGCCGCCGACGAAGCGCAGATCGCTAAGATTACTGTGAATGGCAAGCCCGCGCTGCCCGCTGGAATCGCCAAGTAAGGTTCGGTTGGTTTTTGTGATACCCTATTGCGCCGCAGTCCTTTCGCGGCGCAATTTTCTATAATTTTGCTATCAACGCTATCGGCGGCGGAAGCAAACAGTCTGCCGCCTTTACTTATCTATAGCCAAAATGTGGTATCTTCCTTGTCGATTTCAAAGTAGGGTTTCCCACTTGGAGGATTTATGGCTGCCATTCCCCAGACCAGCCAGCCAGCAATTGCCGGACAGCAGCGTGGTGACCAGTATTTTGCACTCATCCTGCGTATCTGCTCATTAGTCGGTGTTCTGCTGCTGGTTGGACTAATCTTGATCCTTTTTGTCGACTCTCTGGAAGTGATTGGAAAGTTCGGTATCAAATTCCTGACTGGATCGGACTGGAATCCAGTAGCGGGTTTGGAAGAGTTCGGTGCGTTGCCCTACATCTTTGGCACCGTCGTCACGTCCATTATTGCTTTGCTGCTGGCAACACCACTGGCCCTTGGCGCGGCTCTGTTCGTCTCGGAATATGCACCACGTTGGTTAGCCAATCCAGTAGCGTTTCTGGTTGAACTGCTCGTCGCTATTCCGAGTGTGGCCTATGGTATCTGGGGATTGTTTGTGCTGGTCCCGATCATGCGTGACCATGTAGACCCTTTCTTGCAGAACACTATCGGCAGGCTGCCTATCGTCGGCGCGCTATTCCCCCGCGATGGTCTGGTGATCGGACAAGACCTGTTGACCGCCGGAGTGATCCTGACGATCATGATCTTGCCGACTATTCTCTCGATTTCCCGCGAAATTATTTCGCAGGTTCCTCGCCTGCAAAAAGAAGGCATGTTGGCACTTGGTGCCACCAAATGGGAGATGCTCTCGACAGCCATTTTGCCCTATGCCAGAGGCGGAATCGTCGGGGCAATGATGCTAGGGTTAGCACGAGCTTTTGGCGAGACCATGGCGGTTACACTAGTCATTGGCAACAGTTCGTCAGCGATTACGCCTTCGCTGTTCACCCCCGGCTATACGATTTCCAGCGCTATCGCCAATCAGTTTGCGGAAGCTGATACTTCGCTATACTTTAGTGCGGTGGTCGGGCTAGGGTTGATTCTACTTTTTGTCTCCCTAGTGTTTAATTTTATAGCCCGTCTGCTGGTTAAACGTCTCACCCGGATGCCGGGTGGCGGCAAAGCCTGAGAAACAGGGAGCCATAACGAACGATGGAGCAAGCAATCGCTGTGACAGTACCAGACCGAAGCCGCCTGCTGGACGCGGAGAAATTACGTTTTCAGCGCCGTAAGGCGACAAATGCGTTTATGACCTTTCTTGTAACGGCACTAACTGCAATCTCAGTCAGTGCTTTATTTGTCATCATCGGCTATATCCTGATTCAGGGGTTTTCCTCGATTGATCTCAACTTTTTTACACAGGAACCCAAGCCTAGTGGCGAACTAGGTGGTGGTATTGTGGATGCCATCCTCGGTACCGTAGAGATGTTGGCGGTGGGGTCAATTGTTGCCGTCCCGCTGGGCCTTGGCACCGCCATCTATCTCGCAGAATTCGGTGAAGGAGGCCTAGCGGAGGTAATTCGCCTTGTTCTGGATATGTTAGCCGGTGTGCCGTCTATCGTGGTCGGGATCTTTATCTGGGCGACGGTCGTCCGCACGACGGGATCTTTCTCCGGCCTTGCGGGAGCGCTCGGTCTGGCCTTTATCATGATGCCGATCATCGCTCGCAGCGTCGAAGAAATCCTGCGCTTAGTTCCCGATACGTTGCGCGAAGCCGGGTTAGCGCTCGGTACGCCGCGCTGGCGTGTGACTCTGCGTGTAGTTATCCCAACGGTGATGCCGGGTATTGCGACGGGCGTGATTCTGGCGATGGCGCGGGCTTCGGGCGAAACTGCTGTGCTGCTGTTGACCGCACTCGGCAATAATTTTGTCAACACCGATCTGTCTCAGCCAATGTCGGCTATCCCTGTAAGAGCCTATAACTATGCCATCTCAGCTTTTGAAGATTATCACCGACAGGCTTTTGCATCGATGCTCGTTTTGGTTATTGTAATCGCCGTGTTCAGCGCCGCCGTGCGTATATTTACCGGGAGAGTCCGTTATGAATCGTGAGATGACAATGGCAGGAGCAACTACCACAGCAGCAGCAGATGTGAAAGCGCGTGAACTTGAAACCCGCAATCTAACTGCATATTATGGCAAAACGCTGGCTGTCGAAGGCGTAAGCATTCGCTATCAAGCCAATCAGATTACTGCCATGATCGGCCCATCGGGCTGCGGCAAGTCTACGGTGTTGCGCTGCCTGAACCGGATGCACGAAGTGATCAAGGGTGCCTATGCGACTGGCGAAGTACTAATCGACGGCGACAATATCTACTCATCAAGTGCCGACCCGGTACGTATTCGCCGCCGGATCGGGATGGTATTTCAGAAGCCGAATCCATTTCCCACGATGTCGATTTATGACAATGTGCTCGCAGGCGTGCATCTCAACAGCGGCAAACAACGTGGCGTAGATTACGACCAAATCGTTGAATCGGCACTGCATTCGGTGGCGTTGTGGGATGAAGTCAAGGACAAACTGCGTCAGTCGGGGATGGCACTGTCCGGTGGGCAGCAGCAGCGGTTGTGCATTGCCCGTGCCATTGCCGTTGAACCCGAAATCCTGTTGTTAGACGAACCGTGTTCGGCACTCGATCCAATTGCCACGCTCAAGATCGAGGAACTGCTGCAAGACCTCCGCAAGCGCTTCACGATTGTGTTGGTAACGCACAATATGCAGCAAGCCGCCCGTGTCTCGGAAATGACTGCCTTCTTTTTGGCAGATGAACGTCGCGTAGGTCGGCTCGTTGAAATTAGCCCGACCACGCAGATCTTCACGCGCCCACAGGATAAGCGCACTGAAGACTATATCTCTGGGCGTTTCGGCTGATTTTCCAGAATTTGCCCAAGCCCTTTGTTCCCCTCTCTACAAAAAGAGAGGGGAAAGCAACCCTGTTCGGTCAACTCAATCTGACTACTTGTGAGTTAGCTGCGAACGCAGAGTCCGCCCTAGAGTCACAACCGGCCCACCAAGATACGACTTCAACGTTAACGAGAGTAACCGCCGCTGGATGATCGGATTAGGATCACGGGCTAAGGCGATCTGGAAGTGGCGGCGGGCTTCGCGCATCTGGTTATGCTGGTAATACCACAACCCGATCTTGTAATAGGTGCTAGATGCTCCCCCGCCATGACTTTCGATCATCTGGCGGATCTCCTCAAAGCGTGGCAACCCGCCCGCCGCCGATTTTGTTTCCGGGTAAACCCCCAATGCGGCGAACACTTGCGGCGTGTACTTGATCGGGTAGCGCTGCATAATCTTGATCCACAAATCCACGTCCATGCAGTAGTGCAGATTTATATCCAGCGGACCACAAGTTTCCCATGCTTCACGGGTAAACAGATTGCCCGACTGCGAGATAAAATTATCGCCGCGCATGAGGTCTTCATACGTGCCATCGCGGACATTGTGGTCGTCTTTCAGATAGTTGCCGTCACGGTCTATCCAGTCCAGCCGACCAAAGACCAACGCCACATCGGGATTTTCTGTGAACACCTGTAAACATCTTGAGATTCCGCCGGGACGCAGCACATCATCGGCGTTGAGCCATGTCAGGTACGATCCTGTGGCGCGGGCAAAGCCCGTGTTTAGTGCGTCACTTTGGCCTTTATCCGGTTCGGAAAACCACGTCAGACGATCCGCATAGCTACGCAATATATCGAGCGTGCCATCTGTCGAGCCAGCATCCATCACAATATGTTCGATACGTGGATAGTCTTGTTCACGGATAGACTCGATTGTCCGGCGAATCGTGTAAGCGCCATTATAAACAGGCGTAATAATCGAAACGAGTGGGGTATCAGGGGTCATGGTTTATGCTCTTGATCAGCGGTAATATCTTCATGCGCCCAATAATAGCGTATGGCGTTCAATGCTCACAGTGGATCGGCCTTGACAGCCTACTATACGGCTGTTACACTGAAAATCCGATACAATTTTCAATGAACCAACTTTTTAATATTCTTAAATAACCACGACGGAGCCAAGTAGATCCGCAGCACAATCAGAGAGTCGCCGGGTGGTGTGAGGCGATAGTGCGAGGATCGAAGTCCACTCCCGATGCGTTGCTTGCCGAAAAGGTCAATACCGTTAAGGCCAGCCGGGTACGCCCGTTATCGCGAAAATGAGGCTGCACTATGATGAAATGCAGCGAAGCTAGGTGGCACCACGAAGTCCCTTCGTCCTGAGCAGATACGTTCAGGCAAGGGCTTTTTTGTTTCCAATTTTCAGTCAGTTTTCAGATCGCGGCAAGAGGAGGTATCAATTTGCTAAAGAACCTGCTAACACGGGAATTCTTCGACGCACTGGTGTATATCATCATTATTATTGGCGTTGTGCTATCGGCGTGGCGTATCTACGGCGATTTTCGGCGCGGCCCGCGTTGGAGCGACGACTCTACTGAACAATTAGCCGATCTGCCTGATTCTGTAGAACCTTTGGGCGAATCCTCTGAAAGCGAACATAAGGAAGATAAACCATGATCGATATTGCGCTGATCCGCGAGAAGCCGGATTGGGTCAAAGCCCAAATCGTCACGTTGCAGGATGAATCGGCAGTCGCCCGCATTGACGCAATTGTTACGTTAGACCAGACGCGGCGTACACTGCTTACAGAGGCGGAAACACTCCAAGCCGAACGCAACAAACTCAATAAGGCGATGGGGCGATTCCGAGGCAACAAACAATTATCATCGGGAGCGCAGGGCTATGCAGCGCAAGCCGTGATCGCCGCGATTGCCGCCAAAGATTACCCGCGGGCGCTAGATTTGCTAACCAACCCACCAACGACTGACCAAGCAGACGGCGATAGCAAGCAGAGCCTTGACCAATTGACGGACACACTGCGCGGCATGGGCGAGCGCGTCGAGACGCTCAACAAGGAGATCGAGCAAGTCGAGGCCGATCTGCAAGAGAATATGCTGTGGATTCCAAATTTGCCGCACCCCAGCGTCAAGGTGGGAGTCAGTGATGCCGAAAATATTGTCTTTCCGCACGAAGGCGACATTCGCCAATTCGACTTTACGCCCAAACCCCATTGGGAATTGGGGCCAGCACTAGACATTATCGACTTTGATCGCGGGGTCAAACTATCGGGGTCGCGCTTTTATGTGCTGAAAGGCATGGGCGCACGGTTGCAGCGCGCCTTGATCAGTCTGTATCTCGATATTCATACCGAGCAGCATGGCTTCACTGAATTGTATACGCCGTTTCTTGTCAAGCCAGAGATGATGTATGGCGCGGCGCAGTTCCCGAAGTTCAAAGATGTGGTATATACCGACCCCGACGCGGATCTTTACTTGCTGCCAACGGCGGAAGTTTCGATTACCAATCTGCACCGTGACGAGATTCTCGAAGCCGATCAACTGCCGCTGTACTACGTCGCCAATACGCCTTGTTGGCGACGTGAACAAACTAGTGCAGGTCGTGACGTGCGTGGCATTAAACGGGTTCACCAGTTCCAGAAGGTTGAGATGTATAAACTGACCACGCCCGAAACCAGCTATGCCGAACTGGAAGCGCTGGTCGAAGCGGCCTCTGATATTTGCCGCGCACTCAAGATTCCGTTCCGGCGCATCGAACAGGTTACTGGCGATCTCGGTTTTGCCGCCACCAAGAAATACGATCTGGAAATGTGGGCACCCGGCAGTGAGGAATGGTTAGAGGTCAGTTCTTGCAGCAATGATGAAGCGTTTCAGGCTCGCCGCGCCCAGATCCGCTATCGTCCTGCGCCGGGGGCAAAGGCAGAATTTGTGCATACCTTGAACGGATCGGGCTTGGCATTGCCCCGCACGATTATCGCGATTCTGGAGAATTACCAGCAAGCCGATGGCAGTATCGTCATACCGGAAGTACTGCGGCCCTATATGGGCGGCCTTGAAGTGATCAGCCAGAGAAGCTAGGGCAGTTACCCCGTTCAGGGCAAGATCTGATACTATAGGCACGCTTTGCAACCGTAGCGACAGGAGAAGCGCTTTGTCCGTTGATGCTTACGGCATTCATGTAGGTCCACTTTATATTCGCTTTTACGCGCTGATCCTAATGACGGGGATGGCTGTTGCCGCATGGCTGACAGCCCGTCGTGCCAAACAACGTGGTATGGACGAGGATCATGTCTGGAACGGGCTGATATGGGCGATTATTCCCGGCCTGATTGGCGCACGGTTGTACCATGTGCTGACTCCATCGCCGTCTGCGATAGCCTACGATGGGCAACCGCTGACGCTGCAATGGTATCTGCAAAATCCGCTGCAAATATTGGCCATCTGGAATGGTGGGCTGGGCATCTATGGCGCTATAGTTGGCGGCGCACTTGGTGTTTACCTGTACTGCCGCGTCCACAAACAACCTGTCCTACGCTGGCTCGATCTGATTGTGCCGGGGTTAGCATTGGCTCAAACCATTGGGCGGTGGGCAAACTTTGTCAACAACGAATTGTATGGTGCGCCATCGACTCTGCCGTGGGCGATCACCATTCCGCCGGAAAAACGCTTACCCGGTTATGAACAGTTTAGCACCTATCACCCGTTGTTTCTCTACGAGTCGCTGTGGAGCTTAGCGACCTTTGGCCTACTGCTGCTCATCGAACGCCGTTTCCGCGCATGGCTGCGCGACGGTGATTTGCTGCTCATCTACCTGATGTCTTACGCAACGATCCGCTTCATTCTTGATTTTGTGCGACTCGATAGCAACGGTTTTGGGCCGATCACGACTGCCCAGCTTGTATCGCTTGCAACCTTTATTGCGTCTGGGTTGACCCTAGCATGGCGACATCGCAAAGCGGTAGCGACTCCTACTCAGGCCACTGCGCCGCGTTCTAGGTAGGAAGCATGGCTCTGCTCAAACTCCCGGAGGCTACTCGCGACCTGCTTGGCCTAGAACTAACCGCTGAACAACAGCAAACCTTCGAGCGCTATGCACACGAGATTGTCACATGGAACGAACGGGTGAACCTCACGGCGATTACCGAACCGCTGGCAATTGAGATGCGTCACTTTCTCGACTCGCTGTCGATCTTGAAAGTGACGCAAATGCCCGCCAATCTGCGGGTGATCGACGTGGGTGCAGGTGCGGGACTCCCCGGCGTGCCCCTCAAAATTGTCTGCCCACAAATTGCCCTAACACTCCTTGAAGCCACTGGCAAAAAGACGACATTTCTGGAACACGTGATCTCACAGTTGGGCTTGACCAATACCAAAGTAGTCAATGCCCGTGCCGAGGAAGCCGGACAAAACCCAACTCACCGAGAGCAATATGATCTCGTGCTGGCGCGGTCTGTGGCGCATCTACCGATTCTGGCGGAGTATTTGCTGCCGCTATGTCGAGTCGGGGGGCGCTGCATCGCCATGAAAGGCGAGAGCGCCGCTGCCGAAGTTGGCCTTGCCGAGAACGCGATCCGTGTGTTGGGCGGACGCTTCACACAGCTTACAGCAGTTGAACTGCCGCACGTCGCCGAAACACACTATCTGATCGTGATCGAGAAAGTGGCGGCAACTCCGTATCACTATCCGCGCAAACCGGGGCTACCTTCCAAAAAGCCACTGTGAGAATCGACGTACAGCGCTCCCTTGTGAAAGAAAGTCAGCTTGTCGGTAAACTTTAGTGAGTTGCGGTGCCTAAAAGCAGTGCCTCACGCTCGGCAGTGAGAAAGTCTGCCAACCGCATTGGCTTGCGGCCTGTAAGATCCTCAATCGCAGTGGATACCACATCGAGTTTCCCTTGAGCAATCGCCGTGTCAAACGAGGCATAGAGTTCCGCGATAGGGCGAGGCAACCCAGCGGCAACCATATTTTGGATCAACACTTCAAGCTCCAAAGGGATATACGTAACTGGATGTCCGCTAATCGTCGTTGCAATCGCCGCCAGATCAGCTTGCGAAAGTGCCTCTGGCCCGGTGATGTCCAGTGTACGCCGTCCAGTGAAAGATGAAGCCAGAGCCGCCGCTGCGACGCGGGCGCAATCTTCACGGGTTACATAACCTGCCTTCCCTTGCCCAGCCGCGCTAAATAGACTCCCCATTTGAATCGCCCGATTGAGCGCAGGAATCAACGTTTCCGTATAGGTATTATTGCGAAGTATCGTCCAACCCAACTTACTCGCGGCTAAGGCATCTTCTGTACCCTGATGATCGGGTGCAAGCAGAATAGGCGAGTCTGGACCGGGATTAACCAGCGATGTATAAACTACATGGTTCACGTTTGCTGCGTCGGCGGCTTCCACAGCAGCGCGATGTTGGGCCAACCGCTGTCCCGGTTTACCGACTACGTCGGTACTAATCAGCAGCAAACGGTCAACGCCTGCAAATGCTTCTGGCAGTGAAGCGGGGTCGTCAAAATCGGCATGGCGTATAACGACCCTACGATTACTAAAGTCTGCCAACTTTTCTGGAGTCCGCGTAGCCGCGATGATCGTTCCTGCCTGCGCCTCTAGCAGCAATTCCAAAACACGGCGACCCATTTGACCAGATGCGCCTGTAACCAGCAGGGTTGATTGATGATTGTTCGACATTGTTTATTTTCCTCAAGTGTTTACCAAATTGATGGTAGTTACTATAAGTGAGTTACTATATAATAGGAAGTAGGCACTTTGAAGTAACGGAGTCACCAGATGGAAACCAAAACGCTATTGCCCGATGTCTATGCTGCTGACTGCCCAACCCGGCAGGTTCTTGACCGCATTGGCGACAAATGGGCAACCCTTATTATTGTGCTACTGGATAATAGCCCCAAGCGTTTCTCTGAGCTTCAACGCAAGATTAATGGTATTTCGCACAAGATGCTCACCCAAACCTTGCGACACTTAGAGCGGGATGGCTTGATCACACGGACAATATACCCAGAGATCCCGCCCCGCGTAGAATACGCCCTTACGCCGCTGGGGCGAACGTTATATGGGCCTATCGTCGCTATTCTTCATTGGTCTGAGGCACATATCGATGAGGTCAATACAGCGCAGCGTTTATATGATGCTCGTGAGGGGAAGGAAGTCCTAGGAAATATTGTGGGCGGAAATGTTGATTAGCAGCTGACTAAGGCGGATAAAGCTGCGTACCCGCATCACGATCCGCCCAAACCGGGATTGCCTTCCAAAATACCGCTGTAAAGATCAGCGCAGTTTATCGATATTGCGAGAGTTGGGAAAATCCCTTCCATCGGTCGCTAGGATACGGTGTATATACACTACCTATTAACAAACTCTGTAATTCGGCAGTAATGCTAAAATGTTGAAGATCATCTTGGAAAGGCAAAGTACCCGCACAAATTGTCTCTTTTACGAAGCAAACCCCGCCTGCAAGTTGACTGTTATTGGCTATCATTAGATGAACATAATCAGGATTTACGAAGCGAACGACGAATTGACCAAGCGAGATATTAGAGAGTAAGCTAGCCAAGTGATAATTTATGCTTGGATAAATTGTCCGACTGCTTACCTGATCCCTTGTGTTTAGAAATCCAATTGCATTAACTGAATCATCAGGATTAAGGAATACCCGAATTTCAACTTCTTTGCCATATAACACTTTGTCATCCTTGTTCCACTGCAAGCCTTGCAATAGTGGATGGGAATGTAGTAACAACACTGCATCTTTGTAGAGTGTCACGCCCGGACGCACCCCGAATAGGCATGGCATCTGACATGCCGAGCCATCAGGGTCTGTGAACAATGGCAAGATCGGGGACGGTTGCGTTGCCCCAATAGCCAGCACAATTGCGATCAACGCAGCAAGGGTAGCCGTAAGGACAGTAACCAGCCTGAGTATACGGATCATCACTATCCTTATTTAATCAAAGCTAATGCCCATCCGAAAGGATGAACCGATCAATGGCGACGGCTACGCCATCTTCGTCTACTGACGTGGTGATCCATGTTGCCATCTGTTTGAGAGTCGGCGTAGCATTCCCCATTGCAACCCGAACACCAACAGCCTGCAACAGCGGCTCATCATTGGGGCCATCACCGATTGCCATGACTTGTGCGACTGGAATACCTGTGTGTTCGATTAGGCGTTTAACCGCATCACCTTTCGAGAGTCCCTTTGCCAAAATGTTGCAAAATCTTGCTGTGACCCCCGGCGCAGTAGCCCACCCATAATCCAGATCATTGCTGAAATGATCGAGCATGGCCTGAGCGCGGGCAGCTTCTTCCTCACCGATAACCACTGCTTCCATTTTGACAACAGGTAGCCGCGCAATCATATCCGCTAGATCGGTTACAGTTGGAGGCTGTTGTTGTAACCGGGTATGAATCAGTGTATGTTCGCTTTCGTAGGCCACAAAGTAATTGCTACCCGAATAGACTTCGATATAGACATTATGCTGGCGCGCATAGTTCAGCATCTCGTTGGCAACCGCCTGAGTAATGCCTTTTTGGTACAACGTTATACCTGCAATTGGGTCCGCAATGGTCGCGCCGCTGTCGAAGATATGAAAGCCCGGTAGGTGCAGTGCGTCAATATAACGCCGTGTGCCGATCTCTGGGCGACCTGTACACAGCGCAATCTGTACGCCTTGTTGGTGGGCGGCTTCAACCGCTTGCTGAACACGCGGCGAAATGTTGAGATCTTCCCCGATAAGCGTTCCATCAACATCGAGCAGGAGCAGTCGGATGGGTGCGGCGAGCGGTGTGTTTGCCAATGAATAACCTTTCAGTCTGATGGAGATACCAGCCGAAATGATACCGTGCGAATGTCTGTCAGGCTATGCACAAACAATCGGTAGCAAGCCGTCGTTATATCGGAACATTTCTCGGCTAGAATGCGTCTATAATGATTGAGTAAAGATAGGTTCGTCTTTTCCTACGGAGCGTAACTGATCGGCAATTTGAGCGTATTATACATAGACCGTAAAAGGCGCTAGCGTGAGGAAAATCAATGATGGCGGCTATCAAGATTGTCAAAATGATGGTACAAGTTGGTGAAGATCGCCGGGTAGTGATCGACTTGCCGCCTGAAACTCCTGTGGGTCCCGCCGAAGTCACAATACGCACGACAGAATCGATACCGACTATAACAATGGGATCTAACTCGGCACGGGAAGCCGCCCGTGCCAAACTACTGGCAGCCGGAATGCATGTTACGGAGTTTCAGATTCCAGAGGGAATTGTCGAACTCTCAGATGAGGAAATGGATCGTCTTGGTCAACTTAGGCAAGACGCACGACCTTCGGAAGAATTGATCAATGAAGATCGGGGCGAATATTGACGATGCTGTTTGTCGATACGAGTGCCCTTGCAAAACGTTACATGACCAATGAAGTTGGTTCTGCTTGCCTTCGCTACTGCTGAAGGTTTTCATACCGGTGATCCCAATGCTCACGCCTAAATTCGTCGATTAAGTTTTCCGGGGGCAAAGTGACTCAACGCAAACCGATTAATCCCTGGTTCATCTTTTTTCTCATCTGTGTGCCGATCTTTATTGGCTCGGTAGACCTCACCACAATCGTCGTGGTCTTGCCACAGGCTACCCTCGATCTGCTAGGGGCAAAGGGTCTGAGCAAAGCGGATCAGGCGTTGTGGGCTGTTACTGCCTATCTGCTGGCCTATACGGTCAGTCTGGCATTGGTAGGCCGACTCAGCGATGTACTGCCCCGCAAACGAATCTTTATGGCGTGTGTAGCGATATTCGTTGCAGGATCGGTTTGGGCGGCATTCGCTACCGATCTTCCGCTTACGCTGCTCAAGATGTTGACGATTTGGCCTGACCGCGATGTACTACCGTTGATCTCGCTGGTCATCGGGCGGATTATCCAAGCGACGGGAGCGGGGGCGAGTGTCTCCGTAGGCATGGCGCTGGTCAGCGACGTGTTTCCGCCCAATCATCGTGCTGAGGCGATTAGCCTAATCGGGGCGATTGATTCGCTAGGTTGGGTTGTGGGTAATCTGTACGCGGGGGTTATCTTGCAGGTGTTACCCTCGTGGCGCTGGATCTTTCTGATCAATGCTGGGATCGCTTTGCTAGCGTTGGTGTTGGTGGCATGGGCGTTACGTCATACAAAATCGGTGCGTGGCACTGGGCATTACGATGTGCGTGGTGCGGCGGTCTTTGCAGCGGCGTTGATTGCGTTGGTGGTGGGCATTGAGGAACTAAATACCCCAGGCCCCCTAGCCTATGGGTTGCTTGCCAGCAGTGTCGCGCTTGTGGTGCTGTTTATCTGGCTGCAACTGCACACCCACGATGCCTTGTTCGATATGAAATTTATCCGGCAGCGCGAAGTTAGCGTGGCGCTGATCACGAACCTGATAGTGGGCTTCGGTCTAATCCTAATGGTCGCGGGTGTACCCTTGATCATCAATCTGCGGTCACTGTTTCTGCGCGGCGAAGGCTTATTGACAGGCGCCCTCCGAGCCGGAGTGATGCTTTCGGCGTTGACCTTACCGCTGATTGTAGCGGTGTTGGTCGGTGAAAGCCGCTACCGTCGAGTCGGAGCTGCTATACCTGTTGCCTTTGGGCTAACGCTGGCCTTGATCGGCTTTCTAGGCGCAAGTCTATGGACATATACCGTTCCTAGCTACCTGATTGCATTACCTTTGGCGCTGGTCGGCACTGGTCTGGGCTTGACCATTGGGCCATTGAGTCTGGTTGTTGTCGAAGCTGCCCAAGAATCGGCGCGAGGATTGGCTTCATCGCTGGTGCTGATGATGCGCTTGCTGGGTATGACTTTTGGTACACCGTTGGCAGCCTCGTTAACGCTCAAGCTGGCGAATGATTGGGCTTCAACGCGGGTTGAAGGAATGGGAACATTCCGCGACATTGCCCGTTCAATGCTGATTCCGCCCATGGCGACAGACGCACTGGCACAGGTAATGTTAACCGGAGTAGTCGCCTGCGGAATCGGGCTTATCGTGTTCTATCTGCCGCGTGCGCGTCAAACGCTGGTGCGTGGCATGGAACTACGGGCAATCTTTGCCGGATCAACCGCGCTCGTGATCATTATCGCGATAGTTGGCTTACTCGGCTTTGCCGATACTGTCACAACGCCAACTGTTGTTCGCAACCCGATTGCACAGCAATTACCACCCAACGTCACATTTTACGCGGCGTTGAATATTCAACAGGTATTCCTGAAAAATACGCAGCGCCCTCTTGACGCAGTAATGAACGCACTCAATCAGTTTATTGCTTCGCAAGCTTCGCAATCTGCATCGGCGGCTACACCTGCCGCGCCCACAAACAGCCCACCGACTCCGCCCGCTGACCAGCCCACCACTTCGCCCACAGATAACATCGTCAAGGCGTTATTTCGCGCCAAAAATTGGAATGCGACCGGCTACAAACAATTCTGTGCGGACGAGAAACCCGCTGACCAGTGGCAAGATTGTTTCAATTCTGGCCTGCTGAGTTGGATCGGGCCACAAGCGGCGTTCGCGCTGCTGCCCCGCACCCACGCCGAACAAGATTATGTATTCGCTTTTCAGGCGACCAACCGCAACAATGCAATCCAGTTTGCCACGAATCTGGCAACGGCACTCGGCGAAAAAGAGCCTGTCGATGCGGGGCCAAATATCCGCATTCTTACCATTAATGGTGGGACTCCAGACGAACGACGATTGGCGATTACTCAGGCGTATGTTCTGATCGGAACTCCTCAAGCGGTGCAATATACGCTTAATCACGGCGAAGTCTCGCTGGCGGATCAACCCGACTACCAGACCATGACCAACCAGTTACCGCTGAGTGACTTCGCGACACTGTACATGCGATCTAGCAATTTTGAGACAGATCTTAAACCTGCCTTCGACAGCCTGTTCGAAAATTCCCTGATCGACTCAGCGCTCAAGTTGGTTGGGCAATCTTCGTCATTCGCCTTTACCCGCAACAGTGTTGCGCCCACGCTGATCGGAATGTCGCTGCGCGTCGATGAGCAGCAGTTGATGATCGATATGGTTGCCAGTGTGCCGTTCAGCCTGCAAAAGTTGAATGCATCGCCTGTGCCGGCGGCACTACTCGATCTTGTACCGGGCAAATCACCTATGTGGGCGGCGATGAACGTCAATATCGCTGGGTTAGTGCGCGAGATCAATATCGCTGATGCCATCGGGCGGATCGCGCCCAGCGGCCCCATCGGACAGTTTGTTTCGGGCGGGTTGGGTCAGACCGTGCAAAACCTGTTGACCTACGCTCAGGGCAATATAGTAATCACGGCGCTGCCAGTTTCCGATCAAGGAACTAGCAACGTAGCGGTAATCGTGCCGATGGTCGAGAAAGAAGACGTGAGCGCAGCTTCGGCGCTAGATGCCGTTCGCCAGCAGTTACAGTTTCTCGGTGGAATATCTGGTGCGTTCAGTGTACAGACACAGCCTGCTTCCAGTAGTCAAGCCGAGATTGTCACAGTACGCGGTAAAGCGTTGGAAACGATGCTCCCTAGCGGCTTTCAGTACACCCTCACGAGCGATCATCTGCTTATTTTAGCGACAGGCGATAGTCTTACTTCGTTTCTGGAAACTTTCAAAGATGGCAAGAATCCCGCTGCCGATGAGATCAAGCTGATAATGCCCGGTGCACTGGATAATTTCATGTATGCTTATATCGATCCGTCGCAAAATGTCAACTTGACGGCACTATTTTCCGGTCAAGTTCGGCGCAGCGGCTTTTATTTGAACCTGATCCTTCGTGCAAAATAAGGGGGACTCGTGATCCGCAAATTTCCTATAGTGGCTCTTGCAGTGTTGGGATTAATGAGTCTGGCATGTAATCTCGGTGCGATTCCCGCGACGATCACGCCAACGCTACCCACACTGATACCAGCCATTGCTACCACCGGGCCGACAGTTGAACCGACCTTTACTAGTGCCGCTTTCTCGACATTAGCGAGTGGGAATCCGACAACGCTTGTGACTGGAGGTGTCACAACTTTCGCAACACCAGCAGCAGGAGTATGTCCAGTAAACTTGCCGCCCCGTTTGATCGGTGGACAAGGCGGACGGGTTACGCCCGGTCAACCCAACGCAATCCGCACTCAGCCCACCCGCAATAACGCTGTCAGTCAGATCATCGGGCAGATCCCGGCAGGCGCGACCTTTAGCGTGTTAGCTGGCCCGTATTGCTCGGATGGCTACGCATGGTGGCAAGTCACCTATAACGGGATCACGGGTTGGACACCTGAAGGCCAAGATACAACTTATTGGCTTGAGCCAGTCTTCAATACGACTCCCGCCTGCCCCGGTACGCTGCCTTCTCGTCTGGTTGTTGGCGGCATAGGTCGTGTCATGCCCGGTTTGGACAACGCGATCCGCAGCGGGCCGGGAAAAACGACCACGACAGTTATCGGGTCAATCCCCGCAGGCGGCGTGTTCAACATTATCGCCGGGCCGCAGTGTGCCGATGGGTATACATGGTGGCAAGTCACCTATAGCGGAGTCACGGGCTGGACTCCCGAAGGCGAAGGCAGCACTTATTGGCTTGAACCGTTATCCAGTAGTACAACATTGGACTGTCCCGGCAGTCCACCTACACGGCTTGTCGTCGGAAGCTATGCACGGGTCAATCCCGGCGATCCTAACGTGATCCGATCTGGGCCAGCCAAAACTGGCACAACTGTTGTTGGACAGATTCCGTCCGGCGGCACTTTCCTAATCATGGGTTATCCGGGCTGCGCGGATAATTTGCTATGGTGGAAAGTGAACTACAACGGCACGATTGGCTGGACTGCCGAAGGTCAGGGAAACACTTACTGGGTCGAGCCGATCATTACGTCGGATTGTTTAGGCAGTCCGATCTCGCGGCTCGTGGTCGGTAGTAAGGGACGTGTCACGACATCACCGGGGACTCCGAATGCCTTACGCAGTTTGCCCTCGAAAAGTACTGGATCAGTGATCGGGCAGATTCCGGCAGGCCGTACATTCGATATTCTTGGTGGCCCTCAGTGCGCCGATAGTTTCCGCTGGTGGCAGGTACGCTATGCTGGAACCGTCGGCTGGACTGCCGACGGACAAGGCACTACTTATTGGTTGGAACCTTATCTACCTTGATCATCCCAAATAGCTACCTATTAGGAGTGCTGATAGCCGTTGGGACAGGCTGTCCCGCCGTTGATACAGGCGGCAACGTCGCCGGAACGGGTGTTACCGCCGCTGTGATGGTTGCTTGAAGGCTAGGCTGCAAGTAACACAATAGGCCGTTGACAATGCCCTGAGCGACTTTATCGGTTCGATGTTCTAACAAATCTCGATCATAACTAAGTAGACCAAGCTCAAGGATGATGGCGGGCGTGGTTTGCGCGATTCCGCTGTGCCCTTGCGAGTTATGAAAAGCATGGTACTTGGTCATGTTATCGGTGATTTCGCCGGGAGCATATTGTAAGCCTGTAGCGGGGCCGTAATTCTCACGCATACAGGATTCCAATCGCTGATCTTGATCGCGCACCGTGAAGCGCTCAACGGGCGACGCGACCTTGAAACCGCTGTGATTGAAGCCATCATCATACGTATCGCATGAATCGGCGTGGAGCGAGATAAACGCCGCCCCTTGATATTGATCCAAGCGTGGATCGAATTCCTCAAGCAAATCTACACTGAACCCGCGTCCTTGCAGCGAAGCAACGACCTGTTGCGCCACTTTCATCGTAACACTTGCTTCGGTAAAGCCATCAGGACATACCGCCCCCGGATCGACATTGCCTTTGGTCAAGCCGTAGGTGGCAATACCGCTGTGTCCGGCAACTACGCCCACCCGATTGAACCAGAACGGCGTAGGCAGATCGGTAGGCCGCACGCCGACTCGTTCGGCGGTAGCCAATACGGGAGCGAGTTCGCGTTGTGTTTTGGCAGAAAGAAAATCCGGCGAAGTCCACCACATAAAGATAGTTGCGACAATCACAGCAGCAGCAAAAGTCACAATCAATGAACGCAAAGCGCTGACGATTGTGACCAGCGTATAGCGCTCTTTGCGCTGCGGCTTCTTGATTGACGGTTTGGACGGTTTACTGCGTTTGGGCTGTGCTTTGGCGGCAGCCGTAGAGATAATCGGCGTTTCGGACGATTCGATGGGCGCAGACTCTTCAGACTCTTCAGACTTCTCAACTTCCTCAATGGGCGGCGCTTCGTCGGTATCATCTGGCATCGGCGCAAGTATGATCGGCGTTGGCGTAGTAAACGGTGCGGTAGGCGCACTAGTATCAGTTTCGGGTGTAATAAAGGTCGATTCGGGCGCGATGTGCTCGACAGGTTCTATTTCTGGCACATCGGGCAGCGACTCGTGAGGCGGTTGTTCGGACAAACTTGATCTCCATCTGTTTGAGTTAGGATCTTATCGTTTGATGAGCAGTGTGCAAATTTCGATAGCCTTCTAGGCAGTCTATGTTACAATTTTCCCATGCTGCCCCTGAACCTACCTTTTCCACGCCTCTCTTGGCCTCTACGACGCTGGCTGCTGCCAGTCGTCATGATTGTTTGCTTGCTATTAAGCTGCGCCGGATTCTCGTCAGTTTCACCACCGACTCTACAGGTTCAACCACCGACGGCAACCTATGTTGCTGCTGCACCGATCACACCGACTCCATCGCTGCCTGCCGGAGCCGCCGTGCTAAATGATACTGTCGATCCTACGATCAACGACTTGCTCGATCTTGTCCAGAGTGATCGGCTAATGGTGGCTGTCGGGGCGCTGGCAGATATGCACTCGCGCCATGTGCTATCCAAACCGACCAGCAACATCGGCGGCATTAGTGGCGCACGCGATTGGCTGATCGCACAATTCAACGCGATTCGCACAGCCAATCCGCAGCAGCCAATCACTGTCTGGACGCAAGGTTTTCAATATACTTGGAATGGCTTTAATATTTCCACCCAAAACGTCGTATCGATCTTTCAGGGAACCGATATTGGTACAGGTGTAATCGTCATTGGCGCTCATTATGACAGTATTACCACTGACTACACCAATGGGCAGACTTATGCACCGGGCGCAAACGATAATGGCTCCGGCGTAGCGGCGATGCTTGAAGTGGCTCGAATTTTGGCGGGACAGCCGCATCGCACAACACTCATTTTTGTGGCTTTTGCCGCCGAAGAAACAGGTCGGCAGGGCAGTATCGCTTTTGTAAAATCATATTTGCAAGCCCAGACTCCCCCAGTAGATGTGCGAGCCATGATTAATTTGGACATCATTGGCAGCGAGATGGGGCCAAATGGCGTAGTAGACCAGCATACCCTCCGCTTGTTTTCGGCTGAACCCAATGACTCCCCCTCGCGTCAAGAAGCCCGACAGATTGCGCTGATTATCAAGACCTATCTTGATGATGTTGATCCGGTATTACAATCCGCTGAGGAACGCACCGGACGCTGGGGCGATCAGCAGTCGTTCAGGGCGGCGGGCTATCCCGCAATTCGCATGATTCAGGGTCTCGAAGACCTATCAAGACAGCATACGCCGCGTGATACGATTGATAATGTCCAACCCGGTTATCTCATGCGAATCACCAGAGCTTTACTGGTGTGTCTCGCTATTCTTGCCGATGGCCCCACCCCGCCGACCAATATCGCGCTGCGTGTGCCAATTAACAGCCCACAGACTCAAACGCTCGTGTGGACTCCCTCGGTTGACGCGACAGAATATCTTGTGGTGCTGCGCCAGACTTCATCGCTGTACTTCGACCAGAGCTTTACTATCAAGGCGACAGCAAGCCCCGAACTGACATGGAGTGGCTTTGATCGCTTCGCGACGGTTGCCATTGCCGCTGTCAATAAAGCAGGCCGCATGGGGCCACTGACCCCAGAACTGTCGATTGCATCTCTGCTGCGACGATAATCTAGCACGCATAAAATTGTGACATTGCTCACCTCTTTTCGCTGATATTTGCAACGTGAGATCCTCGCGGATTTTGCGTATGCTGTAATTGACAGTGAATGGAGAAAAAATCATGAACTACCAAAATATTCTTGTTACCCTTGACGGTTCTGAATTGGCTGAACTAGCCTTGCAACATGTTCCCCGGATCGCCAATCCGGGTGCTCAGGTGCATGTGCTTTCTGTGTTGACCACCGATTTTGTGGATGAGATGGCCTCCGTTGGGACAATGACAGCGCTTACGGTTGCTCCGATGACAGCCCCCGCGATGCAGCGTTCCAGTCGGCAACCCGATCCTGAGCTTGTGTACGAGCGCGAATCGTATCTGCTCAAGGCTGCCAACTCGCTTCAGCAGCAAGGCTATAACGTGACAACCCAAGTTTTGTACGGCAATGTCGTGAATAATATTGTGTCGGTTGCTGCCGATGGCTACGATGTCTTGGTGATGGCGACACACGGACGCAGTGGACTTTCGCGGCTGGTGATGGGCAGTATTGCGGAAGCGGTACTGCATAAGGCAGAATGTCCAGTCTTGCTAATTCCAGCGCAGCATAAATAACCACCTTACCTCGGTTTAGTAAGATGAGCGCAGTGTTACAACATTGCGCTCATCTTTTTATTTATCTTCAAGAATCTACGGAATTTTCTCTCTGTTATATAGGTCGAGACAACTCCTCGTTTTTGTTTTAGCGTTGCCTAAGTTTTCCAGCGATGTTCGACCATTTTTGCTAGAATTCAAATATTCCACAATAACCAAAATGTAGGAGCAATAAAATTGGAATCGAAAAGTACTGAAAGACAGTTCCCAAATATTGGTGATGGTAGTGGCTTTGCTGAAACGGACAACTTTTACAAAGAAGAACTCCAACTGGCGCTGCGTAACCGGGGCATCCTTTTGGAAGGATTACGTTACCCAATTACGCCCATTGGAATGCACTATCTTTTGATCCACTATGACATTCCAGAGGTGAACGTTGATCAGTGGCAATTGAAGGTAGGGGGATTGATCTCCAAACCGCTAGCCTTGAGCTTGGACGAGATCAAAAAGCGCCCCGCCCAAACCATCGCGGTGACGATGGAGTGTGCTGGCAATGGGCGTGCGCTTTTCACACCCCGACGCATCAGCCAACCGTGGCTGGTGGAAGCCTTTGGCACTGCCGAATGGACGGGTACGCCCTTGCGCGGCATTCTGGAAGAAGCTGGTCTCCAACCGAGTGCTTCCGAAATTGTCTTTACAGGGCTGGATCGCGGCGTGGAAGGGAACGAAGTTCAATCCTATCAGCGCAGCCTGAGCCTACAGGATGCAAACCGCGACGAAGTGTTACTAGTCTATGCGATGAATGGTGAACTGCTGCCACCCCAGCACGGTTATCCACTTCGCTTGTTAGTCCCCGGCTGGTATGGGATGGCGAGTGTGAAATGGTTAGACCAAATAGAAGCGGTAGCAGAGCCGTTTGAAGGCTACCAGATGGCGCGGACTTACCGATATATGGAGGCGGTGGGTAATGTGGGAGAACCCGTTACGCTCATTAGGCCACGCGCCCTGATGATTCCGCCCGGAATTCCCGATTTTATGACCCGTACTCGGTTAGTCCAAGCAGGATTAGTCACACTAATGGGTAGAGCGTGGGTGGGTCGCCTGAGTATCACCTGTGTCGAGGTGAGTACAGATGGTGGCGCTACATGGTCAGAGACCAAGCTAGGCGAACCGCTTTCAGCTTATGCGTGGCACGAATGGACGTTCGATTGGGATGCCAAGCCGGGGAACCATATCTTGTGCGTTCGGGCGACTGATTCCGAGGGTAACGTGCAGCCGATGGAGCAAACATGGAATGTGGGCGGCTATGGCAATAACGATATTCAGCGCGTCGATGTAATTGTAGAATAACCCAATAGCATTATCACAGGCGCAGGATTAAAAACCTTGCGCCTTTTGGTTATCCTCGATTCCTGCTTTTAGCTTTCTCACAAAGATCGCCAGATCGCGTAAAATGGAATAGCAACCCGAAGCATGGATCAGGGATGTGGCATGTTAAATCTCCTGCTGGTTGAAGATAGCGATAAACTACGTGTCGCCTTGAAAATGGGACTGGAAAGCACGGGTGAAGTCTGCGTGATTGGCGATTGCGCTAGCGGCGAAGCGGCGTTAACACTGTGTCTGGCGCAACCTCCCAGCGCAATCCTAATGGATGTACAGCTTGCCGATAAAGTCAACGGAATCGAGGCGGCGATTGCTATCCGGCGCGAATTGCCCCGCTTGCCTATCGTCTTTTATTCCATTCAGGACGACGATAGTTATTACCGCGATTTCCGACGCTCCGGCATCTTGAGCCACTACGCCTACGTCCGCAAATCGAATTACTTGCTACCACAGATGATCGTGCCGCTGCTGCGTGATGCAATCAATGGGCGCAGCTTTATCGACCCAGAGATCGAAGCGCGGGTGCAGGAAGTTCGCCACAAAGACGAACAGTCGCCAATGGCACTGCTTGAGCCAAACGAGCAGATCGTCGCCCAGATGTTGGCGCTGGGCATGACCAACGAGCAGATCGCAGCACGACGCGGCTTTCAGGATAAGCGCACGGTGAGCCGCACCAATGGGCAGATCTATGCAGCGTGGGGCTTGAATGAAAGCAGCATTGAAGAAAAAGTCGCCCGCACCCGCGCTGCGATTATCGTCCGCGAAGGCCGATTGATTGCGTGGAATACTGACGGCACAGCTAAAGTGCTCGGTGAACATGGCATTTGGGTGGACTGGCACAATGAATAATCACCTGCTGTTGTTCGGGTTGAACTGGGCACTGGTGGCCTTCTCGCTGACCAACACGATCCTGCTGCTGTGGCTTGGCCTAACGGTTCTGCTTAATGCCGAACATCGCACCGGGGGTGTCTGGATGAGCAGTCTTGGCATGTTGGTCGCGGGGCTTTTTTTCATCAGCCACACCGCGATTTTAGGGCATGGCCTAACGTCGCTCGACTCTGGGATGAATTTCTGGTGGGATCTGGGCTTGATGGCGGTCATCGCTCTACCGTTTGTGTGGTATGTGGTGGTGCTGTGGTATGCCGGATTCTGGGATGATCCACAATCGGTACTACACCGCCGCCATCAATTTTGGTTGGTGCTGGATACGATGCTGACTTTTTTCCTTGTTGGGCTGCTAATCTTCGCCAACCCGTTTCCATCCTATGTTCAGGTCATCACGCTTCAGCTTTCTAGTACACCAAACCTTGCAGGAGTACCGCTGCTGCTCATCGGCTATCCACTCTGCACACTGATCAGCATTGGTTTTTCCGTCGATGCGCTGTGGCGACCCGGCCCTTCACGGCGCATGATGGGCCAATTGGCTCGGCAACGGGCAAGACCTTGGATGATCGCGACTTCAGCAGTGCTGCTGCTAGTGGCGCTCCTGATTGCACTGGTAATGCTGTGGGTCGTGCTCAATGAAAGCCGACTGATCATGGAGGGGGTTACAGGGTCAACGGAGATCACGATCTCGTGGTTGGATCTGCTGATCTCGTCGTGCATTACGTTTGCTATCATTTTTCTGGGACAAGCCATTGTCCGCTACGAGGTGTTCACGGGCAAAACGCTGCCACGCCGCCGCTTCATGCGTCACTGGCGCAATGTCGTGATTCTGGCAGTGAGCTATGGATCGGTGATGAGCGCTGGACTGGCGCTGGGATTGCACCCAATCTACAGTTTGCTCGTTATGGCATTGCTGATGACGTTTGGGTATGCGTGGTTCAGCCAGAGTTCCTATCGAGAACGCGAACGCTATATCCAACATTTGCGTCCGTTTGTCCTGAGCCAGCAGCTTTACGACCATCTCATTACCAACACCGCGCCGGGTGAAGTCGATGTGGCACGACCTTTTCAAGCGTTGTGCGGCGAAGTGCTTGGCGCAAAGCTGGCCTATCTCGCGGCACTGGGACCGCTAGCGCCCTTTGTTGGCCCGACCCTGACCTATTCGATTGATGGCGCATCGCCACCTGTGCCTGTGCCAATCACCGATCTAAACTTGCGATTCGACTCGCCGCAGACAATGTGTATAGCGCTTAACCCGACTCACTATGGTGGCGCATTATGGGCGGTGCCGCTGTGGAGCGAACGTGGCTTGATCGGTGTGCTGCTGCTGGGGGCAAAAGTCAACGGCGGGTTATATACCCAAGAGGAGATCGAGATTGCACGAGCCAGCGGCGAACGCTTGATCGACACCAAAGCCAGCGCCGAGATGGCACGACGACTGATGGACTTACAACGCCAGCGGCTTACCGAAAACAATATTGTCGATCACCGGACACGCCGAATGCTGCACGACGATATTCTGCCGCGTATCCATGCAGCGATGTTGACTTTGAGCGCTAAACAGGCCCAGTCTGAGGAAACTGTGCAAACGTTGGCTGACATTCACCACCAAATCGCGGATCTGCTGCACGAAATGCCCATCGGCGTTGCTCCCGAAATTGCCCAGATCGGTTTGATCAAAAGTTTGGAACGTGTAATAGAAAAGGAGTGGCCCGGCGCATTCGATGAGGTTACATGGCAGATCGACCCGGCTGCGGCGTGCGAATTACCTAGCCTGCCAGCGCTAACCGCTGAGGTCGTTTATTATGCAGCCCGTGAAGCAATCCGCAATGCAGCACGGCATGGGCGCGGGACTCAACTTAATAGGCCGCTGTGTCTGTGCGTACAAATAAGTTGCGCCGATGCTCTCCAGTTGGTCGTAGAGGATAACGGAGTGGGGTTAAACACACTGGATCGCCCGCGCAGCGATGGTGGCAACGGCTTGGCGTTGCACAGCACCATGATGGCAGTTGTTGGGGGAACGTTAGCGTTACAAGGTTCCGCTGGACAGGGGACTCGTGTCTGCCTGACAGTCTTTAACCACGCCTGAATTGGGAATTAAAATTCATTGTTGGCGCTGATGCACGACTTTTTCCAATATCTGGCACAATTCAATCATACCGGGAAGCGGCTTGTACAGCAAAATATCCGCTTGAGAATAGTAAATAATTTGTTTTTCTTCGGCAGCGGTTAAATGGTAGGCTGTCATCAAAGCAATCGGAATATCATGCAACCATTTATTACCCCGAATTGCCATACTGATCTCAAGGCCAGAAAAATCCGGAAGGCGTATATCGAGCAAGGCTAGTTCAGGGAGTTCGCCGTGTGTATTTTGTTTTTCTATCGCTGCCAGCCAGTCAATTGCATCGGTCGCATTATCAAAGGCAATGCCATTAATGCCCCACATCTCAAACATTTCCAGAACGAGATCGTAAATATCGGACTCGTCTTCGACAGCCATCCAGATCGTCATCGTGTTTTTCCTCGCCAATCACCATTTTTATTATTACTATACTATTGTGTCTGATATTTTAATAACCGCGTATCTCAGTACTGTTTCATCTCGACGATGAGTCGAAAACCGACGGGATGGCGGGTTTCGTCCGGAGAAAAATATTGGCGATGTAGGGCAGTTGTCCAACGACCTTCGGAGTGGAAACTACCGCCGCGTACTGCTCGGTAGCCCATCAGGTTCAGGTCGTGCCTGCCATCCCCGGCATCATACGGATAGGGTTGATAACGTGCTAGAGTCCATTCAGCGACATTGCCAAACAGATCGCTGACTCCGTAGGGGCTGTCACCAACCACTCGATAAGCGTCTACCGGGGTAGCCTCGGCAATCAGACTCTCGACAGTATTGGCATATGCCGGATCGAAGTCGTCTCCCCAAGGGTACAGCCGCTTAATATTACGTTCGGCATCCCATGTTGCCGCTTTTTCCCATTCAGCCTCGGTAGGCAGGCGAACTGTCTGACCGATCTGCTGCCCGAACCAGTGACAATAGCCAAGCGCCTCCCGCCAGCTGATCGCGCCAACGGGTCGAGTCGCTTCTTCCAGCCAACGGACAGGCCGAGGCCACAATCCCGGCAGGGGGCGCTTCAACGCAAAGACATAGGCGGCGTAGTCCAACGCAGTGACGGGATAACGGCTGATCCAATACTCTGGCAAAGTCAAGGTGTGGGCAGGTCGTGCAGAATTCGGGCCGTAGTCATCGCCCATCAAAAACGGGCCAGCCGGAATATGCACCAGTTCGGGGAGGCGTATGTCTGAACGCATCCAGACTGGCGGTAAGTTGATAGCCTGCCGGAAGTTCGCTTTACCGTTCACGCCGTTGCCAAAACACCAACGCCCGCAGTTTATCCAGCCAACGCGGGGCATATAGCACGTCGATAGCCCGCTGAATCAGCGTAAGTTTGAGTGGTGTATAGGGGTACCAGAATAACTCGCGGGGCAGCGGCTTGAAGCGTTCGGCACTGATGACCTGCGTAACGATCATATCTAGCAGTCCTTCGCGCCCACGAGTGCGTCCATAGCCGCTGTCATCCATACCGCCCCACGGGAGGCTTGGCACACTGGCAGAAACGATATGATCGTTGACGCTGGCGTGTCCGACTCGCATTCGCTTCGCCAATGCAATGCCGCGTGCGCGATTGCCTGTCCACACCGAACCCGTTAACCCGTAGCGCGTGGAATTGGCTTGTTTGAGCGCTTCTTCATCGCTGCTGACTGGGATCACGGCGATCACGGGGCCAAAGGTTTCCTCAGACACAATTCGCATCATCGGAGTGGCATTGGTAATCAGGGTCGGCAGGTAGAATCTTCCCGCCCGATCCTCAACGACACGCCCACCACTGACCAATCGCGCCCCTTGCTCAATCGCTTCCCGCACTTGGCTGTCAATAATATTCAGTTGTGCGTCTGTTGTAATCGCGCCCATGGTGGTCTCAGGTGCTTCGCCGGGGCCGATCCGCACCTGTTCATTGATAATTTTCGCCATCTTGGCGACCAATTGATCGGCAACTTCGCAGCGTACATAGATACGCTCAACGGATAGACAGGCTTGTCCTGCGTTCAATAAACCGCCCCACACGAGTCCCGCTGCTGTCCGATCTAGATCAGCATCTTCCAACACAATAGCCGCGTCTTTGCCGCCCAATTCAAGCGTTAGCGGGATCAACAGTTCGCCAGCGGCGGCAGCGATCTTGCGGGCAGTGGTGGGGCTGCCTGTGAACACGATCTTGTTGGGTCGCGCTTTGACCAACGCCGCACCCAGATCGCCCGCGCCATGCACAATCTGGAAGACTTCTCGCGGTACACCCGCTTCATAGATCACTTTTACCAGCGCTTCGCCCATCTGCGTCGAAAATTCCGAGGGTTTATAGACAACAGTGTTTCCAGCAATCAGTGCGGAGAAAATCGGCGTAAGCGAGAGCAACAGCGGGAAGTTCCACGGGGCAATCACTAGCACTGTGCCATAAGGATTTTTTTCGACCCAATGGACACGATGCGGTACTAATGGAACCAGCGTATGTTCAGGAGCCAGCGTTCGCGGTGCAATCCGAATGTCGTAGGCCAGCAGTTCAATCGTACACCAGAACTCGATCAGTGCTTCAAAGCGGGGTCTACCTTGTTCCGCCACAAGGGTATCCACCAGCAGATCAGTATAGCGATACATCGTCCGCTTTAGCTTACGCATCACCGCCAAACGTCCCTTGAGGCCAAGCGCCTTCCACGAGTCCTGAGCCTGTCGTGCTCGTGTCATCACTGCTTCGGCTTCGGCAGGAGGTGTCACCCAAACTTCGCCGAGTTTGCGGCCTGTCGCGGGGCTAGTCGAAACAAGCACATTTGGTTGATCGCTGTTCGCAACCACGTTGGCGTGAGTAACCTGTTTGATCTGTGTCGCTGCACCCATTGTGCTTCCCCAATTCACTCTGTTAACTGGTTCAAGTTGTAGCACAACCCGCAGGGTTATGCCAGCACTGTTATAGCAAGAATGGGGTTATAATTTCGGTTGGAGGCAGATGAATGACAAAGCGTGTTTCTGATAACAAGAACGATTCCTCTGTAATTCGCTACCGTCCGCTGGGGCTGTTAATCGCGATTCTGGCAACTGCCCTAATCTACGGCATTGGCCCGCTAGTTCCACTGGCGATGGTACTCATCATCAACCTGCGGGGCCGCAACATCATCGGTGCGGATCTGGGCAATCTGATCAGTGGTTTCAATATTGTGCTGGCGGCGGTAACGCTGATTGTCTGTGTACAGGCATGGATCGGGCGACCCCGTTGGAGTCGCTGGATCTTGATCGCGATTGTATGGATCGCGTCCCTATCGCAATTAATCGGCTTAGTGCAACCTGCTAAACCAAGCAGCACGGGCATCGTCGGCACCGACTTTAGCCAATTTTCGCAGCCTGTCTACATTTGCCAGTTGATGATCTATGTGTTGGTTCCACTCTATATCACATGGTATATGAACCGCGCTCCCGCCCGTGCCTTTTACCGTCGCGATCCGTAAAGGCCATTAATGGCGAAAACTGAGGGAAGATCGCTGATTAAGTTCGATCAATTTGTAGCAGCAACTTCTTGACAGCACCATCAGAAGTCAGTAGTCTATGCCCGTCAACGGAAGCGAAGCGGTCAGTGTTATGCTACCGCCAACAACAGTGGGGTGTTTGTTTCACATGAGTCGTGTGGTCAACACAGATAGTGTCGGGAAAGCCCGTAATCAGCACATGCGGACAGCCGCCGAAGTGATGCGCCGCTTGAGCCAGAAGACAGAACTTGACGACGAAGCCAAAGATATGGTCGCCGCCCTCATTTATTGTTTTCGCAGTATTGAAGATGGTATCGAAGAAGCCATGCTCGCTTGGGAAAAACGCAACTACTGGAACAAGGTTGAACAGTTTCGCCAACAGTGGACATGGGTGGGACTTGCCGCGTCTAAGCTCGAAAATGTGGTTCGTACCGACTCGTGGGATCAACTCCCAGCGCAGTTGGTCGGGTTGTTCGGACATTTTTCGGATATTACGATTAGCAAATTTACCCGCAACGCGGATGCTTGGGAAGGCGCTTACGCCCGACTCATGCGCGAAACCGAAAAATAATCATAATCATAATAACGCTAATGTACAGCCGCCGATGCCTTGCTGAGATCTGGTACCGACGGCTGTAGACTGAAATTTTAAGGGATCACAATGCGAAAGCCTATGTCGTGACCACGCAGATCAGGAGCAAGATCGGAACGAGTCGCCCCGCGTGCATATTGCTCCGTATAATCCCATGCGCCACCACGTAAAACATGGGAATCTCCCTCGGTTGGGCCTTGCGGATCGTCCTTTACATTTTGCTGGTAATAGCTGTCCGCGTAGAAATCTGCTGTCCATTCCCAAACATTGCCTGCCATATCGTAGGCTCCAACCCAGCTCTTGCCGTTTTCATAGCTGCCGACAGGCTTGGTAACTTTGGCATTGGTATTGCCTTTGGTGCTATCCCACGCGTTGCCCCAAGGAAAGAGCATCGATTGTGGCCCCCGTGCGGCATATTCCCGTTCCGCTTCGGTAGGCAGCCGCCCGCTGCGCCAATGGGTATAGGCTTCGGCTTCATACCATGAAACGCCGACACGCGGCTGTTGTGGATCGATGAACTTGCTGAAATCTTGCGGCTTCGTAATCTTGTTGTCTTGTACCCATTTCCAGCCTTCATCAGACCAGAAGTCTTTCTTGGTATAGGCTCCGTCCTGAACGAATTGAGCATAGGCTGCATTCGTCACGGCGAATTGATCCAGCCAGTAGCCATGTGTGATACACGCCTGATGCTGAGGCTGCTCATCTTTAGCAGCATCCTTATCTTTAGCGGGATCACTGCCCATCAGGAAGCACCCCGCTGGAACCCATACTTGAGTAATTCCCTTGCCATCGGTACGAACTGAGCCGGGGATTGGCGTTGGGGCAACATTGGCAACTGCCGTTGGCGGGATGGGTGTAGGTGGCACGGGTGTCGGCGGGATGGGCGTTGGCGGCACTGGCGTAACGCTCGGTGGAATATGAGTCGCCGTTGGCGGGATAGGTGTCGGTGGCACAGGCGTTACGCTTGGTGGAATATGAGTCACCGTTGCCGGGATAGGCGTAGGCGGCACAGGCGTTACGCTTGGCGGCACATGAGTAGGTGCGACAAGTGGCGCAGTTGTCGGTTTGATTGGCGTGGGTGGCACGCGTGTTGGCGGAATAACCGTTGGTGGGACGGATGTCGGTGGCACGACAGTGGGCGGTACAGCCGTCACGCTGGGGGAAACAGAAGTTGCCGACGGCAACACCGCTACTGCCGCCGATGAAACCGCAGTCGGCGGAGCAACGGTAACAGCAAGAGTAGCAGTTGATCCAACCGCTACCTGAGTCGGGTCGGGATTACGTCCACTTAATAGGGCAACTGCTAATACGCCAACCAACAGCAAGATGATGATAATCACCCCAACTGCCAACAGGCCAAAGCGTCTGTCGAAGCCAGCGGCTTTCGCTTGTGGGGGGATGATTGTTTCTTCTTGCGTCAGATTAGACGTTTGATCCCGGTTTGGTCGGTTGCGAACGGGTGCTGGGCTTCGGGATAATGCTGACTTGAAGGCGGCTGCCAACTCGCTTGCCGAGGTGAAGCGCTGGTCACGATCCTTGGCAAGTGCCTTCTGGATCACCTGATAAACCGCGGGTGGCAGATCGGGTCTGAAACTGGCAAGCAGTGGCGGCGACTCGTAGATGTGCATGTGCATCATGCGGAAAGGGGTGTCCGCATCGAAGGGCACTGTTCGCGTCAGCATCTCAAACAGGATTACGCCTAGCGAGTAAATATCGGAGCGAGCATCAATGGGTTCCCCACTCCATTGTTCAGGAGGCATATAGGCGGGCGTACCCATAACCGCTCCGCTCTGTGTCAAGGCCGATGTCTGGTTGAGCAATTTGACAATACCAAAGTCGGTAAGAAAGGCATTGCCATCTTCGTCCAACAGTACATTGGACGGTTTCAGGTCACGGTGAATGATTCCACGCCGATGTGCATAGTCCAGCGCAGAGGCCATCTGATCCATCAGTCGGGTAATATTCTCAAGCGAGATCGGTGCTTTGAGGATGCGATCCGCGAGGCTACCTCCCGATAAAAGCTCCATCACCAGATAGACAGTATCACCGTCTTCGCCGTAATCAAAGACCTTGATGATATGGGGGTGACTCAGCGACGCGATAGTTTGAGCCTCGCGCTCGAAACGTTTAACAAAGTCTTCAGCGTGCGATAGCCCCGACGCGATGACCTTGACCGCGACATCGCGACCAATTGATTCTTGTCGCGCCCGGTAAACGGTTGCCATACCACCTTTGCCAAGCGGGGCGATGATTTCATATTTGCCGAGGTGGCGACCAAGCAGATCCGACATTTTTTTCTCCGACGATAACAGTCGCTATGAAAACCTATGAAATAGACATTATAGGACTAAACAAAGCCCTGTCCAATAGTCGTCCTAGACGAACAATCACCCTGCTACTTAACGCAACTTGCTATTCAGTTATAGTGGTTAGAATAGCGTTAATAAAAAATAGAGGTTATTCTATTATAAGCATACATGGCACCCAAAAGGAGTCATTCTCCGTAAAAACTCGGTAAGAGAACGATTTGTCTTTACCTGTTAATCGGCTAAAACGTTATAGAGTCGCGTACACTAATCGACAGGCTGAGTCAATAAATCATTTTGCAAATGCGAAATATAACACCTGAAGGGACTTGCGAATGAATACTAAACGAGTGGCTTCCGCGAAAATAACTGCTGGCATGTCTCACTTGACCTCTCAATTTGTGAAACGCGGCAGCGCCATCCTGATAATTTTTACGCTCTTGCTGCTGATTACAAATAAAAACACAGCAGTGTTGGCTGTGCCTGACGCGCAGGCGACACAAGCCGCCACCTCGTCAGCAACTCCACCACCGCCAGTCATTACTAACCCGGATTTGTGTGCGCCTGCTCTGACGCGGGGCGCTGCCAAGTCCGTTCCGGTAGCCTCGGCAGGCAATACCGATCTGGCAACGGCGGAGCCGGATAACTCCCCGAAACTTCCTGCCCCGGCTATTGTGAGCAGTCAGGGCTGCACATTGGCCTCGACCTTGAAAGGCGTGGGCAACTCGAAAGGGCGGGGATTGGCGGTGCTGGTGCTAAATCTGGACAAACAACAGGTGTGTTATGCACTCCACATAACGGGTCTGAAGGAACCAGTCACAGCAGTACACGTCCATCGCAACAGCGGGCAAGTAGCACTGCTGCTTCCAGCGCCCACACAAGGGACTTCTGAGGGATGTATGCCAGCGAATCGCGGGTTGATGCAAGATATGCTTGATAACCCAACAAACTTCTTTGTCAATGTACACAATGCGGAGTATGCAACGGGTGCAGTTCAAGGCGGGTTGCGCGGCGCGGTATTACTGCGTGGCGCGGAGGAAGTGCCACCGGCTGACCCGAATGGCTGGGGGGCGGCGAGCTTCATTTTAGACCTTGAACAAGGCAAAGTCTGCTACGAAGTGCAAGTTGCCAATATTGGACTACCCGGCACTGCCGATCACATTCATCTTGGCAAGGCTGGCGCAACAGGGCCTACCGCTATTAACTTAATCGCGCCGGACAACACCGGTCATGCCAGCGGGTGTGCCGATGTCGATGCCGATACGATCAAGAGCATTCTGGACGATCCGACGAGCTATTACATTAACGTCCACAATGCCGACTTCCCCAAGAGTGCGCTGCGCGGTCAATTCCCGAAGGTACGCAACCTTGCGCTCTGTGCGCCTGCCCTGACGCGGGGCACTGTCAAGGCGATACCCCCGGCAGCAGTGGGTACTGCCGAACCGGATAAAACCGCGAAACGTCCTGCACCGCCGCTTGTGAATACGCAAGGCGGCTGCACTCTGGCGGCGACTCTGGTGGCGGCGGGTAAAGTGAAGGGTGGTGGAGCAGCAGCATTAGAGTTCGATCTGGACAAACAGCAGGTATGTTACGCGATTCAAGTAAGTGGGCTAAAAACACCAATCACAGCAGCCCACGTTCGCCGGAACAATGGTCAGTCAGTGCTGACGTTGAACACGCCGACTGATGGCGCTTCAGACGGTTGCTTGGACGTAGATCGGTCTTTGATGCAAGCATTGTTGGATAGTCCAGCGAACTTCCGGGTTGATGTCAGTAACGCAGATTTTCCGAATGGCGCGGCGCAAGGAAAGTTGCGCGGCGCAATCCTGCTGCGAGGGTCGGAGGAAGTACCCCCTGCTGACCCGAACGGTTGGGGAACTGCCAGTTTCGTGTTTGATGCGGAACAAGGCAAGGTTTGCTATGAGGTACAGGTTGCCAATATAACGTTACCTGGCACTGCCAATCATATTCACCTCGGCAAAGCGGGCGCAACAGGGCCTACTGCCGTCAACTTGATCCCGCCGGACATCACTGGTCATGCCAGCGGGTGCGCCGATGTCGATGTTGATACCATCCAAAGTATTCTGGACGACCCGACAGGCTACTACATTAACGTCCACAATGCCGACTTCCCCAAGAGTGCGCTGCGCGGTCAATTCC
>JBDTVG010000060.1:0-8061 GCA_040007395.1 Chloroflexota bacterium
TGTACTCCATTCTTCTTGTTTAATTGCATCCCTTATTTCTTTACAGTGCCTTAGTAGCCGCCAGAAAAGGCAGTTTGGAGTGGCAGCACTAACAGATACGATTTCGATCTGACAATTGATCCTGCTGCATTTTTCGAGTTAGACCTTGCAAATTCAGAATGTGAGTGCTACACTGCCCACCATGAAGCGAAATCAGATGTCCGGCAACGCAGTGACGCACTACATTTTCTACACAATATTCTGTATGTGTATGTGCAATGATCGTGTCCCCTGCCGGGAAGCCTGATGTCTTCGGAGTGTCATTACCCCTGACTGACGAATGTGCAAAAGCTGACCGGACTGGTCGGCTTTTTTTTTGCACAAGTAAGGATCTAAAAGGTTGACAACGGTAACGATTTCGACGGCGCTTCGAGCGCGAATATTCGACCAGCTACAGCATACCTATCCCAACGAAGGCGGCGGTTTTCTGCTGGGCGACTTGCAAGGCAACGACATTACCGTGCGTGATGTGCGTCCGGTAGAGAACATCTTCGAGTCGGAAGAACAGTATCACCGCTACGCCATGACTCCCACTGACTGGGCGAAACTCGAAGATGAGGCCGATGCCAAAGGCTTAACCGTTGTTGGCTATTATCATTCACATCCCGACCACCCAGCAGTGCCTTCTGAGTATGATCGGGTACATGCGCTGCCCAATTTTCGCTATCTGATCACGTCGGTGCAGAAGGGACAGGCCGCCGATTTCCGGGCGTGGCAGCTTTCCGAAGACCGCACGCGCTTTGACGAATTGACGCTACACATCACTGGTGCGTAGCGCTAGTATATAGATGTATATTCAGCACCCATTTTTCAGCTATGAATAATAAGGAGAGTCATTATGTCAGACGTACTTGTTTCCACCACTTGGGCCGTTGAACACCACACAGACGCGGATAAACGCTTTATCGAGGTAGATGTAGACACAACCCAATACGAAACCGGACATCTGCCCGGTGCAATTGCCTTTAACTGGCAGTCACAGCTTCAGGATGCCATTGCCCGCGATATTATCAGCAAGGAAAACTTCGAGAAGATCGCTTCCGAAGCAGGCATCACCCCTCAGACAATCGTAGTCCTCTACGGCGATAACAACAACTGGTTTGCGGCCTATGCCTTTTGGCTGTTCAAATATTACGGTCATGAAGATGTCCGCCTGATCGACGGTGGACGCAAGAAACTCGTTGCCGAGAATCGCCCAATGGTCATCGAAGTACCGAGCTATGCCAAGACGGACTACAAGGTCACGAAGATCAACCCCGATCTACGCGCTGACCGTGACTATGTTCGCACTCATCTGGATAAGATTGGGGCAGGCTTTGGGCTGGTGGACGTGCGTTCGTCTGCCGAATATGTTGGCGACATTATTGCCCCGCCCGGCATGACCGAAACCGCCCAGCGTCCCGGTCATATCCCCGGCGCGAAGAATATCCCATGGGCAACCGCCGTTGCCGAAGACGGTACCTTCAAATCTGTCGAGGAACTCCAGAAGATCTACGGTGGCAAAGGGATCAGCGGCGATAAGGAAGTGGTCGCCTACTGCCGGATTGGGGAACGTTCGTCGCACACATGGTTCGCGCTCAAGTATCTGCTGGGCATCGAGAATGTCCGCAACTATGACGGCTCGTGGACCGAATGGGGCAACCTGATCGGTGCGCCCATTGCTAAGGGCGCAGAAGTTTAGGCCGTTTTTCAACTGCTAATTTATCGGGGACACAGTAAGGTCATGTGTCCCCGTATCATCTACCATCTTATAGGAGGAAACCAGTTTACATGACAACAATCAAGATTCCATCCCCACTGCGAGCTTATACGGCTGGCAACGCTGAGATAAAAGTCAATGGCGAAACCGTTGGCGCAGCGCTGAGTGACCTCATCACGCAGCATCCCGATCTCAAGCAGCACCTATATAACGGTGACGAACTGCGTAATTTCGTGAATGTGTTCATCGGTGAAGAAGATATTCGCTACCGGGATGGGCTGAGTACGCCACTCGAACCTAGCGACAATCTCCGCATTATCCCCAGTATCGCTGGTGGTTCAGCGCTAGCATAGATCAGCATAAGATCGCACACAATAAGCGTTGATGTGGGCGTGAGCCGCATCAGCCTTCGGGCCAACAAGGAGAATTTTAATGACTGCAATTGAACGCATCGCGCCGGAAGATGTGCAGCTTTCGCATGACGAAATCCGGCGCTACAGTCGCCATCTGATTATCCCCGAAGTCGGGATCAAGGGACAGCGCAAGCTCAAAGCCGCCAGCGTGCTGCTAATTGGCACAGGTGGTCTGGGCAGCCCATTGGCGCTGTATCTTGCCGCCGCCGGGATCGGGCGGATTGGCCTCGTCGATTATGACGTGGTAGACGAAACGAACCTACAACGACAGGTGATCCACTTCACCAGCGACGTGGGTAAGTCCAAGCTGGAAAGTGCCGCTGGTAAACTCTCGGATATTAATCCGTATCTGGTCATCGACAAGCATAACGTCCCAATCACGAGCGAAAACGCGCTAGAGATTCTAGCGAATTACGACGTAATCATTGATGGCACAGATAACTTCCCGACGCGCTATTTGGTCAACGATGCGTGCGTGCTGCTGGGTAAGCCGAATGTTTACGGCAGCATTTTCCGCTTCGAGGGTCAGCTTTCGGTGTTCTATGCGAAGGAAGGGCCATGCTATCGCTGCCTGTTCCCCGAACCGCCGCCGCCGGGATTGGTGCCTAGCTGCGCCGAAGGTGGCGTACTCGGTGTGCTGCCCGGTACGATTGGCACGCTGCAAGCCACCGAAGCGATCAAGCTGATCCTCGGCGTGGGCAAGCCATTGATCGGGCGCATGATCCTGTACGACGCGCTGGAAATGACCTTCGACACGATCAAGCTGCGTAAGAATCCTAACTGCCCGGTCTGCGGCGAACATCCGACCCTGACGCACCTGATCGACTATGAGCAGTTCTGCGGGGTTCCGGCTCATGATCGCAGCGAGTTCAAAGAAAAGAGTGCGCTCAATCAGGTGCGGAGCATTACCGTTGCCGACTTGAAGGCGCGTCTGGATGCTGGCGACGATCTGTTCATTCTCGATGTGCGCGACCCGCACGAACTAGAGATCAGTGTACTTGACGGCTCCGTGAACATTCCTAAGAATCAAGTGTTGGCGCGTTCGGCTGAGATCCCGCGTGAAACCGAAGTGGTCGTACAGTGCCGCACAGGTCAGCGCAGCCGCGATGCGATCATCATGTTGCAAGAGCAGGGTTTCACCAATCTGGTCAACTTGAAGGGCGGTATCAACGCTTGGGCGCGTGAGATCGATCCGAGTTTGCCGACCTATTAGGATCTATTAGCCTATCGTCGCTAGGCTCAACTACATCGAGGCTATAACGCTTGTGATGATCGATAGTAAGTCGGAGATTCGCTCCCTGACAGTGGAGGATTCGCTACAATGTCTAGCGCTTTCTCAAGCTGTCGGGTGGAAGCACGATAATGCCAGATGGCAGCAAATGATCCAGTTAGGCGGCGATGGTGCATTTGGCCTGACGATTGGTGATGAGCTAGTCGCCACGGTCATCGCTACTGTTTATAACCCTGACTTGGCTTGGATTGGGTTAGTGCTTACCCATCCCAACTACCAACGGCGGGGCTTCGGCAAGCAGATCATGCAAATTACGATGAACTATTTGCATGATCTGCAAATCAGATGTCTGATGCTCGATGCCACCGTCTATGGCTACTCGTTGTATGAGCAATTAGGCTTTCGCTCGGTGTATCAGCTTGGGGTCTGGACACGCGAATCGACTGCATCAAATGCCTTGAATGGAGCGCCTGCTTCAACAATCCGCCCAATGCTGGAAAAAGACTTGCCCAGTGTCGTTGCCCTTGATGCTCAGATTTTTGGGGTATCGCGTCCGCATGTTTTGCGAGATCAACAAGGGGTCGCATGGGTAGCTTTGGAAGCGGGCGAAGTGGTGGGTTATCTGCTAGGCAAAATCACTGACCATAGCGCCATACTTGGCCCGTGGTATCACCCGTCGCCGGACGGGGCGGAAGCGCTGTTACAGGCCGTTGTATCCACAATTGGTGATCGTCCAGTACGCATGGATGTTGTCGAGTCGAATAGTCACGCAAGGGATATTGTGCAGCGCGGCGGATTCGCGTTTCAACGTTATTGCACGCGAATGGCTTACGGCGATCCAATACCGGGGCGCATGACCGACCAATACGCGATTGCATCCTTCGCGACTGGCTGATTTCCTGTCCTGTTACGCAATTCGAGTCTTTAAAGGGCGAGGTAGTTATACCGCGCCCTTTGCGTTATTTGGCGGCGCTGGTTGGCGGGGTGACAACCCAGCCAATCGGCGTGGAATCACCTTCCGCCGCCGGGAGTGTTAGCTTGACCTCATTGTTGGACTTGTCCAGAAACGCGAACTTATCGGCGCGAATCACACAGTCGGGGCCAGTATACTTGTTGAAAAACAGATATGCCCCATCCGGCGACCACGCGAATTGGCAACCCGTCACATCAACTGCCGTGTTCAGTTTGAATACACCCTTATCGTTGGTGAGAGTGACAATCCGCCCGTCATAAGGTGGAACGTCAGGCGCTTTTTTGCTGAGGGGAGAAAATATCTTTAGTGCTATTTGTTTCGATACAGGGTTGATGGCAAACTCATATAGAAAATCTGAGGAAAGAACATTCGAAGTATTGTTTGCTAGATTATAAACGACGATTTGTGTCTTATCCTCTGGATGAGAGCTATTAGCCCATCGCGCACCGATGACTAAAGTGTGTGAATCGTACCAATGAGTCTGATAAAGTGCCCAGATCATGATCACATTCTCATCTTTAGCCATTGCTTCCGTAAAGCTCGTCAGGCGGGACACCTTACCCGTTTGAGTATCCCAGATGTAGACTTCTTCAAGTGGCCCCCCTGCTGGTGTTTCTGACGCAGCAACACACGATGAGATGAAGGCCATATAGCGCATTCCCGGTGACCAGTTTAGCAAACAGATACTTTCTTCAGAATAGGGCGGAAATAACGGCGCGAGATCCACTGCCAGTTTTCGAGTTTGCGTCACTATATCAAATGTCTCTATCCAAGTATTGCACTCCTCAGGGCTGTAGCAGTGGCCTTGTTCAATGGCAATCTGTGAAGAATCAGTTGACCAGACAAAATGATACCTATCTGGATTGACAAGTAGTGTCGAAACTTTTCCAGTTGCCAGCGAATAGCTATAGACATTGATGCTACCTGCATATAGTGGAACATCAAACACTAGATAATTACCGTCAGGTGACCAAGCATGATCTATATCCAGAGCCATTTGACCGTCTGGCAAAGGAATATCGCGGGTTTCTCGTGAAGCGACATTTACCAAACGCAGCAATTCTTGAGTGTTATCGGTGATATGAAGCCTGAAGACTAAAGCTAGCCACTCACCAGTCGGGCTGGCAAGCACTTGATATAAGGACTTACCTTCGGGCGGATCTATGGGTAAGTTTTCTACTGTGCCACTTGTCACATCGACCAGCTTGATTGTTGGTTTATCTGCAACTGAGGTGAGATAGGCATAGCTGTATTTACCGCTAGCACTTTGTTTGGCAAAGCTAGCCGATGGCTGCACCAATGCTAAAACTAGCGTCACAAAGACCCAGATCGTAAGCAACGGTTTCATACTGCCCCCGCGATTTACCCAGCACGATCATTACTTTGAGCAGATATTGTATAAGTAATGCCTGCGGTCATTTAGCAGCGGAGGTCTGTCGTAGGGAAATTGAATAGATAGGTGTAGAATCGGCGAGAAAATGCGAGGCTAAGGTCAAGAGGTAATCTATGACAGAGCGTATAACGCTGGAATTATCGGACACGACGGTGCGGCGTGCTAGAGAAGTCGCCCAACAGACAAATCGCCCAGTAGAGACAATCTTAGCTGAATGGCTCGAACGTGCCTCTGCAACAGCGGATATTTCCCCATTGGACACGAATACCACTTACCATATTTACACGCCGTTTGGAGCAGAAGCCACTGCTCAATCGCCGCTCGAAATGTTGTGACATATAGCGATTCGGGCGCGCACACAGGCGCGCCCCTACAAAATACCGTTTTGAGGTAGGGGCGACCCGATGTGGTCGCCCACGCATCGATTGGAGCTAGAATTCGCCGCGCAGAATTTGTAAGGCTTCCGCCATCTGTGGATCGTAAGTTGGGCTGGCATCGGTATCCCACGGTAAGACGACATCCGGCGTTAACCCGATCTCATGGATGATCCGATCTTTGGGCGTGAAGAAGTGGGCAATCGTGATGCGTAGCCCGCCGCCTGCTTGTAACCCTCGCCACGATTGCACCGATCCTTTGCCGAAGGAAAGCGTCCCGACCAGCGTGGCCCGTTTATAGTCTTGCAACGCGCCGCTAACCAGTTCCGACGCGCTGGCGCTGCCACCATTGATCAGCACGACCATTGGCACATCGGGGGCAAGGGCGTTACCTGTGGCGCTCAGGACATTTTCCTGAGTCCCCGGTTTACCACGTTCCAGTACCAGCGGCCCATTCTTGATAAACAAGCTGCCCACGTCAATCGCGGTTTGCAGCCCGCCGCCGGGATTGTCGCGTAGGTCAAAGATCAGCCCGTTTAAGTGGTTAGCATCCATATCGGTCAGCGCCTTACGCAGTTCCGCGATGGCGTTGTCGGTAAATTCAGCCAAGCGCACATAGCCGATCTTGTTCTGGTAGAGTGTCCACGTGACAACCGGAATCTTGATTGCAGCGCGAGTGAGCGTGATGTCAATGGGACGCTTTGCGCCTTTGTGCAGGACACCCAGCTTGATCGCACTCCCCGCTGGCCCGCGCACTTTGCCGATAAAGTCACTTTCAGTCAGGGTGGTAATATCCTTGCCATCGACGGTCAGGATAATATCGCCGGACTTGATACCGCCTTGTCGGGCAGGCGAGTCCGCGATGGTCGAAACGATGAAAATGCCGCCCGATTTATCATCCTTGCGGATCGTCGCGCCAATTCCCTCGAACTGACCACTCAGATCGCTGTTCAGACTCTTGAACAGGTCGGGGTTCATATAGGCGCTGTGCCTGTCGCCCAAGGCCGCGACCATGCCGCTAGCCGCGCCTTCCATCAGTTTCTCGTCATCGATGGGATCAACATAGTTTTCATGCACCAAATTCCACGTTTCCCAGAACGGCGCAAATAATTTCTGGGTGTTGGCGGGTTGAGTATCTTGCTCTTGCGCCAGAATCGCAAGGTGGGTTGCCCCAGCGAAAAACCCCACGCTGAAGATCAGAGCCACGATAGGAACTATCAAAATCACGCGCATCCATTGTTTGGACATCTTCCGTTTACTTCCATCTACCCACGTTTACTGGACGATCTAACTCAGGGAATTATTTACCTTCATTATAGTTGAGGGCTATGGTCATTGGCTTTCTACGCTGACCATTCAGGGGACAATATTCATTATACTTTCATCTTTTGCGGAGAGACAACGCCCGATTACACGTAGGGCTATCGCATCACATTATCCATACTGCGATGAGGGATAGGACGACGGACAACGCAGGCGTTGTCCCTACATTCGTGCAGTCTGCCCAATCGTTCGAAAACCCTACTTACCCGGTTTCCGACGTGGGCCGCCGCCATCGCTGGCATCAGGGTTCGTCATCGGATCATACGGGCCATACCAGAAGTCAGGCCAAGATTCCTGTGGCAGTTTGTAGTACGACTCGATGATGCGCCGCACAATCGGCCCGGCAGTCTCCGAGCCTTCGCGGGAGCGTTCGACGATTACGGCAATAGCGATGTCGGGCTTCTGTCCCGGCTTCCCGGCGTAAGCGGCAAACCAGCCGTTCGGGTAAGCTTCGCCTGTTTGAGCCGTTCCCGTTTTTCCGCACACCTGAATCTGCGTAGAGTCCCAGTCATAAAAGACAAATTGCGCCGTGCCTAGCTTTGCGTCAGTGGTGACTGCACATAAGCCGTCCTCCATGCCTTTGCCTGCTGCTCAGAGGATTCAACCCGGGCTCCCA
>JBDTVG010000061.1:0-15106 GCA_040007395.1 Chloroflexota bacterium
GTCTTTCTTCAAAATGAGGGAACATGCATCCTATCCTTCATTTATTGATGCTTTCAACTTCTTGCTCACGCGCCGGATGATGCGTTACAGCACTGGCAATAGCCACCTGCTTTGTGCGACACTTGCTTGCGCTCCCGTTGGGTTCATTTGTCTGTTGGCTACTTTCAGTGTACCTAACAGGAGTTTTTCTGCCTCTCTTTATCAAATGGCTTCTTATCCATTACGAAAACACTACATATCCCGCTGAGTCCACTCGCCATCGATCAAGCGCCAAGTATGCCCCGTAGGATTCTTATCCTGCAATTCGGGCGGCAAGCGCTGTGGACGCACATTGTCATATGAGTACAACGCCGCAAAGCGCAGCATCGACGCGGGAATACCCACTGAGGTAAAGCCGGGATGTCCAGTCGCCGGATATGGCCCACCGTGATTCATGGCAGGGCTAACCGCTACGCCTGTCGGCATTTTATCGTTGAGCAAGCGCCCGACTTTGGGACGCAGCACTGGCTCCAACTGGGCATAGAGCGCATCGTCACTCCCCTGCCTATCGCTATAAATGCTGCCTGTCAGATTGCCGTCGAGATGGCGGGCGATCTCGATCAACTGCACTTCGTCGCGGGCTACCACAAGCAGCGATACCGCGCCAAACGCTTCGGTTTGCAGCGCGTCGGCGTGCTGGTCAAAAATATCGCCCGAAACGCGCAGTAGAGTGTTCTGGAAAGCAAAGCCGAAATCGCTCACTGCCTTGCCGCCAACCAACACTTCCGCGCCATGCTGCTGCAAAATCTCAATAGAATCTGCAATATTACGCGGCCCACGCTCACTGAGTAAGATCCCGGCGGGCTTCGACTGGAAACTCTCGCTGGCAGCGTTGACAAAAGCCTGACCTTGCTCATTATCCACCAGCACGACCATACCGGGGTTGGTGCAGAACTGCCCTGCCCCAAGCAAACATGAGGCTGTGAAGTCAGCAGCGATGTCCTGTCCGCGTTCGGTAAGCGCACCCGGCAGCACGAAGATCGGATTGACGCTGGACATTTCCAGATAAATTGGCTTACCCGCTTGATCAGCGGCGGCCTTGAGGCGCATCCCGGCGTTGCGACTGCCAGTGAAGCCTGTCGCACCGATTAGCGGGTGTGAGACTAAGGCAAAGCCTACCTCAGCGGGCATGTGATAGATCAACTGAATCATCGCATCCGGCAAGCCCGTTGTCCGTACCGCCTCGAAAGCCGCCTCTGCCAAGAGCCGAGTTGTGCCGGGATGGCCTAAGTTTGCTTTAGCGATGACCGGATTACCCGCTGCAATCGCCGCCGCGAAGTCGCCCCCGGCAACAGAATTAAACGCGAACGGAAAGTTATTGGGGCCAAAGACGACAACCGCGCCATTCAGCGGAGCAAACATTGAACGGATGTTGGCTTGGGTATCGATGTTGGCGTGTACCCACGAACGGCTGCGGGCCGCTGCTGCTGCTTGCCGCAACTGATTTGTCGTGCGGGGCAGTTCTGTCGCACTTAACCTCGTTGCTTTGGGGTAGGCCGTTTCGAGATGCGCCATCTCAACCAGTGCCTCAGCGCGCGCCTCGATATTGGCGGCGAACGCTTCCAGAAAATTGGCGAGGTGGTCGGGCGAAAGCGAGCGCAGTGCAACTACGGCTTCTTGTGCCGCCCGGATCGCCAATTCCACATCGGCAAGGCTGGAGACCGGATATTCATCGGGTAGCGCGGTTTGGGTAGCGGGATTCATCGCCGTGAAGGAGCCAACGGGGGAGTCCGCGCTGCGCCACTCACCCGCGATCAGGACTGGCTGTAGTGCCAGTTGTAAAGTCATAAAATAATCCTCCTAATTTCTAGCGAAACCCACTGTCAAGGGTACACAAGCTTGTGATGGTTTATCACGAGCGCACATATTCCAGAATTCGAGGGTTTGTTTGACGCACATGCTCGACAATTATCCAACGATCCAGCAAACGTGCCACATGACCATACAGCGCACTGACTAGTTCCAGATCCATCGCGGGAGTATGATCCCAGTCGCCAAGCTGCGGGCCGAGTGTCAAGCAAATATCGCGGAGTGACTGGGGTTGTTTCAGCAGGTCAAGCAGCAGCGTATCGGTGCGGGTGACAAAACGCCGCGACTCATCGCAGAATTCTGCTATCTCCGTACCGCGCTTGATAGGCCAATGGCAGCCCACATAGGTTATGATCGGCAAATGCTCGATAAAGCGGATTGTGTTGAGATAGTCGTCCACATGCCAATAGGTGGGGCAAAGTTTCGCCGTGCCATCGAAGCCGATACAAGCGCTGCCATGAAGCGCATCGGCGGCATAGAGCGCTTTGTTCTTTTCGTCCAGAATCGCGAGATGGCCTTTGGCATGACCCGGCACGCTCAGCACTTCGACAACCCAATCGTCACTCAGACGTAGATGCTCACCACCGACGAAGGTTAATGCAATTGGCTCGGCTGTACCACTTTCGGCTTTGACCCATGCCAGCGTATCGCCCGTGTAGTATATCTGATGGTCGGCGTGAAAAGTTTCATAGCGCAGTCGCAGCAGATTTGCGCCGCTGGCACACGCTTCGCGATCCGGATCGCCGCATGCAAGCATCGCCGCGGGTGCATTTTGCTTCATGACATGATTGCCGCCTGTATGATCAAGGTCGGGATGGGTGTCGATTATCCATGTCAGCGTCGCTGGGTCGCCGCCTGCTTCACGCATCTGTGGAACGATGAATTTATCTGGGTCGTTGGTACAGCCTGTGTCGAGTAACACGGAAGCGGTCTCGCCACGCAAATAGATCAGTTGGAGAAACCGCCCGTTGATTTCCCCTTCGAGCATGTGAACACCTTCAAATAGCGTTTTCATAAGCACATCTTCTTTGCCAATCCCAATTGGTGAGGATCAATTCATTAAGTGCTCGAAACGCTTGGTTCGGTAATTACCGGGATACCTAGATCGGCTGCCCCCGGTTTGGATGTCACAAAGTCTTTGCCGTAGCGGGCTAGCATTTCCATGCCGATGGCGGCGCGGTGAACCCGTTCGCGCCCTGTCTGGATAGCGGCTTGTTCGAGATGCACCCCGCTAGGATAGATATTTGGTGCGTTCCGTAAGCCAAACTTAAGATAGATCGGCGCACCAATACGGATGATCTCTGGTAATTCGTAGTAGCGGGTGAAGCCGCCGAGTCCGTCTGGGCTTTCGATATATAGATCGATGGGGATCGAGATCACCTGTCGCAGCGCCGCCAAACGCGCCAGCGAAATATCCGAGGCAACGTTTACCGTATTCATCCCAGCTTCGACCAACAGTTTGATGCCAATTGGATTCGCAGCGCCGAGCAACGCCGAGGCTTTGACAACGAGGTTACGCGGTAGGACACCACGTTCGCGAGCCTGCCCGATCATCCAGATTAACCCTTCGTCGGCAGGTAACACACTACGTAATCCCAACTCAACACCGCGCACTACATCGCTAAACGCATAGACAAGCTGATCCATACCAGTCTGCCGCCAACCGAAAATCTTGCCATCGGGGGTGAGCGCTTGTGCTGTACCCTCCCATGGCGCACGCGGCCCGACAAACAGACACACCTCGATACCGTGATCAGAGCCAAGCTGAACCATCTCGCGGATTTCAGCATCAGTGAGCAGCATAATTCCGCTGCCCTGCGAGATGCGATGCAGTGTCACTCCAAGCGTTTTCGCAGTATCCAGCACCGCCCGCAGTGCCGCTGGCCCTTCTACGCTGGGGATTTCCACGCGGTATTGTGCGCCGTCAGGGAAGCGATGCGGCGACGACGGCAGATCGTGTAGGTCGCCGGGTGGTAGCCCCAGATCTTGCAAAAGTTTTCTGGCTATATCCACAATAATTGATCCTTGTGATAAAAATTAGAGAAATACTAGGGTTTTTGACTAGCCACCCGACACTGAACATTTGAGCGATACAAAAGGGCTTGACACATTCAGAAAAGTTGTTTTGAATACCCTATTGTATAAATAAAGGCGTGAGATATAGATATAATAGACCATTGAATTTGTTGATAGTTAACTCTCCTGTCGGTTTATAAGGATTGCCCAATCCGTTTTGAGCGTTCGTAACCCGCATTAACTGGAATATATATTCAGTGTCGGGTGGCTAGGTTTTTGATACGGATACTGACGAAAACCTCGCCATTGGTATTTGATGACCGAATTGTTTTCCCCGCATGGGTCGATGAGTTGTTGATCCGACGTGATAATACTCTGTAGAATTGGAGGTACAAAATCAATTTCTTTAATAGGCAAGGAAGTTTCAAGCCGCCAATTGTTAGTTTCGACCCAAAGACCCATAGTTGGGTAGGCAATTGAAATAAGGGAGGGATACATGGGGCTAGGCTTGAATGGATAAACTGCACATGGAGGACCCAAACGGCTGATTATATAGCCTAAAGTAATGGCGTTATCACGCGGATGAACATCAACTTCCCAAATCTGGTGATCAGCATTTGAAAGAAGATGTACTAGTCGAATAGGGCCTTCTGGAACGAAAGCTGTATCAGACTGGTTGGTATTCCAAGTTACACCCGGTATTTGTGTAATGATAGTGCGTGCTTCCTCATAAGTCGTTTTAAGTGGGACAATGCCCTGATAACAGAGATCATTGTCGCATAGTTCCAATCCCGCGATTGGGTCTGACGATAGACTGCCTATACTGATGGCACAAAAACTTAGAAGCGAAAAGGTAGCCTAGATGAGGCAAGACATTACCATCAATCGCTTCATTTCATCTTGGACTTCAGACAAACCTTCTCAAATGCAAGTCCTAATATTATTGGATTACAAGGACGCTGTCGAGAAATCGATTGTTTTTTGAGGGAATGATTATAGGTTTTACCGCACCCAACCTTCTCTATGCGGCAGAGAATAGCTAAAGTGAGATAAAACCTATTTGGGGATCGTTAGCTTATTCGCTCAACAAGGCGTTGATGGCTTCTTCGGTGCGGCTGTAATCGTGTTCGCCAATGGCAACATAGCGAATCTGTCCGCGCTTGTCGATCAGGTACATCGTTGGCCAATATCGCTGATGATATGCTCCCCAGACCGCGCCATCATTATCCAGCGCGACAGCGTACTTGATACCCTCGGTTTTGACAAATTCTTGAACGTTGGCGAGTTCTCGTTCATAACCGAATTCGGGGAAATGATCACCGATGATCACCAAGCCCTTGTCGCTGTATTTGTCCTGAAACGACTTCATAGCGGGCAGTGTATTCTTGCAGTTATAGCAGCCGAACGTCCAGAATTCCAGCAGCACGACTTTGCCATGCAGATCTGCTAAACGCAGTGGCTTATCGCTGTTGATCCATGTATCGTTGGTCAGTTCGGGCGCGGCACCGTATGTATTAGAGAGTAGGGGGTTATCCGACATTTTGTAGGGTTTCTCAACCGAAACATTCTCTGGGGCGGGTTCTGCGTTCAATGTGTCTAGTACCTTCGCAATCGTATCATAGCTTCCTTCACCGATCTGGCGGTAGCGGATGTGTCCAGCTTTATCGACGATGATAAAGGCAGGCCATGCGTGCATCTCGTAGTCGTTCCACGCTTTGCCGTCGTTATCAATCGCTACCGGATAAGTAATCCCATTATCTTTAACGTATTGACGGACATTGTTTACGTCGTGTTCGTAGGCCGTCTCTGGGAAGTGGATGCCGATAAACTCAACACCCAGCGGTTTATATTTGGCGTAGTCATCTTTGATATAGGGCAATGTGTTCTGGCAGTTGTAGCAGCCGAATGTCCAGAAATCGAGTAACACAACTTTGCCGCGCAAATCTGCCAAGCGCAGCGGTTTATCGCTGTTGATCCATGTATCGTTGGTCAGTTCGGGCGCTACGCCACGATCTTGAATAATCTGGGGGTCAAGGCCGCCTTCGGCGTGAACGGTGTTCAGGCGGGCGAAGGTCACGCCCATCAAGAGAACGGTAGCCACCAGTAACACAGACAATCCTAATTTCACGCGCTGCATAAGTTTTCTCCCAAATTCACGAGTGATCACTTTGAGGATAGCGCCTGTTTCTTACAAAAACCTTGCTCGGCGGTTTTATTGCCAGTTCAGCTTGTTTTCCTCAAATACTTGCTGGGCGCGGGCGATCACCTTTTCAAGACCCTGCGGTGGATTGGGAATTTGTTTGAGAGTGTCTAGCCCTTCGCTGAATCGTTCGGAAGCAGTGATGTCGAAAGCATAGTCTACAACGGAGTCAAGGGTGTTCAAGGCTTCGTCCATTTTGCCAAGCGCGATCTGTGCCGTCACCATATCGAAGCGCGCCCACGAGTCAAAGGGATCGCCATCCAGATTACGCGCTGCTACAATAGCAGTTCGTTCAAAGAAATATTTGGCCCGTGCTGGATTGCCCTGCTGTGCGTGTAGCAATCCCAGCTTGCTCACTGGATACGAGCTTTCCGGCGTAACTCGTTCAGCTTGTTCATAGCAGCGAATTGCATCATCGAGTCGACCCTGCCGCCGATATAACCCTGCCAAACTGCCGACCATCGCCTCGCCGTTGATGTCGCGCAGTCGGGGGTTGCTTTCGAGGATCTTGAGCCATAGTTCTTCAGCTTGGGCGTAATAACGATTGCGTTTGTTGGCTTCGGGTTCGCGTTCACCTTTCATCCGCAGTGCATAAGCCAAGGCCGCTTGCATCGGGGCATAGTCTTCGCCGTGCATCGCCTGTTCCAGAAATTGAATCCCCTTGTCAGGATCGCCACGCCGGATATACACATCGCCTAAGAAGTAATTGGCAGCAGCACTTTCGGGGTCTAAGGCATGGGCTTCCAAGAGGATTTTTAGTGCGGTATCCAGATCATGTGTATTGATCTGCTGCCGCCCCAATTGCAACAGCGCCAATGACCGGATCGCGTTGTCGCCCTGACGGAGCATTCCATCCATCTTCTGTGTGATGGTCATCTCAAAGGCATCAAGCGTCTCGCGGCGCTTCTGGATTTCGTCGCCCATCTCCGAACGCATACTGTCTAACTCCGCTTCGGCCTGTTCGAGATCGGTGCGGGCTTGCTCAAGTTTGGTGTGCGAGTCCTCGGCATCTTTACGAACTTCTTCAAGCTGTGAGCGGTAATCATTGATAGCCCGCAGGCCAGTCGCCGCCCCGACCAGCACAAACGGCACTCCCGCCGCTGTGATCACCAAGCCGACTACTTGCAGGAAGCCCAACATCGTATTGACGGTATCGACGGCATGAGTAGCACTGTCATTCGTCATCTGGGCTTGTCGCAGCGCGTCTTGCGCTTGAGCCAACACGACCTCAGGTGCAACCGCCGTTGGCGTAGGAAGTGGGCCTTGTGCGACGGCTAGTCTGGGCAAACCGAAAGCGATACCGATTAGAGTACAAACCAATAGAAGAAAATATTGTTCGCGTTTCATAAATATTGGACTTTCGCTGAATCGGCGCAAAAAAAGGTTTATACCATTGTGCAGTGCCAAACAGTATAAACCTTGATTTTATCACGAAGAGCGAGCGATGTAGCCTTCTGATTAGTGGCTTGTTTATCGCTTGAAGCGCAACCACATCCCACTCATGGCAGAGTAAACACCGAAGGCGATCAGACCCAACGCGACGACTCCTAGTAGCCATGGACCATAGGGTTGGTGTAGCAGCGCCGTCAGTACGCCGTCAATACCCTGTGCCTCATTGGCATCGTGGCGGTACGCTGCCAGAAACAGAAATGCGCCGATCATGGCAAAGACGACACCGCGTGCCGCTGTACCAAACCGTCCTATCCGATCAATCCATTGGCGTTGGGTACTGCTTAGCGCGTAGGGTTGAAACTGTCGCTCGAAATTGGGGCCTAAGCCCTGCACGATCTGGATCAAACCCGATCCCAGAAACATCAACGCTACAGCGGCGACAATCCATACCCCCCAAGTGGTTGAAAGTAGCATAGCTGTGTTTTGTTGAGTTTGCGCCGTTTGAGCGCCGTTGTGGGCAGCGGCGGCTACCCCTGCAATTAGGCGATACGTCGCTAGCGCTAGAAAGGCATAAGATACGCCGCTGGCGAGATACCCAATACGTTCGGCAATCCCTTTGGGATCGCTGCCTTTGTGCAGTGGGTCGAACAGCGCGCGGATTAGACCCCACAACGCATAGCCGATTAGCCCCACCAACACTATGTACAACAACAGTCCACCAAGCGGAGTCTTGCCCAATGCGACAATCGCCCCTTGCGAATCGGTCAGCGTCCCGCCACCCGTCACGGCGACTTGTAAGGCCAATACACCGATGGCCCCGTAGACCAGACCGCGCACGGCATATCCCAGACGCATCAAATTTTCCATGATACGACTGGTGGTTGCCTGACTGGCGATTCGTTTACTCTGCTGTCTTAAACTATTGGCTTGCATAGCACCGTACCCTCATAGTCATACTACAATTTCACCTGCTAATATAGAAATCGTAGCGCTTGACTACAGCGATAGCAAAGCTATTTATAAACTGTTTAGCCTGTTCCCGACTTGTCTCAATACACTGCCAATAACGCGAACGCGGGACTCAACGTACTGTTGGTTATTTAACGGGAATTAGGACGATGTGAAGTCAGGCGTTGCCCTGCTCAAGGCTAACGATTAGCCCGATCAGTTCCTCGCCATACTTCTCACGCTTCCAAGGGCCAAGTCCGGGGATAGTATCGAGTTCATCTAGCGATTGCGGCGCATTATGAGCTAACGCCCACATCGCATCTTTGGAAAGAATGACATCGCTTTCGACCCCGCGCTCGATAGCTCGCCGCTTGCGCCACTCGTGGAGCGCATCAAAACGCGCTTGAGTTGCCGCATCAAGACGCGGGTTGCGATCTGGGCGAGTCGGTAATGGCGCTTTTTGTCCGCGTTGCAGCGCCAGCATGATCTTCTGCCCGTAGCGATCCAATTGACTGTGACTCATACCGGGAATCGCGCCCAGATCCTTCAAGGTTTCCGGTTCTTGCAGTGCAATCGCCGTTAGTACTTCGTCGGTCAAAACCTTAAAGGGCGGGCGATTGCGCTGTTCGGCAAGCTGTTCGCGCAGCAAATATAATTCGCGCAGCAGGGCAAACTGGCGACGTGAGCAATCTCGCGCCGCGTGGATTCGCCAAAAGCCATCAGGGTCAAAGATGTGTTCAGCAGGCGGTACTTCGGTGAGCAGCGCAAAAATTTCGCGGGCTTCGACCAAGCAGTTCTGCTCGCACAGCACGTTGTGTAGAATATCGCGTAGTGACAGCAGATAATGGGTATCTTGCTGGGCATATTGCAACTGTTCCAGCGGAATCGGACGGAGCGACCAGTCGGCGCGTTGGAAGCGCTTATCGACTTGAAGCTCGAAATAGGTTTCGAGCAATGAACCCAGACCAAACGCCTTGAGTCCGGCAACACGAGCGCTCAACATGGTATCGAATAGATTGTTGAATTCAAAGCCGAAGTCGCGCTTCATGCACATCAGATCATATTCGGCGGCGTGAAAAACTTTTTCGATGGTGGGGTCGGCAAAAAGCGGAGCCAACGGACTGAGCGTATCCAACGCTAGTGGATCGATCAACCAATCCTGCGTCAGCGTCGAAATCTGGATCAAGCATACTCGTTCGTGGTAGGCATACAGGCTGTTTGATTCGGTATCCACAGCAAAGCAGGATTCACGCTTAAGATGCAGCGCTAGTTTTCGCAAGCCAGATTGGGTATTGATGATCTGCGGTGCAGGCAGTTGAGAGGTCATAGTGTTTAGTGGCTAGTCCAATGTTGGTTTGAAGGAATGAAAGTCGGATCACAACACTCAGCATCACTCAACGTGTTGGGCGACTTGGGGTGGAGTTTACAATTACAAAACTACTCCTGATGATTCAGCCATTAAGAAACCTAAGAACGTAAAGATTGTAAGATCATTATGCCACAATTAGCCACATGAGGCAATGCTTAATTTACATTAGCAAGATTAATACATCCACTGCGAATGTACAGTCTGCGGAAATCGTTATAAGATCGCTATTATCTCGTGACACTATTCACTATCATTGCACACTCCGGCGCGTGTAGGATTGACGTAGAATGATAATTATCGACCTTTGCATCATGGAGAAAATTCAATGAAATATGAGATTCAACATACTGTTATGCAGTCGCTCGAAGTCCAACTGGGTCAAGGCGAATCAGTCTATACGCAGGCAGGCGGCATGGCGTGGATGACCGACGGCATCGAGATGACGACCAGCGGCAAAGGTGGCATGATGGGCGCGTTGGGGCGCGTCATGGCTGGATCAAGCCTACTGTTGACGACCTACAAATCTAGTGTCCCCAACGCCGCCGTGACTTTTGTGACCGACGCACCCGGCAAAATTCTAGGTATGGAACTCAAAGCGGGGCAAAGTCTCATGGCGCAGCGCGATACTTTCCTCGTGGCGCAGGAAAGCGTGACCTTTGAAGCGGCTTTTACCAAAAAGCTAGGCGTAGGCGTGTTCGGCGGCGAAGGTTTTGTCCTCCAAAAGATTACTGGGCCGGGGCTGTTCTGGGCTGAGATCAGCGGCGAGGTGCAAGAATATACACTCGCTCCTAACCAGATGATGAAGATCAGCGCTGGACATGTCGCCATGTTCGAACCAACCGTGACCTACGACATTCAGATGGTCAAGGGCATCACCAATATTCTGTTTGCTGGGGAAGGGCTGTATCTGGCGACTCTCAAGGGGCCGGGCAAAATCTGGTTGCAGACGATGCCTGTATCCAGTTTGGCGGCGGCAATTCGCCAGTTTATTCCCACGAAAAGCAGCTAGGGTCGAATCCACCTAATCAACTGAATTGGATCATCTCTAATCAATAACGAAGCGTGATGCAAAAGTCAGGCTTCGTTTTGATTTTACGTTAGGCGGATTGCGCCAAACTAATCTCAACTGTTAAATGAACATCTGAATAAGTTGGTCGCACAATGGCTTCACGCTTTCGGCGACCCTCGCGTGGAAATATATCTTTTCCCGCACACCATAGAAACTTATCTATATCTTTGAGATCAAACATTGATAAACTGTAGTTTTGGCGGAAGGTTGCCATAATCTGATTAAATTGAGGATATTGCCTTAAATCTTGGCGACGGAATGAACTGAAGTTATCTTATTTTCGATAACCCCAAAGCATCTGCTCGACGAAACTATCGGACTCGGATTGATCGAATTTGCGGATATACGACTTAACCAAGTTTTCGGTAGGGACTGGTAATTGTGGTGTTCTTGCCGCCATGACTGCTTTTCGTGAAATAAAGCTGGTATAAGTTTAGGCTTCGTTTTTGTAGAACGCCAAAGACACTACGTCGATCCATGCTTCTTTGGTGCTGTCATCGCCCGCATTGGCGATGGTGCTACATGCGGCAGGCGAACTGATTGCGCGACATTTTTTCATAAATTTGATTGTTGCAGGGCTGATTCCCTAAATCTTGCTGTGACTTCAAAGCCATCGTAGAACACCAGTTGCATGGTTGTTGACATTACCTGTGTTAACACCATTATTCCAGAAGGGCGAATAGACGGAGTTTGTGCCGTACTTTGGACGAACTGGTAGTAGAAAATATCGGGATTTTCCCCATACTTTGGTTCCAGAATGCACAACAACCGCGAGGCTTCGTTGGTTTGGGCCAAAGTATTCATTATCGAGTTTGGCTCCCTCATGATGGCAGATAGGCTCCGAGAAAAGATAATGACCTTTTCGCGAGCTTTTTGTTTGAATTGGTAGAAGTAAATACCGCGTGCTATTTTGTCCATCTCAGAATTAAATCTAGCAATATCAAGAGGCATAGTGACGAGTTCTTCACCTTGAAAATTGAAGAATTGGTGATGTGTTCCTTGTCCGAAAAAGAGATCCCAAAGCCCCTTTTTCTCTTTGAGTTTGAAGGATCTCATTATCTTCACCATGCTGTACTCGTAACCTGCTTGATTGTTCCTCCAATGGAGAGCGATAATCGTTTTGAGGTATTCGTCATCTTTTGAATTATGCAGGTTATGCTCATCACAAGCAGGTACGGTTATAAGGTTCTTTCGAAAATCCAGTCCTTTCGGTATGTCCTTTTGTTCTGGGAAAAAACATTCCGGCGGTACGTGTTCTTTCGTTTTCTTTCCGGGTTTGTCACACATATAACACGTTTTTTTCATGGCTTTGTCCTCACGCAATTCGTTGATTTTATAAGTTGTGGAGTGATTGGGAAGGGTAAATATAATCCAGTTGAAACCCAGTTAAGTTCTAGTTTAGGATCATGTACTTTACAAGATTCAGCGAGGCAAATGGGTCAATATACTTGACGGTTGTCACATAAAAATGAAGCCTGACTCAAAAGTCAGGCTTCGCGATAGAACACTAGCTGAACTGCGCCGGACTATGCTTCTTTGGTGTTGTCTTCGCTGTCACCGCCATCATTAGCAGTAGCGCTGCGTGCGTCAGCGGAACTGATCGCGCCGCGTTTCTCCATCAGTTCGATCAGGCGGGCAGCGCGGGTATAGCCAATCCGCAGCCGCCGTTGCAACATCTGGATCGACGGCTTCCCGGCACGCTGCACCATCTCGACGGCTTCGTCGTACATCTCATCATCTTCACTGGCGTTGCCAGCACTCTCGGAAGTGCCACTATTGGCAGGTGTCGCCGGACGGTTGCCAATCGAACTGGATGACGGCGGGCTGCCAAACACCCGCTGATTGCCACTATTGCTGAAATTGCCACCACTGTTACTACTGCTGCTATTCGATGAAGGCGATGAATTGAACCGCTCTTGCCGCGATTGCACAGGTTCGGCGGGACGGTTGAAGTCTAGCGGACTGCTCATGGCGGCCTTTGCGCTGGTTGGCTCGATCTTTTGGCCTTTCCAGTAGGCGGTAATGCGATTGATCTCCGCGTCGGAGACAAACACACCTTGCATCCGCAATGGGGCGGCTGCATCTGGCGACTGGAACAGCATATCGCCGCGCCCCAATAGTTTTTCCGCCCCCGGCGAATCGAGGATAACCCGCGAGTCCACGCTGGATGCGACGGCAAACGAGATCCGCGCCGGGAAGTTGGCCTTGATCAAGCCTGTCACCACGTCTACGCTGGGGCGCTGCGTCGAGACGATCAAGTGAATGCCAGTGGCACGCGCCATCTGAGCCAGCCGAGTCAGCACCTTTTCCGTTTCGTCGGGAGCGAGCATCATTAAGTCTGCTAGTTCATCGATCACGACGACGAGATATGGCAGTTTAGGCTGGTTGCCTGCAATCTTGCCGTTGTAGTCAACAATGTTACGCGCTCCGGCCTGCGCGAATTTCTTGTAGCGCTCGTCCATCTCGCGAGTGACCCATTTCAGTACACCCACGATGCGTTCCAGATCGACCACCACCGCCGAAACAAGATGCGGAATACCGTTGTACCCGGTCAATTCGACGCGCTTGGGGTCTACCATAATCATCTTGAGATCGTCGGGCGAATTTTGCAGTAGCAAGCACGCAATGATCGCATTGACACACACCGACTTACCAGAACCCGTTGTTCCGGCGATCAGCAAGTGTGGCATCTGAGTCAGGTCGGTAGCAATCGGCGCACCGTCTACGCTCAAGCCTAACCCGATCCGCAGCTTGGAGTTGATCCGCTCGAATTCCTCGGAGTCCATCACATCGCGCAAACTGACGACGGCGGTTTCCTTATTAGGAACTTCAATCCCGACATAGCCTTTGCCGGGTACGGGCGCTTCGATACGGATCGAACGTGCCGAAAGTGCCAACGCGAGGTCAGCATCCAGCCGTGCGATCTGCCCGACCTTGATACGGATCTTCTTGCCCTGTCGGGTCGTGAGATAGTCCGGCTCTACGCCAAACTGCGTAATTGTCGGGCCGGGATTCGTCTCGACCACTTTGCCCGGTGCGCTAAAGGCCAGGAGCGTTTCTTCGATGATTTTGGCCTGCTGTTTAAGGACTTCGTCGTTGACTTTCTGCTGCGACCCAGATTCGAGCAGTTGGCGGTAATCGGGAATCTCGCCGTTTTGCCCACCCTTGCTGCGGATAATCACGCCTTCCAGCGGTGGAGCAGCAGGCGAGGGGCTGGCGGGTGGCGTGCTTGTCGCCACAGTTGAAGTAGGGGGCTGCGCCGACTCTGGCTGTTTGGCAGGCATACTCGGATCAGCCGCCTTTACTGGATTTATCGTCGCTTCAGGTTTTGTCTCGGCTTTCGTGGTTGTCGCCGGGGGGCGTTGCCCGAAAGGGGAGAACGACGATCCAGTGGAACCACCTAATGGCGGCTTGGATGGTTCCTGACCGGGACGCGAACGGGGCAGCACTGGGTCAGCCGGACGCGGCATCGAGGCAGGTGCTGTGCCAACCCCGCCACTTACCGTTGGACGCGGCCCATTGGAGCGTGGGAGATCTTCGTCCGCGTCATCAATCGGCACATACTTTGGATCGTTATCTTCTTCTTCGTCTTCCTCATCAAATTGAGGCGTAGTCGCCAACCCGGGTTTAGGGACAGGTCGGGTGAACGATGCGGAGGGTGTCGGCGCTGGCATTGGGCGATTGCCGATGGGCGTAGCTGGCTTGAAGCTCTCCGGCTCGTCATCCTCTGCTTCGTCTTCATCGTCGTCATTGTTGACGGGTCTGGCAGTGGGACTACTCCCAAACGGACTGGATGGCTTGGCGTTGAAGGGGCTGCGGTTACCAATCGGTGTGGCAGGTTTGAGACTCTCGGATTTCTGATCATCCTTCGCTGCATCATCGGCGGGTTTTGCCGTGGCACTACCGCTAGGTCTCGCACCAAATGGATTCGGCTTGGATGCCGAATTGGTCGGAGATGCGCCAAATGGCGTGCGGTTGCCGATGGGCGTGGCAGGCTTGAAGCTGGGCGACTTAGCGTCGTCGTCTAGCTCGTCGTCCTCATCGTCAAAATCCGCGTCTTTGCCTTTGTCCGCCGGCCGAACCGGAGCATTTCCGCCCGGCTTGGCTCCGAATGGGGTGGAACTCGATGAGGTCGGCGGTGGTAATTTGGCGGCGGCATTCGATCCTGTATTAGCAGGCGCAGGCGCGGCCCCAAACGGTGTACGTGTCCCGATGGGCGTGGCAGGCTTGAAGCTGGGCGACTTAGCGTCGTCGTCTAGCTCGT
>JBDTVG010000062.1:0-11354 GCA_040007395.1 Chloroflexota bacterium
CCGTACTAAATTGTCGCGCCTTTATCCTTCACTTTCTTTGCGTTAGTCTACTAGTCTATTGTATCCTTAATTATTGGAAGACAGGTTAAGCTTGCCTTATCTTTCTAAACTCAAGCGCAAATTCGAGTGGAGTGATGACTCAACTCTAACTCGTTATCCTTCTGTTATTTTTAGAGGGTATATTGTGAGGTAAGGTTTTTTATGTTCGGAGCGTCTTCCCACTGGAAGGGTCATATTTGTGTTTTGGGTAGACAGAGCTACTCATCTAGTTTTAATCTTCTAGTATTCACCCCACTACTTTTACAAGCTAGCACTATAGCAGCACAGTACCATCCTTGATCTGTAACATATTTCTCTTTTGATTATTCTATTGAGTCAATTGTCAGTAGGCAGCAATGTATGTACAAACGTTTGACAAAACTTGAAAATATGCCTAACATAGGGTCAGCAAGGTTAGACAAACATGGAATTCGTAATATTCGAACGATTGATCATCGATAACACCATAAAGGAGTATGTTGATGAATAAGCGGCGATCCACTGATACCTTTACCGATTCAACCTCGGACGATGACCCCGACCACCCCCGACGCGCAGCTATCGATCCTAATGCCGATCTCGTGCAAATCTATTTTCGAGACATCCGCCCGGTGTCCTCCCTGCTGACCTTCGATGAAGAACAAAGTATGTCCAGAGAGGCACAAGACGGCAGATTAGCTGAACAACGAATCCAACGCAACCCAGCGATTGGCGGTGAAGAACGAGGGCGACTCGAATCGCAGATCGCCACTGGCGAGACAGCCCGCCAGCAATTGATCGTTGCTAATACACGGCTGGTAGTCAGCATTGCCCGAATGTATCAGGGACGTGGCCTCTCGCTGGCAGACCTGATCCAAGAAGGCAATCTCGGCCTGATGAAAGCGGTAGATCGTTTTGACCCAGATCGCGGCGTGCGTCTGAGCACCTACGCTACTTGGTGGATTCGTCAAGCGATTTCCCGCGCCACAGGCGATACCGGGCGTACCATTCGCTTACCCATTAATCAGGGACAGCGCTGGGGTCGTTTGCGTCGTGTCAGCGATCAACTTTCGCAGGAATTGGGGCGCGAACCCAGCCTTGAAGAGATTGCCGCAATCTCTGAACTAACAATTGAACAGGTCGAGGCGACTTTGCTGGCGGCACGCGAACCGATCCAGATCGAAGCGTTGATTGGCGACGAAGAAGATCGTCCGCGTGAAGACCTGCTAGCCGACACCGAAAGCGAACTTCCCGAACAGGCCACCGCCCGCCAACTGCTGACTGAGTCCGTTGCGTTCCTGATGGCAGCGCTACCTGCCCGTGAAGCTGCGATTCTCCAACTACGGTACGGTTTCAAGGATGGCGAAAGCCACAGCATGGCGCAGATCGGTGAGATTATGGGCTATAGCCGGGAACGCATCCGCCAGTTGCAGCACTCAGCGCTTGAGAAATTGCGTAAGCTGAACCACGAAATGCAACTCGTTGACTCAACCGAATAAGCTGGCGTTAATCTAATGAAGGCGGTAAATCATTAAAGCAGTCGAAAAAAAACTTCCGACTGCTTTTTGATTCGAATCTGGCTTGCCGCATATAATTCACTATTTCTACAATGAGAGGATTTACTTCTTTATGGTCGCAATATCTGAGCGATTTTTGGTAACCGGCGCGCTGGGCTGCATTGGCGCGTGGGCGGTCAAGCAACTCGTCGAAGCACAAGTCCCGGTCTGGACTTACGATTTACCGGGTAGCCAGCATCGCCTGAATTTGATTCTCGATGACGCTGCGCTGTCCAAAGTGAACCTTCTGAATGGCGACATTACCGACTTCAAGGCTTTTGAACACGCCGTCGCTGACCACAATATTACACATATAATCCATCTGGCGGCGCTGCAAGTGCCGTTCGTGAAGGCTGATCCGGTACGTGGTGCGCAAGTAAATGTTGTTGGTACAGCGAATGTGCTAGAGGTTGCCCACCGTTACCAAGATCAATTGCACGGAGTGGCTTACGCCAGTTCTATCGCTGTATTTGGGCCGTCGGGCCAGCCACAGCCCTCGACTCTCTACGGAGTCTATAAGCACGCTAACGAGGATATGGCGCGGATCTACTGGCAAGATTACGGGCTGCGTACTGTTGGGTTGCGCCCTCACACGGTCTATGGGCCGGGTCGCGATCAGGGTATGACCTCGACACCGACCAAGGCAATGTTGGCGGCAGCGATAGGCCGTGCGTATCGTATCAGCTTTGGCGGAACCAGCGTTTTCCACCATGCCCGTGATATGGCAGACGTTTTTATCCGTGCCGCACGCGCTAAGTTAGACAATGCGCCTGTTTTTGATGTCGGGGGAAACATCGTCACTATGGATGAGATCGTGGCTGCGATTACCGCCGCTGCTCCCGATAGTGTGGGACACATCACCTACACTCCTGTGCTGCCATCCGTGCCTGCTACTCCAGATGTGGAATCAATGGAGGCCGCCCTCGGCAAGATCAACTGGACACCATTGAACGAAGGGGTACGCAGCACAGTTGAACTTTTCCGCGAGGCAGTACAGTCCGGCAAAGTCGATGTCGAGCGCGTTCTCGCCTAGATTTATGCTTGAGTGTAGTTCACTTAACGTATTCGCCACCGTCGACCCGCAAAATAGCCCCGGTGATAAACGGCTGTGTCGCCAGAAAGACAACTGCCTGCGCGACATCGGAGGGATGTCCTGTGCCTAAGGGCAGCCCTTTGCCGATCCTTTCCCACTGTGCCAGCGTATTGCCGTCATCGCGCAGAATTGCGCCGGGGGCGATGCCGTTCACGCGGATCTGCGGCCCGACGCTTTGCGCGAATACTTCTGTGAGCGTAGCCAGCCCGGATTTGGCGACACTATGCGCCGGATAACCCTTCCAAGGATGAAAAATACTCATATCAAGAATATTGATGATCGCGCCGCCGTCATGTTCGAGCATCAGCCGGGCGGCGTGTTGGCTGCACAAAAACGGCCCAGTTAAGTTCACGGCAAGTGTTTTCTGCCACTCCTCAAAGGGCAGATCGAGGATCGCACCAGCATTGAAAGACGAAGCGCTGTTGACCAACACATCCAGCCGACCATAACGTTGGCGCAGCGTATCGAATAGTTGCTGCACCTGCACAGGATCACTCTGATCAGCTTTAACAATGATGGCTTCGACACCCAAAGCGCGGACTTCTTCGGCGGTTTCCTCGGCCTCGCGATCACTTTGGCGGTGGTGGATAATCTGGTGCATCCCCTGTCGTGCCAATTCCAGCGCAATCGCCTTGCCCACGCGCCGCGCTGATCCCGTGACGAGTGCTATTTTTCCTTTTAGATCAATGGTTGTCATCTATACGTTTAATCCCCTATCCTATGCAAATTGTGTTAGGGTACATCAATGGTTCCAATGAACAATCGACTATCTTTATCGCCACCAGTAATGGATAGACGGTTGCCTGTTGTGGGATCGTAGAGACCTAACGCTACGCTGTAGCGACCCGGAGCTATGCCCGCTGGGAGTGTAATCTCGTAGTCATCATGGATGATGCCCAGCAGCCAGTTTTGCGGTGGTAGTGTCCCTTGTCCGAGTCGCTGATCATTGGCCTGTGCGACAGGCGGCTTGTCCTGACCGTTGGGGGCATAGACATGCACAAATATCTTGGCATCGCCCGCCTGAGCGTCCAACTCGGCGGCATCGCTACGAGTCCACGTTACCCCGACTTTAACACGGTGCGTCTCAGCGTTATAAATCCAAGTTGCTTCCGAGAGAATAATAGATCGCCCGAAAGTCGCAATCTTAGCGGACGGCGATTTTTCCGGCGGATAGGTCCCCTGATAGAACCAGTGATAGTACGGCATGTAGTGACCTGCTGCTGGATCAGTGAGGTTAGCTTCGACCCGGACTCGCGTCTGGGTTCCGGTAATCTCTGCGCCGGGAATGTAACTCGCGATCTCCAACCACTGCCCCTGAACCGCTGGAACCAGCCGTGTCGCGATACGTTTCCCGTTGACAAATATTCCCAGCGAAACCGTGTTGTAAGGGTGAACCCGTGTGACCCAGATCAGGTCTTGACCCGCCGTAGTGGCGATGGTCATTTCCTCGCCGCCGCTGATCAGCCGTCCCCCATCCATCAGGCGACAGGTCGGGTTGCTGGGATTGGGAGACTGACAGGCGATATAATCCAATTCGCGCAGTTCGGTAGCGAAACCGGGGCGCTTTGCGGCTTCCCACCAGCGATAAGCGTGGGCGGCTTCGCTGTCCAAATCCGCTACATTAACGCTATCGGTTAACTTCATGCCTGCCGCTGCTGCCAACGAAGACGGCTGCAAAGGCTGTCCCGCCAACGCCGCCAGCGACCAGTCGGCTTTGTAGACGGCTTGACCGCTGCTGGTTGCCGAGGCGATATTACGCGGCGGACTTGTCGATGGAAAACTGGCTAAGGTGTCTTTGTATAAGTCGGTATCGGCTAGGTATTTCAGGCTAACCGCATCACGGTAAATTGCAAAATATGCGGGTCGCCATGCGCTGTTGCCATGCAGCATCAGTTCATAGACTGCGCCGGGGCCATTACGCCATGCCCGCGCCGCGCCTGCTGTAGTCAATCCAATCACATCATAGGTTGTGTGGTCGCCCAGATAGCGCATCACGCCGATGTCATGAACCCCGACAACTGCATCCGGCGGGACATACGCGGCGACGTAACGCGCCATCGGAAGCTGGCTGGACGCAACTTCACGCACATTATCGCCATAATAAGTAACGAACGTTTGCAACGTAACCAACGATCCGCCGATGAGGATGGCAAGCAATCCGCCAATCGCCAATCGACGCGGCGTAGGTCGCTTCAAATAAGCGTTGAGCCGAATCAGCGCCCATCCCGCTAGCGGATAGAGCAAAGCGATCATGGGCTGCTGATACCGCTTGAACTGCCAGAAGGCCGTTTCGAGCAGTGATACTGTGGCAATCAGCGCCGCAATCCAGCTAAAGACGAGCAATTCGGGAGTCAAGCGGCGCGACTTCCATGCTGCATGTGACCCCAAGATCACGGCGATAATTGCTAGCCACGACAGCACAAACACAAAATACAGGCCATCGTCTTGACTCACTCCGGTAAATAGTTCGGCAATGGTACGCCCTGCTGTTGCCAGAATGCTGTTGAGGATCGTCCCTGCATCAGGGGGAACCGTATACAGATGTGACTTTGCAACTAAGCCGCTGGCGGTTGCCGCACCTGTCATGATGATATTGATCGCTGGCTGAATCAATCCAGCAATCAATGGTAAGCCATATATGGGCAAATGGCGTAGCAAGTCACGGCGTGATGGTTCGCGGCTGGCAACGTAGATCGCGGCGAGAAGCGCCACCGCTAACCCTTCGGGGCGCACCAGTGCAGCAAGACTCCCCGCCAGTGCCACCCCGCGCCGATCTTCACGCACGGCATACCACAGAGTAAGCAGCGTGGCAAAAACCATCAGCCCCGTTTCCATGCCCGACATGAATGCCCAACTGAGCGATCCGTTCAAGGCAAACGCCGCTGCGATTCCAAGCCCAATCCAGCGCGATTGAATGTTTAGACTGACAAGGCGATACACTCGCCATGCCGAGGCAACCCAGCAGATTACGCCAATTGCCAACGCCCACCACGCCAACGGCTCTTCCACAAAACCGAGTTTGTAGCCGATTGCTAACAGTGCCGGATAAATCAAACTGGTCGCGCCGGAAGTCGGCGGCTGGTTGGGGTTGTAGCGCATGGGATGGCCTTCTGCCAGCACCCGCGCATATTGGAAATGGATATAGGTATCATCCAGCGGCATAATCGGTGTTGAGTCATTACTGGCCTTCAGATTTGCCGCGAGATAGACGTATGCAGCAGCGCCTACGACAAGAATCAGAATAATCAACGGACGGAATATAATGTTAATTTCCGATTTCTTATCTGGCTGTATGGGTTGGACAGGCATTCGGCCTTACCAATGCGCCTGCACGAGATCCCGAATGTATTGATCGTAAATCGTCCGTACCCCTTCCATGACTTCTTGTGAAAGCGGCGGCAGATCGGCAGCAGAGGCATTTTCGTCTTCTTGCGACGGACGCTTGGCTCCGGGAATGGCGCAAGTCACGGCCTCAAACATCAGAATCCAGCGCAGGGCAAACTGAACCATCGACAACCCAACAGGTTTGATCTTTTGCAAGGCGGCTACCGCTTCAAGTCCCTGATCGTAGTCAACCCCAGAAAAGGTTTCGCCCTTATCAAACGATTCACCGTTGCGATTAAAAGCCCGGTGATCATCAGCAGCAAAATTGGATTGCGCTGTAAGTTTGCCTGTCAACAGGCCGCTTGCCAGTGGAACCCGCGCCAGAATCCCTATTTGATGTTCCTTTGCCGCCTCAAAAAATTCGTCGGCAGGTTTCATGCGGAACATATTAAAGATAATTTGCACGGTTTGCACGTTGGGATGCTGAATCGCTCGCAGCGCTTCGTCTACCTTTTCCACGCTCACACCGTAGTAACGCAGCTTGCCATCTTGTACTAGACCGTCCAAAATCCCAAAAACTTCCGGCATATCGTAGACTTCGGTGGCTGGACAATGCAGTTGCAGCAGATCAAGCGCCTCGACTTCCAGATTGCGTAAACTGCGCTCTACCCACTCAGTAAGATTGGCGCGAGTATAACCACTTGCAATTTGCTCTGGCAGGCGGCGACCCACCTTCGTTGCTACGTAAATCGTATCGTGCGGGTGCTGCTTACGGACTTCTGCGATAAGCCGTTCGCTGCGTCCGTCGCCGTAGACATCGGCGGTATCGATAAAATTGACCCCCAGTTCGATAGCCCGGTTAAGAGCTGCCAACGACTCATCATCGTTTACTTCGCCCCACGAACCGCCAATCGCCCACGCGCCAAAACTGATCGTTGCGACTTTCATATCGGTACGCCCAAGCTGACGGTACTGCATCTGTTCTTCCTCTTTTAGTTGCGCGAATGCTCTATTTGCTACTATGCTTACGGAGATTGGGATCGAAGTGCATGACCTGATGATTTTTAACAGAAATTTGGATAAACTTCAATAGATTGTCGCCAGACGGTTACACCTACGAGGCTGAAAGGAGATGGCGTGGTTAACGCTGCTGTGGTACAGCTAGTTGTGACCCGCCGCTAATTTTTATGGAACGTGTTACGGAAGCATCGGTTCGCAGACAGCGAACAATTCAAACAACATTACTGCTCATAATTCTGGCAACACTTCCGTTTTACTGCGTGGGAGTGGTCTTGCTCCTTGTTGCCCCGCAGCGCAGTGCGCGTCCGGCAGTCGTCACGACATTGACAGTGACCGAAACCTCGGCAACGACCAACGCAGTACCAACCCTGTATCCGACAATCACGTCCTATCCAACCTTAGATACAAGCGGCGGTGGTAGTACACTCTCGCCGCTGCAAGCTACACCAACACAGATCAGGCTATTTCCGACATTTACCCTGACCTTTACGTCAATCCCACCAACCTTTACCTTTATCCCCCCAACGTCTACGCCGATCCCGCCGAGTATCACACCTATCATTGTACCAACCTTTACACCAATCCCGCCGACTCCGATTCCGGCGACCATTGCGCCGCCTACAGCCGTACCAACCAACCCGATTATCTTTACAGCGGTGCCGCCTTCGGCAACACCATAATATAGCAACGGTCAACTTGACTGGAAGATTTGGACTCCATTGGAGATGAATTAGCCATGTCCGAGATTTACAAGCGTGATCAAACCCCCTCCCCTAGTGAGGGAGCATCCGGTAGCCCGACTCGACGGCGTAAACGCTGGCCCGTGATCATTGTCGCCGTCTTTTTTGGCCTGATCATCTTTGGTGGTATTGGCTTTGTGGGAGCTACCGCCCTTGAAGAACACGATGAGTTTTGTACATCTTGCCACACCGTTCCCGAAACGACTTATTTCCAGAGGGCAAACACGGCGACCAACAATCCCAGCGTGGTTATCGCTGATCTGGCAAGCTATCACTACCAGCAGGCACAGACCAAAAGCCAGACTTTTGGCTGTATTGAATGTCATCGCGGCGATTCAAGCCTGACGAATCGGGTCCAAACCTTGGCATTAGGTGCTCAGGATACTGTCACCTTTGTGATGGGCAAAGCCGATCCAACGCTGGAAAAGACGACGATTAATCAGCCGGCGCTGGTCAATGCTGCGTGCATTGGCTGCCATACTGATACCCTCCTGACGGTCAACGGCAACCAGACTCACTTCCACAATTGGCTGCCACAAACTGCTCAACTCGTCGCGCAGGGCAAACAACTGATCGTCTCAAACAACAACGGGCGGAATCGACGGTTACGCACGGTTAATACGACGCTTACCTGCACAAGTTGCCATCTGGCGCATAAAACTGTCGATACCAGCAATCCTCAGTTGAAGCTAGTAGATAAAACGGTTACGCAGATGGCCTGTGACACCTGCCACAAAGATGCTGGGGAAAGACCACAAAATCTGGATGAGTTATTCAGCCGCACGGGTGGGGACTAATATTGGCGTTGTCGCCTAGCTTGAGAACGATTTAGCGTTGTGTAGACGTAGCAATATGGGGTAATTTCAACACATCCGGCAGTGCTGCGCGTTGCAATGCTTAGTTGGAGTTTGCGATCTGTTGAGTGGAGTAAACCTGATGAGTGAAACCCGACCTGGCTACGTTGACTCAGATTATCTCGCAGTCGTAGCACAGATGGTTGCGCCGCTCAAGCAGCGCACCTATGACTTGATGCGCTTGCAGCCCGGTTGTCGGGTCCTTGATGTTGGCTGCGGGAGCGGTGCGGATACTATTCCATTGGCGCAGCAAATCGCTACGGCAGGCGGTGTTATCGGGGTAGATATGGATTTAAAAATGGTTGCTGTCGCGAATCAGCAAGCCAAACGCTCGAAGGTTGAAGCGTGGCATTATCTAGCGGATGGCGCTGCTTTGCCTTTTGCAACAGGAACCTATGATGCGTGCCGCTGTGAACGAGTTTTTCAACATCTGGCTCAGCCAGATAGCGTGCTCATCGAAATAATTCGTGTGACAAAACGCGGTGGTTGGATCGTTCTCGCGGATACCGATCACAGCGCTGAATCGATTGATACGAGCGAAACGGATATAGAATGGCGGTTGCGTCGTTTTAGGGCAGACCGTTATCGCAACGGCTATTCAGGCCGCCAACTCTATCGTCGGCTGAAGCTGCAAAACTTGCTCGATGTAACCACAGAGATTTTTCCGATTCAAGCGTCGGATTATGCCTTTGAGCGTTATACATCATGCGAATCGATTGTCGAGCGTGAGGCGTTGGCGGCAGGGGTTGTCACCGAAGCTGAACTGGAACGGTTTCACACAGAAGCGGAGCAGGCCGATGCCAATGGCGCGTATTTTGCCTACGGTGCAATGTTGATCGCCGCAGGTCGCAAACCCTAAGATTTACCGAGTAGTACTGCACTGTGTTTGCCTTGCCACTACCGTTTTGGCTCTTTACAAGAATTTGAATATATGACATAATCAGACAACACAGGTTGGGTATTGCCTCGGTCTAAGATTGCAGCGTTCGCCCGGGCTTTTACACTGAAGCAGGGCGTTTTGCGTTTTTACCAGCGTCACCACCGTGTCTTGCCAGATTTAAGTATCCAGGAAGTGTTTCATGAACAAAAAGTTGTACGTTGGCAATCTACCCTATAGCGCAACCGAAGACCAAATTCGCGATCTGTTTGGACAGGCCGGTGAAATCGAGAGTGTCGCACTCATCACTGACCGCGAAACAGGCCGCCCGAAGGGGTTTGGTTTTGTCGAGATGGTAACGCTCGAAGGTGCTCAGGAAGCGATCAAGCGCTTTAACGGGTTTACTTTTCAGGAACGTAATCTCACTGTGAACGAAGCACGTCCTCGCGAAGAGCGTTCGGATCGCGGCGGTGGCGGCGGTGGTCGTGGTGGCTTCGGTGGTGGAGATCGCGGCGGCAGTCGCGGTGGCTTCGGTGGTGGAGATCGTGGCAGCAGCGGGGATCGTGACCGTCGCAGCAGCCGTTTCTAAGCCATCCATATAAATAACTAAATAAACAAAAGCATCCTCTACGGGATGCTTTTTTGATTCCTAATCCTCCTTCGAATCCCCGGTCACGAACGCCGTGAATTGAGGTTCCTGCTGCTATAATAGACTCTGCTTGGAATGACCATTACTCTCCAGTGGGGGCGGTATGACAGCTAGTAATGATGTCTTCATTAACTATCGACGCACAGCAAGCGCTTATGTTGCGCTGGCGATCTATCAGGAGTTGCGGGCGCACAGCATTGACAGCTTTTACGATCTTGAGGGTATCGACTCTGGGCAGTTCGGCACAATCATCCTCGATCAAATCGCCGCACGTCCCTATTTTATGCCGATCCTCACGCCCGGTACGCTAGATCGTTGCAAGGAATCCGGCGATTGGGTGCTGCGCGAGATGGAATATGCCATGCAATTGCGGCGTATGTTTGTGCCGTTGTACACACCAGAATTCGCCTTTATTGATATTGATCAATATTTGCCGCCTGCGTTGGCTGCATATCTCAAGAGTTATAACATGATGGAGATCCCGCCACGTTTCTTCAAGTATGCATTGCAAGAGGTTCGCGAACGCTTCTTGAAGCCTATTGAGATCCAAACAACTCACCCACCTACCGCCGACGCAGCAATTGTTGCCGTGAAGCAGGAGGTACTCGCCGCACAGCCGCCAGTCACTGACAAGCAGCTTACCGCGCAGGAGTATTTCGAGCGTGGATTGTCCAAAAAAGAAAATAAGGATTGGGATGGTGCGATTGCCGACTACACAGAAGCGCTCCGTCTCGATCCGCAAAATGCTGAAACATACGCCCGTCGTGGTGGCGCACGTAATGGCAAAGGTGATCTAGATGGTGGTCTTGCCGATTGTAATGAGTCGCTCCGCCTCGCCCCGCAAAACGCAACTGCTTATAACAACCGGGGCAATGTGCAAAGTGACAAAGGCAATCTGGACGGTGCCATTGCCGACTACACGGAAGCTATCCATCTTGACCCGCAATATGCAAATGCCTATAATAACCGAGGCTATGCGCGTAAGGCCAAAGGCGATCTAGATGGTGCGCTTGCCGATTTTACTGAAGCTCTCCGTGTTGACCCGCAAAATGCCGTTGCTTACTACAATTGGGGTTTGGCTCGTTATGCTAAAGGCGATTTGGATGGTGCCATAGCCGATTTCACCGAGGCGATCCGCTTCAACCCACAGGATGCTGATGCCTATATCAATCCTAGTCACCCGACAGTAGGAGGGAAAGGGCTTGCAGGGCAGGAAAATGCCG
>JBDTVG010000063.1:0-25131 GCA_040007395.1 Chloroflexota bacterium
CGTGCGCCAAGATAGCCGGGGTCTTCGATCCACACCGAATCGCCGGGATCGAGCAGCACCCGCCCAGTGAGATCGAGTGCCTGTTGCGACCCCGCCACAATAATAACCTGATCAGGGGTGCAGCGTACAGCCCGTGCCGTTCCCAAATAGCCAGCCACCGCTTCTCGCAGCGGCTTGTAACCTGCTGCATTGCCATAGGTTAGTAGTTCACGTTGCGGTTTTTGCCAAAAACGTGCCTCAAGCCGCGCCCAAATATCGAACGGGAAAGCGTCCAATGCAGGCAAACCAGAGCAAAAAGCATAGGGATGAATTTGCGTGTGAAGTACACCGACAGGAGTATGCATTAGCAAATTCCCTCGCTGTGACAGACGGCGACCTTTAGGTGCAGTCTGGCGCGGGGGCGGTTGGCTAGAATCGATATGCAGCAAATCGTCGGGCAGTGTACGTGCAACGTAGGTTCCGTCGCCCACATGGCTTTCCAGATAGCCTTCCGCGAGTAGTTGGTCGAAAGCGCTGGACACTGTATTGCGCGAAACATCGAGTTCATCTGCCAGTGTCCGCGTTGAGGGGAGCCGTGTGCCAGCCGATAGCCGCCCATTCAAAATGGCGCTACGCACTTCCTCGTAAAGCTGTTTATAAAGGGGCACCACCGATTCACTATCAAACGTGGTAGGCGCGAAAGGTATAGCATAACTTGTTCGGGACATACGTTGCTCCTGTCCAAAATGGCTCTATAAAGATCCTCCAAAATGGCTCTTGAAGCATACCATTTTTATCCGTATGATACACCGATTAACTGTGTTCATTTTGCCGAGGAACCCATGTCAAAGGACTACTTAACACTGCCGCCGAATCAAGTCAAGCGCATTGACCGCGCCGTTGAGGACGAAACGTGGATTCGCGATCTGCTGCATCGTGCGCCGATGGGGACACTGGCAACCGTTTACGAAGGCCAACCGTTTATCAACAGCAACCTGTTTGTTTTTGATGAAGCCGCCCACACCATCTATATGCACACCGCCCGGTTGGGACGGACACGCGCCAATATCGAGGCTCACGAACGGGTATGCTTCAGTGTCAGCGAGATGGGACGGCTGCTTCCCGCGGATACTGCCCTAGAATTCAGTGTCGAGTATGGTGGGGTTGTCATCTTTGGGACAGGCGCAGTCGTGTCAGAAAGCTCACAGGCTAGCCGCGCCTTGCAACTACTGCTCGACAAATATTTCCCGCATCTTAATCCCGGCACAGATTACCGTCCCATTACCGATGAAGAACTGGCCCGTACCGCCGTCTACGCGATCCAGATCGACTCATGGAGCGCTAAGAAGAAAGCCGTTGCCGAGGATTTTCCGGGGGCGTTCCACTATCCCCACTAATCTAACGCTCAATGACGAGGGTTGAAATGGCACACAAACAGCATTCGTATACGCTCAATATCGTATGGACAGGCAATCTGGGGCAAGGCACAAGCAGCTATCGAACCTATGCCCGGAATCACGAGATTTCTGCACCCAACAAGCTGATGATTCCGGGTTCCTCTGATCCTGCTTTTCGCGGTGATGGCACACGCTATAACCCGGAAGAACTACTTGTCGCGTCGGCATCTACTTGTCACATGCTATGGTACTTGCATCTGTGTGCCGACGCTGGTATTAGTGTTATGCAGTACACAGACGCTCCTGTGGGCATGATGGTTGAAACCGAGAATGGCGGCGGTCACTTTACGGAAATTATCCTCAGGCCTACGGTAATGGTCAAAGCAGGCGCTGATCTGGCTCAAGCGCATGAATTGCATGATCAAGCGCATCACCTATGCTATATTGCCAATTCAGTCAATTTTCCGATACGCTGCGATGCTTCGATCTTTATCTTTCATCCGACCCTTGAACTTTGAGCTTTAAGGGAAAGGCTATGCTACAAAATTCACCTCAATCCCGCGCTACTTCGGAGCGCGGGATTACCATTTGAGCTTGGACTGTCGTGGTATTGATTGGCAACCGAATCGTGAAGCGTGCGCCGCCATGTGTGGGACGATTTTCGGCGGTGATCGTGCCGCCATGCGCCTCGACGAAGCCTTTGCAGATCGATAGGCCAAGCCCAGTACCGCCCAGAGTCGCACCATCGGCGCGATAAAACTTATCGAAGATGCGATCAAGATCGGCGGGGGGCAGTCCGGGGCCACGATCTGCTACGCTCAACACTAGCTCGTGGCCTTCGAGTTGGGCAGTCACGCGGATACGTACCCCCGACAGTGTGTAAGTCGCGGCATTATCTAGCAAGTTAACCAGCACCTGCTCCATCAGCACGAAATCCATACGAACCTTTGGCAGATCAGGGGCGATGTCTACTACGAGATCATGATCGGCGAGTTCTTTTTCGACCCGTTTGATACTGGCGGCAACGAGTTCGCTGACATCACTCATTTCCAGATTTAGCTTTAGATGGCCTGCTTCCAATCGGGTCATATCCAACAGGTTATCAACCAGCCCATTGAGCTTGACTGTATAATCCTTGATCGCTGTGCCGCGCGTTTGCTGGATTTCGTCGTTACATTGGTTCTCTGGGGCAATTAATTCTGTGGCAGCAAGGTCGATCTTTGCCAGCGGCGTGCGGAGTTCATGCGAGACCGAGTCCAGCAAAGTCGCATACATACGTTCCGATTCTGCCAGAACCGCTGCGTGCTGTGCTCGTTCGTCCAATAGTTCGCGTTCCACTGCAAGCGCGATGTGGCTGGCAAAGGTTTGCAACAGCGCTTCCTGATCCGCCGAGGGCGGTTCGTCGTGATGCAACCGCACACCCATTACCCCAGTCACACCACCGGACGTGACCAACGGCAAATATTGCACGGTTGAAGTAGGCAGTGTATCGGTGAAACGGCCTGCTGGCTGACCGCGCTCGAAACTCCAATGGGCCACACTCAATTCTTTGTCGTCCAGCGTAAGCGTGCTAGCTGGATGTGGTTTGCTAACAAGGTGATGCATGGCATCGGGCAGCAGAAAAGCAATGTCAGCATCGAACAGCCCGCCGACCTGTTCGACGGCAGTTCGCAGCACATCATCCAGAGTCGCAGCTTCGGCGATCTGGCGGGCCATTGTATAGAGCGCCGAGGTACGATCTTCGCGCAGGTGAACAACTCTTTTCTGGCTGCTCAAACGTGCGGTCAGATTGCCCGTTACCAGCGCGATAATCAGGTAGAGGCCGAGGGTCAACACATCTTGCAAGGTAGAGACGAAAAAAGTGAAGCGGGGCGGGATAAACAGGAAGTTCCACAGCACCGCACTCACTGTTGCCGCCATCAGGATCGGCCCACGACCTACGAAATTCGCCAGAATCACAATCACGAAAAGCAGCACCAACGCCACTTCGTGATAGCTAATCAGTGGGGAGATGAGAAAATAACTTATGGCGATGGCTGCCAGCACTACCGCCAGCGAAAGGATATATTGATTTGGCTCGGAATGTAAAGTTGGGCGGACGATGACAGGCCGATTCGTTTCCTCGGTTTGGTCGCCTGTCACCACGTATACATCGATCTCGCCACTGACTCGCACCAATTGATTGACCAACGACCCGCCCGCCAAAAATTCTTGAAACAGACTGCGGGTTGGCTTACCCACGATGATCTGCGTTACATTGCGCTGTTCCGCGATCCGCATGAGTTCTCGAACCGGGTTATCGCCCGAAGTCGTGACCACCTCGCCGCCCAATTTACGAGCTAACGAGAGATTGCGACTAAGCTGGATCTTTTGGGCATCAGTTAAAGGGTGCAATGGTTCGATAAAGACCGCCAACCACGGCGCTTTGAGCGTATAGGCGGTGCGTCGAGTCCAACGCACCAGCCGTTCGGAAAGCGGACTAGGGCTGACCGCGACCATCAACCGTTCCAGCGATTTCCACGGGCCATGAATGGCTTTGACTTGCATGTAATCTTGCATCTGCTGGTCTACCCGCTCGGCGGTCAAGCGGAGGGCCATTTCGCGCAGTGCGGTTAAATTGCCCTCTCGGAAGAAATTGTTAGCCGCAAGCTGCGCCCGATCTGGCGTATAGACTTTGCCTTCTGCCAACCGCTTGAGTAGTTCGTCCGGTTCAAGATCGATCAGTTCGATCTTATCGGCAATCTCAATCAGCGTATCGGGGATCGTTTCGCGCACCGTGATCCCTGTAATCTGGGCTACTGTGTCGGCGCGGCTTTCGAGATGTTGGACGTTGACTGTTGTATAGACATCGATCCCGGCTGCTAACAAATCCAGCACATCCTGATAACGCTTGGGCTGGCGCGAACCGGAAACATTGGTATGGGCCAGTTCATCGACTAGCACAAGTTCTGGTTTGCGGGCCAGAATCGCGTCAATGTCCATTTCTTCCTGAATTGACCCGTGATATTCAAGTTTTTTGCGGGGAATGATCGGAAGCCCTGCAACGAGGGCTTCCGTTTCGGCCCGTTTATGCGTCTCAATATAGCCAATAACGACATCGACTCCTTCAGCTAGTCGTTGATGAGATGCTTCCAGCATGGCATAGGTCTTGCCCACGCCAGCCGACATGCCGAAAAATATCTTCAGTTTGCCGCGCTGCTGTTTGGCCTCCTGATGCTGGATCGCTTCAAGGAGTGCGTCAGGATCGGGTCTGTGATCGTCAGTCATGAGGGTTTATCTTTCGTGAATGGTCGGGCTATTCAGTTTTGAGTCGGTAGCCTACTCCCGGCTCCGTGATTAGATATTGAGGACGGGCGGGATCTTTTTCAATCTTCTGGCGAAGATGTCCCATATAGACCCGCAGATAGTGACTCTCGTTGGTGTAAGTTGGTCCCCAGACTTCCTTGAGCAATTGATCGCGGGTAACAACTTTCCCCGCATAGTGGATCAGCACTTGCAGAAGTTTATATTCAATCGGTGAGAGATGGATCTCGCTATCGTCGATAAACACTTTGCGATAGGCAAGATCGACGCGCAGCCCGCCCAATACAAAGACTGGCTGCTCATCGGTTTGAGCAGTTCGCAGCGCATGACGTAGCGCCACGCGAATCCGTGCCAACAGTTCCCCAGCGCTAAACGGTTTTGTCAGATAGTCGTCTGCTCCCATATCGAGTGCCGCGATCTTGTCGCGGTCCTCATGGCGGGCTGAAAGCACCAGAATCGGAGTCGAAGACCATTCGCGTAGGCGGCGCGTTACTTCTAGTCCATCCAGATCGGGCAGGCCCAGATCGAGAATGATCAGATCCGGGTGCTGCATTCCGAACTGACGCAGTGCTTCTTGTGCTGTGCCCGCTTCTAGAAGGCGATAATTGTTGCTAGTCAAGGTCGCCCGCAAGAAACGTCGAATCTGCGGATCGTCCTCGACGACCAGAATCAGTGATCCGTTGACAGGTGGAGTGCCAGCATCAGTCATTTTCCAAGTCTACTTCTGGCGGATCGCCTTCCAGCGGCAAGGTAAAACCAAACATGGCTCCTCCACTGGGACGGTTCTGTGCCCAGATACGCCCCCCATGCGCTTCGATGATTCCCCGGCTAATCGTCAGCCCCAGTCCGGCACCGCCTGACAGCGATGGCAATGCCCGATAAAACTTGTCGAAGATGCGGGTTTCGTCTCCCGGCGCAAGTCCCGACCCTCGATCCGCTACTGTTACTTTGACTTCATGGTCTTCAAAGGAAGCTAAGAGATCGATAGGGCTGCCGACTGGTGTATATTTCACGGCATTTTCCAGTAGATTGACCAGTACTTGCTCAATCAAAACGCCATCAATAGGTACTAACGGCAAATCGAGTGGCAGATTGAGTGTGATTGGATGAGTATTGGTCTGAGCTTCCAACCGATTCAAGGTAATGCCAATCACTTCTTCGAGGGGTTGCCATTCCTTCTCAACATGAACTCCGCCGGACTCTAGGCGGGTTATCTCCAACAAATTGCCGACCAACCGATTCAGACGTGTCGCTTCTTCCCACGCTACTTGAGCCAGTTCCCGACGACTTTCAGGCGTAAGGGTGTATTCATTTTCGAGCAAGCTACTGACTGCCCCGGTGATCGAGGCTAATGGAGTACGCAGATCATGCGAAACCGAACTGAGCAGTGAATTACGCAAGCGTTCAGTTTCGATCTGGACTCGTGATCGTTCGGTTTCTTCGGCAAGGCGGCTGCGTTCAATCGCCAGCGCCGTCTGATTGGTCAACGCATCAAGCATATCGAATTGCTCTGGCGAAAAAGCTACCTGATTCGGGTATACACCGAGTACACCTGCCGCGCCTCGCGATGTGACCAACGGCAGATACAACCCTTGTGAACCGGGTAGTGTTGCCGTACCGAGGCCAGCGGGCTGGCTATTAGCGTAGACCCACTGCGCGACCCCCTGTTCATGAGGATTCATGGGAAGCGTTGGGGTTGCCGAAATTTTCATAACCAACTGCCCATTCGCATCGGCTAACAATATGATAATCTGGGCATCGAAAATGTTCTTGATATGTTGGGCGGCGATCTGGATAAGGGTTTCAGTGCCGACACTGCTCGCAAGTTCACGGCTCAGTGAATATAAATTAGCAGTACGCCATTCGCGTTCGTGAGCTGCATCAGCTTGTCGCCTGATCTGGGCGGTCATGCTGCTAATGGTCACAGCGACGATTAGGATCATAGCAAAAGTAATAAGGTACTGCGAGTCGTAGACGGTAAAGGTCAGGAAAGGCGCAGTGAAGAAAAAGTCGAAAGTGAGCACACTGAGTACCGCCGTCAAGATCGAAGGGCCACGCCCACAGTAAGCCGCTGCAATCACCACGCCACCCAGATAAATCATAATGAGGTTGACGGGTGAAAATCGTGTAGCCATCACCCCCACAATCAGTGTACTCAACGCCGCAATAAGTGTCGCAATCCCATAGGCTTGCCACGAACTGCTACGCTTAAAATTTCGATTGCTAGTGAGGTCATGCTCAGGAAACTGGTGCAGCGTTAAAACATCGCGCCCCGTTTCCAAGCCGGTCCTGTTTTTTCCATTGGGGCCAAGCATACCAAGTCGCCTTTTGTAGCCATCACTCCCTACACTTCTAGGGATGGTGTTCGAAGCAGGGATATATCGAGCACAAAAATCGGACGGGCACGTGTAACATAACATTCCCGTTGTGATACTCTTCTTAACGATAACACTGTCGATAAATGTATCCAAGATGCGTTTCTGGCGAAACGTATCCGCACCCCTAAGTACAGCATATACCCATCGACTATAGTCATGATTTGCTGACTACTCGGATCGTTACTGGGCTATACGCGGTGTGAACTTGCGGGCATTTGAGTTCAGGTTAAGCAAAATATGGCAGAGCCGCAATTGGTCGACAAAGATCATAGGGGTAAACCTTGGCGACTTCCCCCCCCCTTTTTGGAACAGTGTCGCAAAGTCTAACCACTTACCAAGTCATATCGCGCATTGACTGCATTGTGAATGAGTGAGGCTTGGTTCATGGTCGCTATGCGCGGCACTCCTATGCTTTGAAATCCCGATAGTGCGCTTGATGAAAATAAATGAAGATTGCCATGATCTCACTCAAATGCAGTTCACCTTGCCGCCGCCGTCTGCCCTATCCACTCCCCAACTGTTCACGCTGTCCGTGCACGGTGTATTCCTGACAAAAATCATCGACTGAGCAAAATAATTCAAGTAAACTCATGCTTGATACCTCTTGTTTGGGTGTAGTTACCTGCAAGGATACAGGGTATCTTTGCCAAGAGGTATCGCCGCGATTATCCCGAACTCACGTTAATATTACTTTTTTGCTCAGATATGAAAAGCAGTCGGCACAGTTGGATCGAGTTGCTGATAATCTCCAGTACGGAGGTGACACGCGGCAAGATTGTCCCCCCCCGTCGGTGCAAGGCGTAATTGCGGGACCTCATGCTTGCACACTTCCTGCGCGATGGGGCAGCGAGGATGAAAACGACAGCCGCTTGGTGGGTTAATCGGGTTCGGAATCTCACCCGCCGGGATAGGTTTAGCACGCTTATGTCTTGGATCGGGAACGGGAACGGCGGCGAGAAGGGCTTCTGTGTAGGGATGCTGCGGGTTCTGATAGACATCATGGATAGTGCCAATCTCGACGATTTTGCCAAGATACATGATGGCTATGCGGTCACAAATATATTTTGCGGTTGCCAGATCATGCGTGATAAACAGATAGGTCAGGTTAAATTCCTGTTTTAGTCGAATCATCAGATCGAGCAAGACAGAGCGAACGGACACATCTGCCATCGCGATAGGTTCATCCGCCATAATAAAATCGGGATGCAACACCAATGCCCGTGCAATCACAGCCCGCTGCCGCTGACCGCCAGAAATTTGATGTGGATAGCGGTTGTAGTAAGCTTCGGCGGGGGTTAAGCCCACATGATCCAAGATCTCTTTGACACGCTGTTCAATAGCTGCCGCGGAGTTTTCCAATTTTTGGATTTTCAGGCCGTGTCCAATTCCTTCGCCTAAGGTCATACGTGGGTTCATCGACGCGAATGGATCTTGAAAGATCGCTTGCATCTGTCGGCGCATACGGCGCATGTCCGATTCAGACAGCGTTTCAAGATTAATCCCGTTAAAAATCACCTCGCCGCTCGTAGGCTTCAGCAAATGGATCGCCAATCGGCCCGTAGTTGTCTTACCAGAGCCAGATTCGCCAGCCAACCCGAAGACCTCGCCACGCTGAATCTGAAAGGATACATCCTCAACTGCATGAACAACCTTTGGCGGCTGTCCGCTTAGGCTTTCCATAAAGCCGCGTGCTACTGGAAAATGTTTGGTTACATTCCGCAGTTCAACCAGCGGGTATTCACTTTGTTCAGCCATGCTTCTCGCTCTTCTTCATTCGGGTTTATCGTGTGGAATATGCAACCAGCAAGCCGCCTGATGTTCGGATGAGGGTTGCGTCGGGATTAATGTTAGCGGCGGTACTTTGATCGGACAGATTTCCGGCATCATATGTGGACAACGCGGATTAAAACGACAACCAGAAGGTGGGTTAATCAGATTCGGTGGTGACCCTTCCATCCGATATAACGTTTGATGTTCAGCTTCAAGGCTAATGTTCGGAATAGACTTCATCAGTCCATCTGTATAGGGATGTAATGGGTTGTGAAAAACCTGATCAGAGTCGCTGACCTCGACGATCTGGCCTGCATACATCACCGCTACGCGATCTGCCAGTTCAGCGACAATACCAATATTATGGCTGATCAGCAAGATTGTCAGCCCGTATTCATCTTTGAGTTCGCGCAATAGGTCTAGGAATTGAGCTTCGACAATAACATCCAATGAGGTCGTTGGCTCATCAGCAATGATGAGTTTAGCTTTGAGCGCCAATGCCAGACCAATCATGATTCGCTGGCGCATACCGCCGCTCAATTGATGAGGATAATCGTTCAGTCGTCGCGGTTCAATGCCGAGCCGTGACACCAGTTCCTGAGCGCGTTTCAAGGCTTCTTGGCGACTAACCTGCGGTTCATGCACCCGGATAGCTTCGATAATATGATCATCTAACCGCTGTACCGGATTGAGCGAAGTCATGGGATCTTGGAAGATCATGCTAATCTGCCGCCCACGTATATCGCGCATTTGTTCAGCAGAAAATTGCAAAATATTCTTGCCATCAAAAAGAATTTGACCAGCCGAGATTGATCCGGGGGGCAGGATCATACGCAGCAGTGCTTTGCCAAGCGTTGATTTGCCGCTGCCGCTTTCTCCGACTAACCCAAGTACCTCACCCCGGTACATATCGAAGTTAAGGTGTTCAATCGCATTGAGTGAGCCATTGCGTGTCTGGTAGGTCACGGTCAGATCACGCACCTGTAACAGCAGGTCGCGAGTTGTATGCTGTGTCAGGGCAGTTTCTTGAACTAAATTCGCCATTGTCAACTTTCCGTTAAACTCGGTTCAGGCGGGGGTTGAAGATTTCCGACAGACTCTCGCCGAGGACGCTAAATCCAAGGGTTACCAGCATGATCAGAATGCCGGGGTACGTAATCAGCCACCATGCGGAGCGGATATACTGTTGGCCCCGCGAAAGCGCAATACCCCAATCCGGCACGTTCGGCGGTAGGCCAAGCCCCAGAAAACTCAAGCCCGCTTCGGTCAAAATGGCATCCGCCACGTTCACCGAAAATAGTACAACAATTGACGAAATCGTGTTCGGGAATACATATCGCAGCAAGATTGTGAAACGATTCGCGCCCAGACTTTGAGCCGCTTCGATAAATAACTCCTGCTTGATCGCCAATGTTTGCCCACGCACCACCCGGTAATAAGTCGGGATGTAGAGTACGGCAATCGCCACAATGACATTGCCAATACCCGGCCCTAACACAGCGGCAATGGCAATGGCGAGGATCAGGCCGGGGAATGAATAGAGGCTGTCCATTAGCAATGTCAGCCAACGATCAGGCCAGCCACCCGCAAATCCCGATGCTAATCCAAGCGGCACGCCCAACAATGCGGCAACCAATGCTGATGAGAGACCCACTACCAGAGCAATCCGTGTACCCCAGATGAGGCGACTGAGTTCATCGTGACCCAGCTCATCAGTGCCTAATGCAAAGCCCTGCCCACTGCTTTCCTTGAGCGGCCCTGCAATGGCAGTCCCAGCATATTTTGATAATAGCGGCGTAATTTCGGCGGGATTGCCTATTGCCGCTTTGATCTCACCTTTAGCCAAAGCTGCTAACATCTCATCCATCGTGTCATAGCGTGAAATGTCAGGGCGAATAGGTGTTGCACGCCCTGCATTGATCTCATTCTCGCGATCCCGCAAGGCCGTTGAAGATTGACCGCCCGCGACAATACCGATTGCATCATTGTCGCCGCCTAGATCCAGCAGCGATTTCACATTGTCGGCGGCCCGCGCCACGATCACAATATCGACGGGAGCTTGACGCGGCGGCAGGAATGCCGGACCAACTTCGGCTTCGGGATCGTAGGGCGCAATCGTCTGTGGAAATAAGGCCGCATAAAGAAATACCAGAAGCAGCACCGCACTCGCGGCGACAAACCACCAATCCGCACCATACCAACGCCGCGAACGCCATATCTGTCGAATAAAGCCGGCTCCATCTAAAGATTTTTGCCAGCGTCGTGCTTGATTAGATTGCATCCGTTAATACCTGATCCGGGGATCGATAAAGCCATATAAAATGTCAACAAGCAGACTGGTCACTGCGACCAGAATGGCAAAAACCGTGACTACCCCTTGCACCGCCGTATAGTCGCGTTGCGTAATTCGCTCGAATAAATACAAACCCATCCCCGGCCATGAGAATGTCGTTTCGGTCAACACCGCCCCCGCCATCAATGCTGCCAATTGTAAACCAAGCAACGTCAACACTGGAATAAAGGCATTGCGCAACGCGTGGCGGTAAATCACGGTTCTTTCTGGCACTCCCCGTGACCGCGCCGCAGCAATGAAATCTTGCTGTAGCGTCTCGATCATATTGACACGGGTCAAACGCAAAAATACGCCTGATAGCACGACGCTCAGCGTAATAACTGGCAGTATCATGTGGTACAAGGCGTTTCCAAAAGCAGCACCATTGCCGACCAATAGCGTATCGACCAACATAAAATTTGTGTGGAACGGCAGCTTCGAAATATCCGTTAGTACCTGAGACTCTATGATCGGATCAAGACGATGGTCAATGGGCAGCCAGCCCAAGTTCACCGCAAAAATAAGCTGAAGCATCAGGCCCAACCAGAAAATTGGGATTGAATAGGTAACGATGCTCCACAGCCGTAAACTGTAATCGATAGGTTTGCGATGGTAACGGGCAGCAACAGCACCGGGCAGGATACTGATCACAAGGATCAACAAGAATGAGGGGATGATCAATTCAAGGGTAGTCGGTAGACGTTCGCTCAATTCGTCAATGATGGGTCGTTTCGCCAAGACCATTGAATTACCTAGGTCAAGCTGCGCCACTTTACCTAGGTAGCCGAAGTATTGCACCAGAATGGGTTGCTCTAGCCCTAACTGCGCCCGTAATTCCTGCTTGAGTTCCGGACTACCACGCGGCCCCAACTCTGAGGTTACAGGATCACCGGGCAGGATGCGTAGCACAATGAAGATCAAGGTGAGCAGAATAAATACCATAGGCAGGGTCAGCAGCACCCGCAAAATTACATAGTTACGTAGCGATGTGCTGCCTGTCACTAGCACATAGCCAATAACCACCACTAAAACAATAAAGATGACCAGAAAAATCGCACCCAAAGGGGTAATCATAAAAACCTATTGAGGTTCCTCGGTTGGATTGCTATGGCGTACAGGCGCATCACAAAAAGTGCAGCAGGACGGTGATTAGACTCAGGCCAAACGCATCAAAATTATCCTCACCCGACCCTTTCTAGTTCGTAGAGAGAGTTAGGGTGAGGATAATTAAATTACAAGTCTACTTGGCAGCAGTAGCGGCGGCTGTTGCTGCCGCCGCATCACCTCGACCGAGGACGGTGTAATCCATGATAATCGACGCAGGAACCTTATCGGCTCCGACAATGCCGTTCTTATAGGCAGTGTATTCACCGACGATTAGCAATGGAACGGTAATCGCATCTTTGGCATAGAGTGACTGTGCTTGAGCGTACAGATCGGTGCGTGTGGCTGTATCACTGGCGGCACGGGCATCGGAGAGCAACTTGTCCATCGCTGGATTCTTGTAGTTGACACCTTGTCCAGCGTTGGCGGCTGAGTCACCCCATGGCGTGAGATAGTCGTCAGTATCGGGGTAGTCTGGGAACCAGCCGAGCAGGAAGAATGGATAACCACTTTGGCTCACCGTCTTGATATAGGTGCTCCACTCGGTAGATTTCAGTTCTACCTTGATCACGCCACTTTTTTCAAGTTCTGACTTGACCACTTCGGCAATCGCGGCAGCTTCTTCGCCGTAGTGCTTGAGCGGCCAGTTGAATTCGACGGAAAGAGGCTTATCGGCACTGTAACCAGCATCCTTAAGCAACGCTACCGCTTTATCGATCTGCGGGCTGCTGTACTGCTTCTTGAAGTCATCGGTAACAAACGGGTAGCCGGGAGGAACCATACTGTACAGAGCCTTCACCTGACCTTGATAAGCACGGTCAATGATTTCGTCGCGATCCACCAGATAGGAAATTGCCTGACGAATGCGTGGATCATCAAATGGCTTACTCAGATGGTTAAAGCTTAGGTACAGGATACGACCATTTGGCACTGTGTAAATATTCATGCCATCGGTCTTCTTCAAGCGGACAATATCCGAAACTGTCAGTGAACGCCAAGAAATATCCACGTCGCCTTTTTCAACAGCGGCGGCAAGCTGTGGTGCGCCACCAAAGTAACGGACAATGATATTCTTGGTCAGCGGTTGAGTGCCATGATATTTCGGATTTACTTCAAATACGGCCTGCTCATTGGCTTTATAGCTGGTCAGGCGATATGGGCCGGCACCGTCAATTGCTGAGGGGAACGTATTTAGTTTATCCGCTGTGTAAAGTTTAGGATTAACCGGGTAGTAGGGTGGGATAGCAATCAACGTAGTAAAGAAGCCAACTTTACTCGGTAATTTGAAGACAACGGTCTTGGCATCGGGTGCTTCAACGCTCGTAATATAAGCCGTTACCAAGCCTGCTACCTGCCCTTTAAGGGTCTGGACACGTTTAATGCTATCCACAAAAGTCTGGGCCGTAATCGGTGTACCATCTGCAAAAACCAGATTGTCGCGTAGCGTGAACGTATAAGTCAGGCCATCGTCGCTGATCTTCGGGAAATCTGTTGCTAACCCCGGCTCAAGATCCAAAGTCCCAGCTTTATTCTTTAGCAGACCTTCTCCAGTATTCTGGAGGATTTCCCACGCATGATTGTCGTAGGCATCTGCGTTGTCCAAGCTACCTGCACTATCGGTTGAGCCGACGATAATCGTATCGGCGGCAGCCGCCTTTGTCTGGTGCGCGCTTAATCCCGAAAGCGTTGCCATGACTAATGCAATCGCTAAAACAATACTTAACCGTTTCATTTGTTCTCTCCTCATAGCATTTCGACACATGAAGCGATAAAAGATAATACAAAGTGGGAATTTTACAAGATCTTGAACTGACAGATCAGGTCATAGACAAAGTCAGGCTAGCGGACTTTTCAGTGCCTAGTTGAAGAATTATGTTGCACCGTATCTGCGTTAAGGCACTATAAGTGCATCCTCGGAATCACAAAAAGACAATGATTTGATAATGATTCCTTAAACCAACAGCGCCGTGTTCTCTGTGAAGGGCGGGCACAATGACGAGCCGCACAATCACAACGATCTAGGCCATTTCATCATACATGTAGGGGTCAAAAGTTTATTGGCGGATCTTGGCCCCGGAGTCTATACCCACCAATACTTTGGCACGAAACGCTACACGCTCCTCCATACTGGGTCACAGGGGCATTCTGTGCCATGAATAAAAATAAATATCGTCCACAGGTTCAGTCAAACTCTATATGCCGTTCGATAGACCCGTTATGTGGGTCACAACCATTGCATTGTATCTCTAAGTCGTGCTATCATAGGGTACCATTAACCCGAACTAATGTTCGGACTAGTGCCATCGCATAACCTAAGGGAGCGACGCATGTTAAAGAGTGAGTTTAGCGTACCAAATGCTTACCGATACGATCAGCGTAGTCCAACCCGGTGGGTTATTTCTCATATCGCACGCTACAAGTTTTTCTTTCTCGGTACGGTACTGCTCTATATCGGCGCGTTCACTTGCTATTCGCTAGCACAGGCAACGGTTGGGCGTGCTGTGGGGGAAGTTATGGCTCCTAGCAGCGATAACGGACTCCTCAAAATTGCCCTACTTATTCTGGCGCTGCTCGTCACCGATGGATTATTGAGTCTCGGCGGCAGTCTTTCTGTCGAAACTATTGCTCAACGCCTCGAAGCCGATGCCCGTGAGGAACTCTACGGCAGTTTACTTGGCAAAAGCCAGACATTCCACAATCGTCAGCGAGTCGGAGACATCATGGCTCGCGCCACCGATGATGTACAGCAGCTAAACGGTATGATGAATCCCGGTGTAAGCATCATTCTGGAAACTGTATTGGGCATCACGATTCCGCTGATCTTTATTACGACTATCAACGTGCGACTGCTGCTTGTACCGCTGTTATTCGTCGCCGTCTATATTGTTTCGGTGGTTCGTTTTGTTCGTACACTTGGCCCCGTGACACGCCATCAGCGAACACAGTTCGGCAAGATGAACGCCGGGTTAGAAGAAACGATCTCTGGCATTGAGGTGGTCAAGGCCAGTTCGCAAGAAGAATTCGAGCGCCGCAAGTTTCGCAGCAATGCCCGTCTGTTTCGCGATTTCTTTGTCCGTCAGGGTTATCTGCAAGCACGTTACCTGCCACTTTTGTTCTATGGAATAGCCATTGGGTTGGCCTTCCTGCACGCCCTGTCGCTCTATCAGGACTCACAGATCACCATCCCGCAATTGATCTCGTTTATGAGTTTGATGGGCGTACTCCGGTGGCCTACTTTTGCGTCGATCTTCTCTTTTTCGCTGGTGCAGATGGGTCTCGCCGGAGCAAAGCGAATTCTCAGCCTGATTGAGGAGGAAACGGAACTCGATCAGAATACAGGCGGCTACAATGCGCGTGTCGAGGGCAATATCCTGTTTGAGAATGTCACCTTTGCCTATGATCGTAACCGGGTGTTGGATCGTATTTCGTTTAGCATTAAAGCCGGACAGACGGTTGCAGTTGTCGGGCAGACGGGTTCGGGCAAAAGTACGTTGTCACAGTTGATCAACCGCACCTACGATGTTACCTATGGGCGCGTGCTAATCGATGGAGTAGATGTGCGCGAATGGGACCTGACTGCGTTACGTTCGCAGATCTCCAAGATTGAGCAGGACATCTTCCTGTTCTCGCGCACGATTGCGGAGAATATCGCGTTTGGTGCGCCCGATGCGACTCAGGAACAGATCGAGCAAGCGGCGCGGGATGCACAGGCACACGAGTTTATTCTCAACTTCAAAGATGGATACAACACAATTCTGGGTGAACGTGGCGTAACGCTTTCCGGTGGACAGAAGCAGCGTGTCGCACTGGCAAGAGCCTTTCTGAGCAATCCGCGTATCCTAATTCTGGACGATTCGACCAGTGCTATCGACAGTGCCACCGAAGATGAGATCCAGAAGGCAATTCGCAAAGCACAGCAGGGGCGCACGACAATCTTGATCACGCATCGTTTATCACAGATCCGCTGGGCTGATCATATTCTGGTACTAGATCAGGGTCGAATCGTTGCCGACGGCACGCACGACGAACTCTTGCGGCAATCGAGTCACTATCGGCGCATCTTTGCTCGGTACGATGTAGCCTTACCGCCACTCGAAGCCCAACCTGCTCCGCAAACGGCCTAGAAGGGATCGCTCATGCAGAGACCAAGAGATAAGAAGTGGCTGATACTGCTGATAGTATTGGTGTTTGGGGCGCTCATCTTTAATCCGGGACCATTGTTTACCCTGTTGCAAACGCTGTTAATGATTGCGTCGATAGGGCTGATTTGTGTACTCATTCTGCTGGCTCTCCAGCGACTTTCCAAATAGCTACTGTTAAGGAGTCGTTACATGGGTTTCCTCATGGACGGCCTCGATGCCGAGGCCTATGACCGTGCCTACTCTGATCGCCAGCTTGTCACCCGTATCATTGCCTACTTCAAGCCGCAGACTTTTCGCATTCTGGCAGTATCGTTCACAGTACTACTAACCTCGGTAGCGAATACAGGGCTGCCGATCTTCATCTCAAAGGGTATCGACGAACTGCAACACAACAACGCATCCGATAAGCTACTGTTGTATGTGGCTCTAGTGACTGGGCTGGCGTGTTTGGGCTGGGCATTCAATTTCATCCAGCGCTGGTATTCCGCCAAAGCGGTAGGCGAAGTCGTGCTCAAGCTCCGCGAGGATGCCTTCGATGCAGTCTTGAAGCGCGATTTGTCCTTCTACGACACTTTCGCATCGGGCAAGATCGTCAGCCGCGTGACCTCTGATACCCAAGCATTTTCGCAAACCATTACGCTCGTCATGGATCTATTAAGCCAGTTTCTATTAGTGGCGCTGCTGATCGGCTACCTGTCTACTGTAGATGCACGACTCACGCTGATTCTGTTGATCCTTTCCCCGTTTGTGGTTGGGGTCGCGCTAGCATTCCGCGTGGTGGCGCGACGTACTATTACGCAAGGTCGGCGTGTGCGGGCAGTTGTCAGTGCCCATGTTCAGGAAACGGTCAGTGGGATTAGTGTTGCCAAGACGTTTCGGCAAGAACAAGTCATCTATGATGAATTTCTGAAGGTCAACGCACAGTCGTTTCGCATTAACTTGCGGGTCGGTTGGGTCTTTAGTGGTATCTTCCCGATCCTGAATATCCTAGCGGGTTGTGGTACGGCGGCGTTGGTGTACTTTGGTGGGCTTAGTACTCAGCAGGGATCGCTTACCGCTGGGAATTGGTATCTCTTCATTCAAGGCTTGATTTTGTTCTGGTTCCCGTTGACCAGTATTGCCTCGTTCTGGAGCCAGTTTCAGCTGGGGCTTGCCGCCAGCGAACGTGTCTTCGCGCTGCTTGATGCCGATCCCAAAGTCGTGCAGACGGACGATTATAAGCTAGAAGAAGTGCGCGGTGAGATTCGCTTTGAGAGTGTCGATTTCAGCTATAACGAAAACGAACAAGTACTGCAAAACTTCTCGCTGACAATCAAAGCGGGGGAGACGTTGGCATTGGTGGGGCATACTGGGGCGGGCAAGTCGAGCATCGGTAAGCTGATTGCTCGATTCTATGAGTTTCAGGGTGGACGGATTAGTGTGGACGGTCACGACATTCGTAAGCTTGATCTGCCCATCTATCGGAGCCATTTGGGAATTGTGACCCAAAGTCCGTTTCTGTTCGATGGCACAGTGATGGAAAATATTCGTTACGGTAAGTCAGGTGCAACCAACGAGGAAGTGGCACAAGTGGCAAAGCTCATTGGCGGCGGCGATTGGATCTCCAGTTTGTCGAATGGCCTAAATTCCGAAGTCGGTGAGCGAGGAAATGGGCTATCGATGGGGCAGCGGCAGCTTGTTGCTCTAGCCCGTGTCCAGTTACAAAATCCATCGATCTTCATTCTGGATGAAGCTACCGCCAGCATTGATCCTTTCACCGAAACACTGATTCAAGAAGGATTGGACGTGGTGTTGGAACACCGCACCTCAATTATCATTGCCCATCGCCTGTCCACCATCAAAAACGCGGATCGCATCATTGTGTTGAGTCATGGGCAGATCATCGAGCAAGGTTCACATGACTCACTGCTGGCGCAAGGCGGACATTACGCGGATCTGTACAATACCTATTTCCGCCATCAGTCGTTGGAATATATTGAGAATGCGAGAAGCGCGTTGGGCACGGCATAGAGCATCTTGGCGGCTGTAAAGTACTGGGGCAGTCAAACTGGTTTCTTTAGCAACCTACGGAAAGCTGTTCAAAAACAGGATTATTGGATCAATGAGCGTGATCTTAAGTTGAAGTCCCTCGCTGCAACAGCAGTAAGGGACTTCACATAGGGGATTCAGCGGTTAGGACTAAGCACAAAATCTGGGATTGATGAGCTTATCGTGCGGGTTCTGGCATCACCAATGTGCGACGGTTGTGGTTGAAGCGCAGTTCGACGGTGTTCCCCGCTTCGTCCTGTAAGCGGACCACTTCCAATGTACCGTTGGAGTCGCGCTCGGCAATCTCATGACGCTTGAGATCGAGTGCTTGCCAGATTAGACGCGGGATCACGGAGTCGCCCCAGTAGCCAACCGTATAGGCCGCACCCTTGCCTACATGGTTCACCGTCGCGGCGATGCCATCTTTGTAGTAGCCATCCGCGTAACGGGTCAGCGCTTCGGCACTGGTCGGCTTGAGGATTTCAGCCCAAGTGTTATAGCGTGACCGAGTAGACATCGGCAGTCCAAAACCGGATGAGTTGGATGCGACCTCTGCGACGTGCATTCCGCGTTCATCGTTCCAATCCATCGCCGTTTCGCGGGGAGATCGCATCCCGACGGCAGGGATTGGCGGAATGCTGATAAACTCATCAACAGTCACACCGAGCAGATCGCTCAAGCCACCCGCAGGCATGGGCTGGTCTGTCCATGTATTCCCCTGATTCTTGAAGCCCGCTCGGAACATCACGACGAGACGACCACCCACTTCAACATAGCTGCGCCAGCTCGCCGTGTGCTTTTCGTTGATCAAGGCGGGCGAAGGCACAAACACGGCCTCGTAGCCGCCCAAGTCAGCATCGCGGGGCACAATATCTACTGGGATATTCGCTTCCCACAACTGCTCATAAATTTCCAATGCTAACCGATAGTAGGAGAACTCGCGGTTTTGCGGGTCAAGCTCAAGCGTCCATGAATCTTGATAGTCGAACATCAGCGCAACAGGCGCTTGGGGGCGGTGCAGTGCTGGACGCTTCGCCAGATCCTCACTCACCTGTTTGGCTTCATACCAGCAGCGATCCGGTGTGCCATCGTGTTTCATTATCCCGGCATGATACTGCTCTTGCCCAATATTTACCGCCCGTTCGCGGAAGTAGCAGACCGCTTCCGCACCGTGAGCAATCGCCTGATGTGTCCAAATGCGAACTTGTCCCGGCGGCACAGGTGGGTTAAAGGGAGTCCAGTCAAGAGGCCCCGGTTGCTGTTCCATCACCCAGAAGGCGCGATTCTTCAACCCTCGCATCAGATCCAGATTGAAGGCGGCTTCGGCGGGACCACTCATACCATGCAGATAGTTATCATAGCTCACGAAGTCGAGGTCACGCGCCAGCTCGAAATAATCAATATCCGTAAACTTGAGCATAAGGTTGTGGGTGATAAAGCGTTCGGAGCCAATTTCGCGGCGCAGCACTTCGATCTGGCGGCGCTGAAAGTTTACCCAACTATCCGATGAGAAACGGCGATAGTCCAACAGCAGACTGGGATTATGCGCGGCAGTACTTGGCGCAGGAACTGGAATCTGTGTCCAGTCGGTGTAGGTCGCGCTCCAGAACTGTGTTCCCCATGCCGCGTTGAGTGCATCGAGGTTGCCATATTTTTGTTCGCACCATTGTTGGAACGCGGCGCGGCAGTAATCGCATACACAGCGCGTACTGCTGTGGCAGCCAAATTCATTATCGATCTGCCAGCCGATGACATTCTTGTGTTGACCCCACTGTTTCGCTACTGCCGTCACGATGCCATTAGCCGCTTCCTGATAGGCTGGCACATTGGCACAGGCAAAGCGCCGCGACCCAGCGACTGTCCGCTGCCCAGTTCGATCATCAACACGCAGAAGTTCAGGGTGTTCAACAACAAACCACGGCGGAGGAACTGCTGTCGGCGTGCAGAGTACCACCTGTATATCGGCTTTCTGGAACACTTCCAACGCCTGATCCATCCACTCGAAGTGGTATTCGCCGGGGCGTGGCTCCAATTTGTCCCAAGCAAACTCCATCATACGGGCGACGGTAATTCCAGCTTCGCGCAGTAAGGTCGCATCTTGAGGCCAACGCGACTCAGGCCAATGTTCTGGGTAATAGGCAACGCCCAGCCGGGGGTGTTCCAAAGGTAGTATTGTCATCACAAAGTCTCCAATTTGAATAGTGCAATCGATGTAATCAATCGTGATTAATTGCGGTCAATCAGAAAAGACGTATCTGATTGACCTACTCTACTCTAAATCTCTCCCTGTGGGCGGGGAACGGGTTAGAGCCTTTCAGCTAGCCTGTGAACGGCTGTCCCACACTGTTACCGTCAGATCAGCCGAATCACCGACCCAATTGTAGATCCAGCGTGCATCGGAGATCGACATATTGACACAACCGTGACTATGCTTGAAGCCATAGCCATCATGCCAATAAGTGCCATGTAAACTGATGTCTTTGTCGAAAAACATGACATAAGGAACCTGTGGCAGCGAGTAGAAGTCTGGTTCGCCCATTGCGCCGCTCATCGGAGTCGTCGGCACGCGTCGCCATACTTTGAATGTGCCGATATTCGTCTGCCAGTTGGTCAACCCTGATGAGATGAGGGTTGCGTATACCAGTTTGTCGCCGTCATAAGCAGAAAGCACCTGCTCATACAGGTCGATAGCCGCCCACTTTTGTGCGTCTTTGGGACGTGCTGTGGGCATAAGCCGTGCCACTTTGCGCTGTTCAAGCCATTGTTCCGGCCCCACCAGATACCAGTCCCAGCCATCGACGCGAACCGTGGCAAAAATATTGAGCAGCATGTAGCGATTAATGGCTGGCGTAGCAGTACTCCGCACACCGCCCGGTGTTTTACTCGGAATGGACGCTTGGATCACCCACGCGATGGGATATTCAAGCGGTTTATCGATTAGCACTCCAGCAAAGGCCGAAGAGTAGCTCTGCTTGAGCGAACTGCGGCGCAGCCATGTTTTATTACGCAGCATCGCGAAGCCATCTTGCGTTTTGTAGATGCTCACGAAGTTGAAGCCGCTATCAACTTTGCCAATCACGTTACCATTGGGCGCGTCGAAGATCTCTGCATCGGGCAAGATGCGGTAGAAACTGTAGGAGTTGACTTCTTTTTTGTCCACCTCTACTGGAGTTACATCCGGGCTAGGATGAGCCTGCATTTCGACCAGCAGCTTTTGATAAACCTCGGTAGGCAGTCCGGCGGTACAATTGGGAGAATCGACAGCGGGGCATTTGTTGTCGTCGGCATGAACAATCCGCGCCGGAAACCCAAAAGCAGTACCCAATACAATTGATAAAGCTACCATCAATACGGGAAAACGTCTCATCGGAGAATTTCTGACCTCATTACATGGGCGATGATGAGCGCGGAGGCATGAACACACGAACCTCGAAGCTGCTCTCGGACTCGATTACACGATTTGCGTCACCAAATTCTACCTCAATAGCAGCGCGGACGGCATCTACACAGTGAGCCAGTTCGGTATCGTCCAGTTGCCATAGGATCGACCATGTTCTGCCTTTTACTCTTTCCAGAAATCCTGCGATTGATTGCTGAATTTTGAATCGGTAAACGTGCGGTTCTCCGACTAGCTGCCATCCGGCACTAGTGGGTAAATCCACTGGTCTAGGCTGGTCTTCGCTGCTATTGCGTCGCTTATCGGCTGGCAACGCCTGCCGCATTGCGTCCCGCATAAGTTTCTCAGTACCGTCATGAGTATTACCCCCACTGAGCAGCACCGCATCGGGGCGCAGCACTCGCGCCAATTCGTCTACTGCACCACGCCAATCCGAGACGAGATGAAAAATGTGAACAGCGACGGCTGCATCAAAGGTGTTTGCCGGAAACGGCAAGCGGGTAATATCGCCTTCAGCCAAAGCGATTGGCTCATCGGTCTGTTTTTCGCGCAAACGCAGCATCATCGCCCGCGACAGGTCTACCCCATAGATGGCCTTGACGTGTGGCGCAAGTGGCAGCGCAATCCGTCCCGTACCTACACCAATTTCGATTAGCTTACTGGCCTTTGTTAGCCCGCCCGCTTGTTGGAGCAAGTCTGCGACGTGTGTTTCGACCCCCGGCGGAAAGCCGCGAGTCTCATCATAGAACCCTACCGCCCGATCAAAGACAACCGAACCAGATTGCATTTTAGCACTCCTCGCTGCTTTGTCTCAACCTCACCTTTGTTTTCACCGAGATTAAGCATAACATGCGCTGCCATTTAAGCTAATATCAAGAGATCACTCATTAATCAAAATGCCGTAAACTGTGTAGAATAGAGTATCGTGCAAACGTATAGTTTATGCTCAAGACAACAAGGAAACAACCTCATGGAGATGACAGTCGCAGTTCCACCGCCACTAGCGATTGGGCTTCCAATCCTCGGCAACACCATCGATATGGCAAAAGATATTATTGGTCTGTGTGTACAACAGTACAAGCTGCATGGCCCGATCTTCCGTATACGCGCCCTCAATCAAGAGATGGTGGTTTTGGCTGGGCCAGAAGCCAACATTTTTATCACGCAACAAGGGGTCGATAAGTTCCGATCCTACGAAGCATGGACGGCTTTTGGGCAAGAATTGGGTGCGGATCTGTATATCCAAAATGCAGATGGCGAAATGCACACTCAACTACGTAAGATCATGAAACGGGCGTACTCGGCAGGCACAATGCTCTCCAATCTGCCACAACTGATCAATATTGCTCAAACTGCAATTGACCGTTTGCCCGCCGGAACCGAGATCTCCGCTGTACAACTATTTCGCCAAATTGTCACGGAGCAACTAGGACAAACACTGGCAGATCGCGCGGTAGGCGCTGATCTGGAAACCATGATTAAGTTTATCAGGATGAGCTTAAATGTACATGTCCTTAAGACAACTCCTGCACTGATGCTCCGTTTGCCAGAACATCAGCGGGCAAAGCAGCGGGTAATGCAGCTAGGCCGCGAGATTATCGAACACCATAAAACCACAACCCGCGATCAACCCGATTTGGTGGATGATATTCTTGCTGCTAAAGAAAAATATCCAGAACTGTTTGGCACCGAAGGTCAGCTATTAGAAAGTGCGCTTGGTCCCTTTGTCGCAGGGCTGGATACCGTCTCGAACGAATGCGCGTTTATGCTCTATTCCGCCCTAAATCATCCAGAAGTGATGCAGCAGTGTGTGGAAGAAGCCGATCATCTTTTTGCAAACGGCATTCCAGAAGCCGATCAGTTGCGTTCGCTGGATGTGCTGCATCACACTATGATGGAAACATTGCGGATGTACTCGATTGCCCCCGGACTGCCACGCAATGCGGCGAAGTCCTTTGAGTTTGGCGGCTATCAGGTCAAGGAAGGTCAAACGCTGTTCCTTGCTACTACCGTTTCTCACTTTTTACCTGAACTGTTCGCAGACCCCTACAAATTTGATATTACACGCTACAGCGAACCACGCCTTGAACACAAGAAGCGGGGTGCGTTTTCGCCATTTGGCGTTGGCACGCATATCTGTTTGGGGGCAGGTGCGGCTGAAATCCAGATGATGCTGGTTATCGCGGTGGTATTGCACACCCTACGGATTGAGTCGCTCATGCCGGGGCAAAAATTGAAGATCATCAACGATCCCACGCCAACATTGGGGGCAAAATTCCGAGTTCGGATTGCTGAACATCGTCACCGACTCGAAATCGATCCAGCATAAGCGCTAGATCATCCAGATCATTATGAGGCACATGCTCGACAGCTAATTTATCCGCCGATTGGCTGTTGAACGTGTGCTATCACTGGACTGATGAAGCTTGCTGTACCGATAGATTCAGATCACTTTGAACCATGAATGTTATAGTTTTGCTCAATTTCGAAGCGTAACGCTGCCTTCACTTCGGAATACTCGCGTTTTACCTTGTTAATTAATTCGAGTACCGCGGTCAGATTGCCCGATTTAGCCATGAGTTCAAGCTCCCCGCATAGCACGGAAAAGGCGAGCGCACCAACTGCGCCTCCCTGACCTTTTAGTGTATGAGCTGTGCGTTCCAAGAGTACGCTATTCTGTTGCTGAAAAGCATCGTCCAACTGCCCTACAAGCGACGCAGAATTACTAATATACTCAACCATTATTTCGTTGAATATGTCTGGATCATACCCTGCTGCATATTCGTTTATCTCCCGGATTGCTTCAGGATCGAGCTTCATCATATACTCCTAACTTACTGCTGTTGTTTCGACGATGGCTGTTTAAAATCTAGGGCGTGGCGGCACTAACCACTTGTCAAGCATACGATTGAGATTTTCATGCTTGATAGGTTTGGAAAGGTAATCATCCATGCCTGCTTGAATGCAGAGGTCACGATCCCCTTCCATCGCATTTGCGGTCATGGCGACAATGGTAAGATGGGAATTAGTGTTTTTTTCTTGCTCACGGATGGCATGGGTTGTCTCAAAACCATCCATCTCTGGCATTTGACAGTCCATCAATACCAAATCGTAGGCATCTTTGGCGTTTCTAATGGCTTCGATTGCTTCTAGACCATTCTCGGCGGTATCGGCAGAGTAACCCAGTCGGCGAAGTTGCAAGATCGCAACTTTTGTGTTCACTGCGTTATCCTCGACCAGCAGAATACGAGCACTGGATTGAGGTGTTGAAACAGCGGCAACCTGCGTGGTACGTGGCTTT
>JBDTVG010000064.1:0-15890 GCA_040007395.1 Chloroflexota bacterium
AAAAAAATCAAAGGACGTAAACGGCATATTCTCGTTGATACACTGGGCAATTTGTTGAAAGTCGTGGTTACAGCCGCCAATTGTGCCGATGGCACAGCAGCCATCGCGTTGCTGAAGCAGTTGCCCAAACCCCTCTTCAAACGCTTGAAGCGCCTGTGGGCTGATGGCGGCTACCGCGGCGAATTTGTGGCGTGGATGGCTAAGCAATTCAAAAAGATAACGGTTGACATCACTTTGCGTAGCGATGACCAAAAGGGCTTTGTCGTCATTCCCTGGCGCTGGGTGGTGGAGCGGACATTTGCGTGGCTGGGTAATTTTCGTCGGCTCAGCAAAGATTACGAATACTCCTGCTCCAGCAGCGAAAGTATGATTTATCTAGCCTCGATTCATCGCTTGCTCAGACGTTTAGCCCCTGCGAATGAATCGACTAACTCTTGAATTGCCGCCACTCTTTATCAAATGGCTTCTAAAGACAAATCAGAAGATCAACGCGTCATTATAAAAGCAATAATTGGGCATGTTAAATTGCGGGAGGATTTCCAAACTGGTACTAGGTATTTTGAGAATTTGATTGAACACTTCCCTGACGAACAGGTGTACTATGCTTGGTTAGCAGATAGCTACTTAGCCCATAATCTTCCTGAAAAATGCTTAAGTACGATTGATCGGGGGTTATCAAAGGTCAAAGAGAAAACACGACTAATCGAAATTAAGTCGCGATGTTTAAAAGATACTGGACAAATCAATGAAGCCGTAGTTCTACTGGAAAAATCAATTGAGAACTCGCCCACTGAGAAAGGGCTTTATAGCACTCTCATAGATATTCTTTCACAGACGAATCCTGGGGATGTAGAAAAGTGGTATCGAAAAGGATTAAGTGTTCTTCCTGAAGACGAGGACCTACTTAGCACTTATGCCGCGTTCTTATTCGAAAAAGGTCGAAAAGAAGAGGCACTTTATCGATATTGCATGATTACCCGCTTATTCCCTATGAACGCCACCTACGCAGGGCTTCTAGGAAATGTTTACCTGGCTTTGAACCTTAACGATAAGGCACTTGGAAGTTACGAAAAAGCAAAATCTCTGGTGAATGAACCTGCCTCTTGGAACTTCGCAAATATTGGCAATCTATATAAGAATAGCGGTTTCTACTCAAAAGCAATTGATTATCTCAATGAAGCCCTAACTATCGATCCTAATGATGAATACGCCCATAATAGGCTCGCTACTGCTCTTGCGCAACAAGCAGAAGAAAGCAAGAGGGCGGCAGAACTAGAGAAAAAAGGGCAACAGACTTTCTTACAGGGTGATACCACAAGGCAAATTGGCCCATCCGAGCCATAGATGCCGTCTGTCGTTAGACATAAATGTGTATGGGTTCAGAGGCTTGACAATATATGGTACAACGTACCTAATCGTCACTGACATATTCGGCATGTTCAAGGGAAAGTGCCGGAGCAGAGACAACGTCGTGGACTTGGGCGGCTGCCGAGATAATGTTGTTCATCACCTGCTCTTTTGTCTCGGCAATCTGCGCTGGTGGACTAGTAATCAGGGGAAGGGGCAGCGTCAGCATCTGGCGGGTCTGGCCCATGTGGTCAACCAGATGGGCGCGGCGGGCGGGCTGCCACTGCAAACTACTGACCCATTGCTCCCACTGTTCTGGCAAACTCTCGTACAAGGGGTGCTGGGTTGTCGTTTTAGGCGAGTCCTTCACGGCTCGGTTGTCCACTTGTCCTAACGCTCGACCAAATATCTCGGCATCCTGCCGTGACATCCCAAACAGAACTTTGGTTTGAATATTGCCGATGGCCCCAGCTAGCCGCGTTTGGAGTTGCGAGAGACTCTGGTGCGCCAGCGTCAGGTGCAAGCCGAATTTACGGGCTTCGGAGAGGATCTGGGCCAAGGATTTCGCGCTGCCGTCATTGGCGCTAAAGTCCTGGAACTCATCCATGTACAGATAGAAGGGGGTGCGCTGCTGTGCGGGAATATCACGGCGCGTGAAGGCGGCATACTCAAGGAATGTCACGAGCAAACTGCCCAGCAAGCGCCGGGTCTCTGGTTCGCCGCCTAAATCACACAACAGAATTTTTCGTTCATCCATCAGCACGCGAAAATCGAGTGCATTCTCGCGTGCGCCCAACATCCGTTTCAAAGTCGGGTTAAAGGTAAACGCCGAGACTTTGTTGAGCGTACTCTCAATCATGCCAGGGGCATCACGCCCCCATTTTTCATAGCGATCCCGGAAGAACGCCTCGGCTTCCGCGTCGTCGGCTTCGGCTAAGCGCTCGTCCCGCCACGGTTTGTCTACCAGCAAGCGATGAATCTGGACAAGGGTGTGCTTGGTTTTGATCAGCACGACCAACGCAGCCAGCATCACATTGGAGAATTGCGGCGCTTCCTTGAGCGCTTCGGGCCACGTCCGGCGAAATGCCTCAATGACCAGTTGCGCGATGGCATACGGCTCACCGGGAACGGCCAGCACGTTAAACGCTGGAAGATGCTCGCTATCGGTCATATCCAGATACAGCAGTCGACGCATATGAGGGAGAGAAGCCAAGTAGCCATTCGTCACGAGATGCCCGAACACGTTGCGGGCGAGATCGGAGTGCGGGTCAATCACCCCACACCCATGCCCTGCGACAATATCTTGCACGATGAGGTGCTCTAAGAACTTTGATTTGCCCTTGCCTGTAATCCCCAAGACGTACAGATGCTTTTCACGCTCGTGTGGAGAAAGATACACACGCGGAAACATCGCAGCGGAAAATGGGCCAAGCTGTCCTAAGCATAGGCCGTGCTGGTAGGGCAGCAGCACGCGCATAGAGCAACAGCGTAGCAAAAAACGACCGGAACGTCAAAGCGAATAAAGATAAATGGATTAGTCATCCATGTGACAATGGGTGACCTGTAGCCCAGCCTTTCCTTTCTTGTGGGAAAGGCTGTTAGTTAATTCGGTTGTACCGATGCGACAATTATTGTGTGGTTGGCACTACCGATGATGTCGGGATAGGTGCACTATAGCTTATCCCTAACGACAACTATGGTTTGCTCTGCAATGCCTCCGCCACCGCGATGAGATCGGCGGCACACGCGGGCGGGATCTGATCGCTGGTTAACGCTTTGACGGCGCTAGTGAAGGCGGGTAGCTGTTTCGCGTCCAGTTTGGCGGTGAGTGTTTGCTGTACGGCGGGTCTGGCGCAGCGCGTGGTGATAGCTTGAAGGTTTTCAGTTGAAGGAAATGGAACAATGATGTGAACTGCGCCGTTTTCAAGTTTCTGTACTTGTGCGATCTTACTATCAACGGCATTTACAGCAATAGCTAGCCTACCACCATATATGCTCCATGAACCTTCAGCCCCCGGTGTGATCCCTTTTATTTGAAGGGTAGCAAGGCTTTGCTTTGAAGAAGTATTCCATGAATGTACGGTTCCATCTGCGCTAATGCTAAATAGCTCGCTGCCATCTGCATTGAATCCCAGTCCACTTATTGCACCCGCTCCTGGTGTCGAGTCCTTGCTATCACTACCTTGAAAACTAGCTAGAAGTTTCTCTGTAGCAATGTCCCATAGTTGTACTCCGCCCTTTAAAGTGCCAGCCGCTATTTGATGACTATCTGGACTCCACGCTATCCTAATTAGGATGTCGTTAAATGTAGAAGCAGATGTTTTATCGACGACCCCAGGAATTACTAGCGTATGGTTCGGTTTCGATTTTTCCTGTATTTCAACAAAAGTGCCTCCTCGGTTTATGGCTAATTTCGCTCCGTCTGGACTGCGTATCAGCATTCCCGTTATACCTGCACCATAAGTCTCCAATACTCGACTGGTGGCTATGTCCCAAGTCCGCCAAGTGGGAGTTTCACCACCATCAATTGTTAAAAGTTGGCTGTCATTTTCATTCCAAGCTACTTGTGTTACAGCATCAGTGTGCCCCGAAAATATTTTGAGGGCTTTTCCAGTAGCAACATCCCAAATCCGTGCAGTTTTATCTCCACTGCCACTTGCCAGCTTAGTGCCATCTTGACTCCAAGCAAGGGTATATATGACTTCGGGTTGATGATCTGACAAAGTTTGGAGTATTTGGCCTGTGGTTGGGTCTGTGATTCGAATTAACCCATGTAGGTATCCAATTGCAATGCGAGTGCTGTCTGGACTCCATACAATTCGGTTTACTCTGTCAGGTTCGCTTTGAGCGGTCATTTTCGACGGAGTAAACGTTAATCCAATTGATACAATAACACATATTATCCATGCAATGCCGTGTTTTGTGTGCATAATATTTCCCCTATCTCTTTACGTATTACCAACCATGTTGGCTGAAAATGTTCGGGATTTGCGTATTCATCCACTCATAACGTTTGCTGCCAGGGCGTGAAGGATCGGGAGTACCTGTTGTAGCTGCATTGCTTGTTTGAGTTTTCCAACTTGAGTTCACAAATCCACTGGGTGTACCGGGAACGGCATCCGTACAAGGGTTAGCGGAAGATCCTACGGTTATATTTCGATAAACCCAATTTAGGAATGTATCTGCTGCGGCCTCACTTACTGCGAGATCCACTGTTACCGCGCCTTGAATAAAAAGTGGGTCTTGCTGATAGTTCGTAATCAGAGGGCCACCTGACGTGTTCTTGGCAGGCCCACTACCCCAACCCCGTTCACCACGAGTCCAAGTTGCAGTAGGGTTAACTACTGCGTTAACACCCATAACAAGGGCAGATGGTGTTACTGTTCCCGACGGGCCAATGGAGGGGCAATCTAGTACTATCGGTTGACCGTTATTCATGCGATCATGGAGCGCTGTCGCGCCAGCTACAGGTGTTGGAGTTGGACTACCAGTATTTGGGCTACCACTTTGATAATCGAAAATGTGTCCCAATTCATGAACCACTGTGAACTTATTAACAAGGCCTGTTCCGTTAGTTAGAGCACCATAGCAGGTAACAGTTCTAGGAACACTAAGTTGATTTGTTGCACAGATACCGCTAAGTCCCGTCTGATTAATGTCGCGCCGAAAAATAATGTGACCTTGATTTGCCATCCCCATAACCCTCTGGAAGACAACATTTAGTGGGTCAGGAGGGTTAGTAACTTTTCGGAACGCAATAGAGGTATCACGTACACCCGTGAGGATTGCCAATTTTTCACTTGCAGCCCATTTCTGAGCGGGGTTTACATCAACAAGTTCCACGCCATAAGTGAGTAACTGCTCCTCAACCGTCGGCCAGTGTCCAGCAAGTGGCCTATCTCCAGCGACACCAAAAGAAATATTTATATCCCCCGTGATGCCGGAAGTTGGCATAATTCTCAAACGAGTCAGTCCAGGCGCGGTTACCGTATTGTCATAAACGCCTATTCCTTGACTGGCCAGCCCTGTCCACGCACCAGCAAATGGTAAATCAGCGGTAGAGGTTGTAGAAGTGCCAAATACAGGCTGGTAATTGGCATTCAGTATGTTTGATGTATCATTGCTCAGGTAAAAGGTTCGAGTAGCTTGATTGAAGATACCTGGATTGTCACGCCCATCACCATTCCAATCTCCTGCTAAAGGTACATAGGTTGCCGTTGGACTAATGATTGCAGCTGTATAGTCACCGTTTCCGGTGGTCAGTTCGTTTTTGAGATAGAATACCCCAGTACTAGGGCGGAATAAGCCAATCCCGTCATGCTTCTGTCCCAAACGCCAGCGACCAGCAATAGGGATGTCACTTGCTGTCGGAGTGATGCCTGCCGGGGCAAAATTGACCGAATAGTCAGGAAAGGCTGTTTGGACATTATCATTGGATAGGAAGTACCATGCTTGATTGTTGATAATACGGAAGACACCCATCGAATCCCTGCCATCGCCATCCCAGTCCCCCGTAATGGGCAAGTCACCAGATGCACCAAAAGCCGCTTGGTAATCGGCATTTCCGCTAGTGTTGGCGTTTTTTAGATAAAATGAAAAGTTTGGGGAGAAGCCACGAAAAACACCAATAGTGTCCGGTGATTTTGTGGCATACAGGCGGGCTGTCGGAATGTTACCGCTGATTCCATTGCACGGCTGATTCCAAGTCAGGTTCACTGACGAGAAATTCTGACCATTAGCGAAATAGTCAAATTCAATATCATACTTTTGCCCTGCAACAAAGGTTAAGGGAGGCTGGCTGGTTACTGGTGTACTAGCGGGCTGATCTTGCCAGTCGCTAATTATCTGTTTGCCATTAACCCACAGGAAAACACCATCGTCCGAAAGTGTGGTGAAAGTATATTGCCCTGAATATTCCGCCTGAATTTGGCCTGTCCATCTCACGGCGAAGTTGTATTTATTGGGAAGTGGGGCTGGTGGTGGTGTCGAGTTCCAGTCGAAATTGATATTAGTGTCTATTCGTGTAACGACAGGGACACCACTTAATCGGCTATAATTATCAACGACACTGCTATCATTAAAATATGCTCCAAAAAGTCCTCCACCAGTACCTGCTCCTGCTGGTGTACAATCCCCAACCGCTGCCAGAGTCGTTGTTGCTGACGCTGAAATCGACGTTGAAGTTGGAGTTAGCGTTGCCGTACCTAACGCTACTAGTGGAATGCGAGTGCCGGGGCTGGCGATAAGAGTCCGTGTTGAGGTAGGACATGGGACGCTCATCACAATGGGCGTTGATGTTGCCGATGACGGTTGTGAACCGCCGTCAGGAACGAAGGTCGGCGCGAGTTTAACGCTAGTCGCCGTGCAGGGGGTTGACGTGGGCTGGGCTAATCCGGCGGCGGTTTGGGAGTGGAGCGAAAGAATTATCCCCCCCATTACAAGTGAGAAGATGGCAAGCAGCAAGGTAATACGTCGTTGGTGATAGATTGATTTGGGTGACATAAGCTTCTCTTTGGTAGGAAGTATTGCTTGATGTTAAGCAGCACTGGCGGGCGCAAAACACCTTCCTCATTGCAGGAAGGAACCGTTGAAGAATAGCCTGAAATACTGTGATTACAAGCTTTTGCTCAAAACGGTAGGGAAATCGTTGGGTAGAATATTAAATACGTTTTAATGTAATTGTAATAAATATATAAAACATAAGAAGATGTGAAACTTGTAAATATTAACTGTTGATATTTTGCCTATACGCGATGAACATCAACAAAGTCAGCTTAACTGGCTCTTTTGGGTAACAAGAAGCATTATCTAGCCTCTTCCCCTATGAACGACTAACTTTGGATTAAAGTAACTTTGGCAACTTCAAACGAGCTGTATTTTCCTGTAGAAGTGTCTGAAACACATCGGTTTCATATTCTTCTAGCGAAAGTAACCTGTTCTCAAAAGATAATTGCCAGATGTTTCCTGTCAAGACAGTCTCGACAGTCACACGCTCGGCGCGGGTAAACAGAAAGAAAGATGCGCCTCCGGCGGCTGTTACCTCGGTACGTAGGTGTCGATAGCGCTGTTCTGGCCCTGTAACAACGACCAACCAACGGGCTGGAACCTTCGTATGTAAGACTTCTTGGTACTGTGCGGAATGGACAAATTGAATGCCTGGAAACACTTTGTCCCGTGCAAACCGGACGTTACTCTCGGTGGCATTATCGAATTCAATGCAAAAGCGCATCAGGCGCGATTTAGCATTTTCCTTTGAGAAGTGTAGCCCATTCAGGCCATCAAGTTGGACGCGGCGTTGTTTGTGCTGCCCAGCATGGTCGAGATACTCAGTCTTTTTCGGGAAAAACGCAAGGCAATCGTATTGTCCATACCAGAATTCGAGTGAAAGCATGGGATGCTGTGCGACGGCTTCCTCAAAGGCGTGGCGAAATTCATTGAGCAGAATATCGTGCGGGACTTTGCTGGCATAGGGTTCATCGCGCCAGCGAAATTCTTTGAAGGGCACGCCCTCTGCAATCTCCTCAGCCACAAGTTCTGCGCCACGTTTATCGAGCCAGTAGATGCCTTTCCAACGATGGACATATTTGTGATTGTAGAGGTCGCTCATCCGGCGCTGCGCGTTGCGGAGCGTGCCATACCCAAACCAGCGGCGAATTTGGTCAATGGACAAAATGCCATCGTAGCGATGAATCGCCAGCAAAATGCCTTTGTCATGTGCTGTCAGGTCTATGGGTTGTGGGTTTTGTTCCCGTCCTGCCACAGACCGTTGTACCCATTCTTCGGTCATCGTATTCACCATGTTCAATAAAGCGGTTGAAGAAAAGTGTGAAATCATAGGCTCATCATACACGAGTGGTGCGGCAAACTCACCTCTATAGCCGTCGATGCTGTTTGCCCTCGTGTATGATGACTTCACTTAGGCGGAAACTGCCTGCTTACGCTTGTGCAACACCTCGGCGACCGTGGTTCGGCCTGCTTGAATCCCGGAGGCGCGGAGTGCCACAAGTACCTGATTAACCGATTGCTGTACAAGGTCGGGATTGCTATCGAGGTAAGCATTAACGCGCTGCTTCACACTATCCCCCTGTCCGTTCGCCTTTTGTTCGCCCTGTCCGCTGCCAGCGGACAGCAACTGGACAGCGGACGGATAGCCTTTTCCTAAGTATCCCTTGACCTCAGAGGCGGCACGCTGTCGGGCATCTTTTTCCACCATGCCTTGCTGCAAGTAGCGCACAAAGACCGCGCGGTACATCAGCGTAAACTCGACTTCCTGCCACTTTTGATCTCGGTAATCCTCGCCAGTGCGCTGCTCAAGCACCAATGCCGCCAGTCCTTCGCCTGCTACAAGCGCACCGATGGGAATGATAAAGGCCGCCAGCCCTGCCATAATGAGCGCGGCTTGACTGGCGGCAGGCAGATTCCCAAAGCGCTCCACGATGGCGGCGAAAGAGAGCATGTCAATCTGGGTAACGGTAACGACAGACGTAAACGCGCCTGCACCATTAACCAGCATCGCCGTGAGAAAAAGCAGAACCTCCAATGCCCAAAGTGTCCAAGGCAGGCGTTCTTGTCTGGCTTTGGCAAACCGCCGCCGAAAGGCTGAGTAGAGTAGACCAAATTCAACGCCAATGGGAGCGATCCACCCCCAACCGGGTGTCAATTTATCGAAGACGCTGGCGGTATGGGGTGCAGAGAGGCCATACAACACCAGCGCAACCAGAATAATCCAGTAGGGAACACTCTGGGCAATGACATCACGGACTGATTTGCGGGGTGCTTCTTCACGGAGCCAACGCTGCCGCTCTTGGCGGTAGATAGTTTCAACATCAATCATCGCGTTCATGACAAATCCCTCCTCTTAGGCATGATCCATCCAAAGGCGGTTGACCATGCTCTACACTCTCAATTTATTGGCTTGTTTGACTTGTGGGGCCGATAATTTGGTAGACCCGCTTGAAGGATATGCCAAATCGTTCGGCAATTTCCTTTGGGGTCATACCATGTTCGTGTAAGCCACGAATAATGCGGTCTCGCTGTTCATTTGGGGTTATTCGTTTCTTGAGCGGAGAGATTTGAGATAAGCGCGTCAAAAAGAAAAGTACAGTCTCACGGAGACTACGAAGACGCACGTCCCGTATTCCGCCTCTAAAGCCCTCTAGGGGCACCAGAGTACCCTCTCAATCTCACTAGATTCAGAGGGTAGATTTTTATCGTTCTGGAACGTGATTTTGAGTTGCATTAATAGTTCTACCCAAGGCTTTAGCTTGAAATCTACGATTTGTCTCGCATCCAAGTCATAGACGAGGTATTCGAATAAGCTGCTGGCGAAAGCTCGCCGCATTTCAGCATTGGCTTGTTGCCAGTTGTGAACAAGATTAGCCACCATTTCCATCGTTAGCTGGAGCGCAAGCTCTGCTTCAGAGTGTTGTGCGATCTGCGTTTGTAGACGGGTAATTTCGTGCTCAGCATTGGTTATCGCTGCTTGCCAATCCTCCTCGCTAATTCTGGCCTTGGCAAAAAGCATATCGGCATTTTTGGCACGCTGCCGCCAGTGAGCGATCTCCGCTTGAATAGTGCTAACTTGTTCTTCAGGACGATTCTGCCTGTTAAACCGTTCCAGCGCCTGAGCGAGTATAGGCAGCGAATCAGGGTTAACCGTAAGGCTTTCCAGCAGGTAAAGGAAATCGCGCTCGAGTAAGTCGGCCTTGACGGAGCGATTGTGGGCAGGACAGCGCCGCTCGGTATCATGACGGTATCGCCGTGCTGGCAGATTATTGCCTGTCTTACCCGTTAAATAGCTGCGTGCTGTATTATCCTCTGTCTCTTTTGCAATTTGGTTACAGTGAGCGCAGTAGACCAATTTGGATAATGGATAGACGGTGGCATCCAAACGAACTGCATAATCAGGGTTTTGCTTGACATTTCGGCTTCGTTTTTTTCGAATATGGCCAACGAGTGTGCATAACTCAACCTCAAAGACAGCCCGTTCTGGATGCAGGATAACGGTTTCTGGATTAACATCCCTGGCGCGGCGGTCTTTAGCCTTACCGGGGACAATACCGCCTCCATATTCAACCCAATTGGCGGCAATGCGTCGTATATCATCGGACTCAAAGAGCACTGTTTGACTTTCGGAGTTCCGATAACGATATCCCTCGACATTCAATAGTTCGGCGATCTTGCGGCGGCCATGACGACCCTCAGAGAATAGCACCAGACAGCGATGTGCAGCCTCCGCAAATCCGCGCCAGAGTGCTTTTTCGTCCGGTGCGGCTTCGCCGTATTTACCCTCTAAAAATATGCCGTCAGGTAAAAGCCATACCCCATCGACTGATCGCAGCAGATAACCTTCTTTGTCGCGCATCGTACCAAAAGGGATGGGACCAACGATTATCCCTTTACCACGGCGATACTGCACACTATCCTTCTGTTTCTGAGAGGTGTCAGTGGCGTAGTATTCATCCATCAACGCCATGATCATCGTCGTGATTTTCCCTGATGACCCTGATAAATCCAGATTTCGCCCAGGTGCAGCCAATACGAGACCAACATTGTGTTGTTCAAGAAAGTCGATCAAACTGCCAATACGCCACCCTTTACGATGCAACCGTGACAGATCGTTTGCAACAACCGCAATAATATCAGCATCACTTAACCGCTCTTTCAAGGCCAACCAGCCGGGGCGGTTATCCTCTTCAGTACCCGATTTATGGCCTTCAACGTCCTCATACCATTCCGGAGTCCAACCGCGCCGCTCACATTCGGCTCGAATGTTGGCCCGTTGACGTTCGGGACTGTTGAGATCACTTTCATCGCGTGTGAGTGACAAACGCACATAACAGAGAGCGGTGGAACGCTGAACAAAATTGGCAGGTTTCTTCGAGGGCATGACAGACTCCTTTTATTAATACGGTAGCGCGGACGCCACCGACAAGATAGAGTCTGCCGGAGGTCGGTACGCTAGCTAGAATAGTGCATCGGCTTAGAATGCAGAAATGTTGATCGCATTTCTGCATTCGTCATATCCACAGCTTAACCTTAGCCTTTGTCATTGTCAAGTTCATAGGTAGGCCCAGTGTGTTTCTTTGAGTGTATCGCAGCAATCACCTTGATAAAATCTGCTAACTCACGTTGAATTTCTGAGGGGATGGCACCCGCTTCAACCGATTGCCTATCCTCATGGGCATATCGAGCTGTAGCATCTGAGGATTCCGGTGACGTTGTTTCTACTGGTGCTACCGCTGATTTTCGTTTAGCCATTGCTTTATGTTCCCACCCTTAACACAAACTCTGTAAAATCTTTTCTCCATGGGAGATGGATTACCCTTGCGCGTTTGGTCAGCACTTGTGGACGTGCTGGGCCATTCATCCCCGCTTCATCTGCCTCGTAGGTAATAAGGATCGTTTTGCAGTGCTACAGCGACATCCAACGTGGGTTGAGAGTTGCCACCGTCCACTTCGTCGTTCTCTAGTTGTCCTCTGAACAATGCATCGATTTCTCCCTCCCTGAACAAATCGTCTAATAGAATGAAGGCAAGTCTGCCTTGTAATAAATGGTTGAGCGAAAAGGATTAGTTCAGCGAAGGTTCAGAGTTAGATCAGGCCTCTTATCGACTTTTGCCAACAGTCTTGAGTTCGCTAGGAAGTTGGCAAAAGCGAGCAGTGATAAAGAGGAGAATCAATGCCGCATCAGTTGGCCTTGGCAGCGAAAGCGCTGGGTAAAACACCTTTCATTCTGAAAGCATATTTCGTTACCCAGATTTGATATTAATAGATATATTTCTATCCAACGCCAAGTATTCGCTAAGATCTCGACCAGCGATTTTTAGAAATTTCTGAACCCAATCTGAACCGTGGCTGAACCATAGCGGTGTGCAAAATTGAGAACTGCCCTTCTACAATACGCACATCGGCATCAGCATATGGAGAAAGAAAGATGAACCGCACCCCTGTTTCAAGCCAAGTGCTCGGAGAACTCTACGTTCGACCAGTCCTTGCGGCAGATGACAAACCGTTAGGATGGGCAGTATGTGTGATGATTGAGAATGTCCCTTCTAGCACAGTCGATAAACAAGCACTTGGGGATTGTCCACAAGCAGAATTCCTCATCCTAAGGCATTGCGCTGATAAAGAGGCGGCCTTCAGTGCCAAGCAGGCACTTCTAAACTTTCTGCGAGCGGAGAAGCAGATGGTGGCCAAGCTTGCTCATCCCAAAGAATTTTGGGAGTGGAATGCTTCACGGCAGATGGACTCCGCTGAAATAGTATGGACAGTGCTTGAAGGCGAGGCGTTATCCGCGTTTCGAGCCGATCAATCCTCTCTCCACTGTAAACGGGAAGCGTGGCACCCAGAGCAGTAACTCACCTTACGCAGCACCTCATCCCACCCTCTCTCCAACTGGAGAGAGGCGCAATACCCTGTTGGAGTGCCGTCCGGTTGCCCCTCTCCGAAATCGAAGAGGGGCTGCGCTCCTTCGGAGCGATGGGGTGAGGCAACCGAACTTTGCATAAAGTGAGTCAGTAATATTCGTTAGCACATTGGCTTAAAGGACCTTATGCCGCTAGCAAGTAATCGTGGTAAGCAGCAGCGAGTGCTCAATGTTCATCAAGCCGTTGCCCTATTCAGGACTAGATGATAGCAGGAATAACGGGGAGCAGCAGGAACTTACGAAGGGAAGAGGGAATACTAAAATGTCGACTACAAAACTCAAACGATCCAGCTACGCTGGAAGTTCGTTAATGCAAAATCCGGGTGCCCCCACGGGGATACGACACCCTAGCCAACCTCACCCTCTCGCAAGCAGCCTCACGTCTCCTCAGCTGGCTCTATGACGGGATTCCCCTGCCAGAAGTGCTTCAGCCAAATCAGACACAACCGAAAGTAGCACGCAATAAGGAAATACGTAAGCGCTATGCGGCTGGTGAAACTTTGATTTCGATTGGCAATGCGTATGGTATCTCGAAACAGCGTGTCCATGAAATCGTAACCAGATCACGAGTCTAATTCAACGAACCATTCACAATAATTGTGCGGACTATTTACTCCTGCGAGATAAATAGTCAGCACGGTCGTATTCTTACCCATATTGCCGTGTACGGAATTTTTGCATACTACGAGGTACTTGCCCCTCTGTATGGACGACCTTGCACGGGCTGAACTAATTTCGCGACGAGGGGCTATACAAGAAGTTTTGCAATACTGTCTAAAGCAGTTATAGCCAGTCACTTGCCACTGCTTGAATGCAGTATGTGGTTAGTATCGTATTTTGTGATTCCATTAATTTGATATAGACTGCTACTTAAATCTTTTTATGATTATGCGATACTATTCATGCAACATATTTTTATTAGCTATAGCAAACAAGATATTGGCTTTGCACGTCATCTGCGTGGATTGTTGCAAGATCAAGGTTTCCCTGTCTGGATGGACGAGACAAAACTTGTGTCGAGCGAAAAATGGTGGCCTACAATCGAGCAAAACATCATTGCGTGTGGCGCTTTTATTGTCATCATGTCGCCCAACTCTCGTGAGTCGGATTGGGTCGAACGCGAAATTCTCGTAGCTGAGGATCGTAACCACAAAAGACCAATTTTCCCGGTGTTGCTAGCGGGTAGAGCCTGGACTCGGTTAGGAAACGTTCAGTATGAGGACATGAGCGCTGGCACGAAAGCCACACTATCATTAAATTTCGTTGATAAACTGCGAAGCCATGTTCCGACAATGAGTGGGCAAACTGTTCCTCCACAACTTCCTGTTGACCCAAACACGGCTTCGCGGCCTACGAACAATCAAAAATCCGGCTGTTCATTAGAGATTAAAGTTGCCTTGATCGGAGCAGCGGCAGTCATTATTGCTGCGTTGATCGCGATTATTCCGCCATTGATAAATCGGACTGAAAGCCCGACAGTGACACCTACCCAGACTGCTATCGTTGTAGCCGCTACGATTCCCACTTCGACAGCTACCGCAACTTATACTTCCACAAGTACGGCGACTGACTTACCGACCAAAACGCTATCGCCTACTGTACAAGCCTCCGCGACACCCGGAATTACACTGACTCCCACGCTGGATATAGTGTACATGGTTCAGACCGTCGATACACGCAACACGGCGATTGCATACGCGACCAATCTCGTAGCAATCGCAACCGCGAGATCGCAACTCAATGCCCAGCAAACCGCCGCCTTTGTGTCTGCACCAACGGCGACAGCCACGGTTTTGTTACCCACTCCTGTACCGACAATATCTGTAACGAATACGACACTTTCCTATCCTTGTGCCGCCACCATTACGACTTCTGGCAGTCCGACTCTGAATGTCGTCCGGTTGTTCGCTGATAACTCGGCACCACTAGAAGATCCGGTACAGGCTGGCTTGATCGTGAAGATTGTGCAAAAAAAAGAAGTTTCAGGCACGCGCTGGTATCACATTAGTGAACTAAACAGCGACAACTATCTGGGCTGGATACCAGCCGAATATATTGATCTATCTGGTTTATGTCCGAATTAGAATGGGGGAGAAATGAACATCAACTCTAAAGGTAAATTGGCTTTCTTATGCGTTCTTGTTTTGCTTGAGTTAACTTTGCTCGGACATCCTCTGGCCCTTAACATTTACGCGCAAGCTAAGGGAACCAAAATTAAATGCGGCGACGTACTTGATGCTGAGTTCGCATACGATAATGACTATCAAGATTTTTTTATCGACATGGCTGCTGGCGACAGGCTACTTGTTTCAGGTAAAGTCGTTGGAGAACATTTGAATTTTCAGTTTAGTTTCTACGGACCTACTGGTCAGCTAATTTTCGACGACTTTAATAATAGGAGATCGGCACCATCATACGACAGTGGTATATTATCGGCGCGAGGTACATACGCGCTTCGAGCAAGCCCTGACAATCCTGGAGCATATACTCTATTTGTTAGTTGTGCTCTACATGATGGCTCACAAATAAAAGCGGGCGACAAAACGCCCAACCCAACTAAACAACCGGGCAATACTAATGCTGCTACTTTTTCAGGTGTTGGATTTCCGGGTTTGCCGCCTGTCGATTTCTCTAATGTTGCCAAAATACCTCTGACAATCGGTACGCCGATTACAGGGGCGGTAACACCAAAGGGTGGCGAAATTCTTGGTTATACGCTTGATGCAAAAGCAGGGGACAAGATCCAACTGAGCTATAAGCGGCTTTCAGGCAACCTGAATGTGGGGTTAGTGGTACTTTCCGCAGATAACAAAGTCGTGTTTCTAGCGGGTCTGGTAACGTCCGACACCTTCGCCACAACCCTGACCCTTCCTACCCCTGGTCAGTACACAATCGGACTATTTCGCATTGACTTGATGCAGCCTGATAAGCCAGCCCCAACCGCGTTTCAGGTCGAAGTTGCCACAAATTAAATTGGAGAGAAAATGAGCAGTAAGTCTATCGGTAAATTGGCTCTCTTATGTGTCGTTGCTTTGCTTGAGTTGGCTTTACTGGGTCGTTCTCCACTATCTGGCACTTACGCACAAGCCAAAGGAACCAACGTTAAGTGCGGAGA
>JBDTVG010000065.1:0-6471 GCA_040007395.1 Chloroflexota bacterium
CGACTTTTTTACTGTGGAAACGGTCTGGTTGCAAACCGTCTATGTCTTATTCTTCATTGAACTGAATACGCGTCAGGTTCATCTGGCGGGCTGTACGACCCAGCCGACCTCGGCTTGGGTGACCCAGCAGGCGCGTCAATTCGTATGGAAACTTCAGGATAGCCCACCATCCCCTCGACACGACTTGATCCATGACCGAGACACGAAGTTTACGGCGTCCTTCGACGCTGTGTTTGAGTCAGAAGGGATCGCGATCGTGCTCACTCCGCCTCAGGCACCCAATGCCAATGCTTATGCGGAACGGTGGATTCGCTCGGTGCGCGAGGAGTGCCTGGATCATTTGTTGATATTTAGTCGGCGCTCGTTGAATGGTGTTTTGAGTGACTATGTCAACTATTACAACCGGGCGCGACCCCATCAAGGTCTTCATCAACAAACGCCGATTCCCTACACACAGGGTTCACTCGATGGTCCGATTCGCCATCGGAAAGTCCTGGGTGGACTGATTCGCGACTACTATCGGGAGGCTGCCTAGCCAGTAGCCTACCTATTTGGGTAAACATTGTGTCAGTACTGGCACCATAATGAACCCTATTCGGCTGCACCATTCTTTGATTCTTGATACCTCTGACCGTCAGGATCCCGATTTTGTTGTCAAGCAATTTCTAGAAGAAGCGGGATTCGCTGACAAAGAGAAATCGGTCGAGGTCATTCGGGGGGACTCTGTTGTCTGCTACACACTCGACGGCCCCGAAACCTTGACTGAGTTACGGCGCGCTCAATCACATGGCCAAGCGCTTGTTCTCCGAAGCGACCAAAGCCGCAGTCCGCAACCTGACCGACCGACCGACTTCACCATCGAAAATGCACGTCCGTTTGCCCATATCTGGCATCGAGGACCCTTAAAATTCAATATTACAGCGTCGTACTTCAGTCAACCCCTTGTCCATCAAGCAGGTCGATGAATGGCCTAGTGCTGCGCGTGTATGTCCCGGATAGAGTTGGCGCACCCTACGGGGAAAGTGGGAAAGTACGCCTACGCATGGTCGAACGTACTGACGGCCAAACCTTGTGTGCCCATGTTGAGCAGTTTACTCAAGACAATACGCAAGTGTATACCGATGAATGGCAAGGCTATAACCATGTTGACCGGCCTCATGCAACGGTGGCTCATGCCCGAAAGGAATGGGCGCGAGATGACGATGGAGATGGTATCCGTGAAGTCCATATCAATACGGTTGAAGGTATGTGGACCCTGGTTCGGAACTTCATGCGCTTGTTTCGGGGTGTTCACAAGAAATTCCTCGCCAGCTATCTCGCTATGTGCGAGTTTCACATTAACCTTAAGCGCATCACGCCCGATTTCATTGCTGCCCTAGTCGCTTTGCACCCGCAGTTAACATGAGCCGAACGCTTTACCTTTATCCGCTGTTGCAGATAGGGTATAAACCTTTTTTTGTTTACTTCCAGATATTGGGATCAGTGGAGATATGGTAGTTGTAGAATTTGATGTATCACCTGAGGTGCCTGATTGAGGGGTGCTGTTTGATAATGTGGCAGCAGGCTCCACCGGGGGCACATAGATTGCCTGCCGTGCAACGGTAGCGTCAATCAAGTATGTCTGGCTCAAATCAACTTCATCGGAACGCAACGGACGATCAATGTAGACCAGTGCAGGGTTTGGGAACTCAACTTGATCCCCATTAACATTAACGACGGCAGTGTAGCCGAATTTTCCGTCATGCACACCGAGGGTAATGGCGGTTTGCACGGCTGTCGCACTCGTCAGGCATGTAAAATCCAGAACGGAAAAGAACCAAGCGACCAATTGACCCGTTTCGATCAGTTGGGATTGTATCCCCAGTCCAGTGAGCGAGATGAGTTTATCTGGCTTAATACTGTCAAAGATCAGGTAGGCTTCCTTGAGAACACCCATGACGCGATTGTGTGGGCTGCTTTCGTTCCTGCTTTGCAGATCGAGCAAACGCCACGAATAGGGAGTGCTATCTCCTTCTTTCCGCGCCACAGGCACAGCAACTTTATCGTATAGGCTCACGATGCCATTTTTGAGCCGATCCTTAGCCGCATTCTCCCGGTCACGCAGCTCAGTTAATTGTTCTGGGCTGAAATTGAAGCGGCTTCTGTCTTTGAGCAGCGAGGCAATCGCCAAGGTTTCGCGGGCAGCGCCGTAAATACTTTCGCTTGCCAGGTAACCGGGAATGGCAAAGGCCAACCCGTTCTTATAATCGCGACGGGTGCGGTCGCAGTAGTCGAGCCATTCGGTGAGTTTGCTGCGCAAGATGCTTTCGTCAGAATCATTGACCCAACTCAGTGGCAAATAGACCACCTGAAATAAGGCCACATGATCATTGATACGCCCTGAACTTTCAGGCCACAGGACGACACCTGACACACCCTGTAACGCTTCTTCGAGCGCTTTCTTGACACGTCCTTGAACTTCGTCTAACTCAAACTTCTTGGTCTCATCATCGATAAGTTTATTGAGATTGGGCTGCGTCTCGAAGCGGTAACGCCGTCCCGTGTAGTGCATGTATAACAGCCCTTGGCGTAGATCGTCGAGCGCCGTTTTCAATGACATCCGATCCAGCCCTGGCACAATCGCCGCTTGCAAGAGATCAGGTTCAGAAACACCGCGTTCTTCACCCTGTTTCGCGCCGAAAGAATACAACATAATGCTGGTCGCCAAGCGCGTCCCCACCCGATACCGCTGCAAAGCAGGGCTGTCGGAAGCCATGCGACTGTCAACAACTTTAACCCGCGCATTGGCCCCAATTAGGTCGGCATCCATCACAGAATTGTAGTTCTCGCGCTGCCCCACCTGCGTAAAAAACGTGTTCCGCGTGTTGTCCATCTCCATTGGAACGTCACCCGGCCCGATCAGCGGTTGCAGATCGCGCCCGTGTTCCCACAGATCGTAGACGACACTGGCGAGAAATTGCAGTGGGCCCCGCGTTCGCTGGTAGCTTGGCAGCGATCCCCAACGGTGATACATCAAGTCGAGCAAATCGGGATGCAACGGATAGCTTTGCATAATGCGCTCCGCCATCTGCTGTGCTTCCTGGGCGATCTGGTGCTGATCGTCACCCGAAAGGCCACCTGCCGCCTGACGCGCTTTTTTGTACGATTCAGCATAAGTGGCGGCAACTTGGCGAGCAACATCTTCGTTCCCCAATTCCGCAAACAAACGCCGCTGCACCACGCTCATAATCTCTGTACCCGTGACTGGCTCACGCTTGGCATCGACGCGAGAAACCAGATGATCCAGCATAGAGAGCAGATTCTCTGAACCTGCCGCCTCACCGACACTGGCTTGCAGGGAGTAGACCAGCGCAACGTCAGAACAGGCCGCGACTTCTTCAGTCAGGTTCTTGACGAAAACCATCAATTGGCGGCCCAGGTTGCTATCTCCTACCTGAACAGCCAGCGCATTTTCAATATGGTTCAGAACTTCATCCAGCAGGATAAGCGCGGGATGGGCCAGATCACGCAGGAGGGTGCCGATTAACTCACCAGCCGGAGCGATGTAACCTTCGTCGGACTCGCGCACATATTCGTAGGCAACTTCACCATTGCCCAAAGATGCGCCTAATTGGTAAGCAATTTCACCCCATAATGTGTGGATGTGCAACCCTTCGGGAGTGTCGCGCCCTTTCAACACATCGAATTTTTCGCACTGGATCGCCGCCACTGCACACTCACCGGGATCGGGTAGGTCACGGATCATTTCTTTTAGGGTTTTATCTTGAGCGATCTCAGCCCGGTTGCGGGTGACGTGATACAGGGCGATCAGCGAGTGGGTCTTTCCGCCGCCGAATGGCGTTCGCAGTTGCAGCACACGGTCGCCGTGACCGCCTGCCATAACCTGTAGTACGTCGTGCAGTAAGCCGTGCAAAGCTTTGGTTAAGTAAGTCTGCTCAAAGAACTTGTGGGCATCCAGATAGACGGCGGGTGTATTGGGATCTTGACGGGCCACACCCCAGAGATTGGCGGCATAAGTATCCATCCGCAAATCACCCTTGCGGATGTCCTCATGCGGCAAGACACCATTTTCCTTCCATGACCGTAACCCCGACGCATCGACGGCTAAGGGATGGGTTTCAGGTTTGCGTAGATAGCCAACTTCCAGCAGCAGTACCCGCAACTGCGAGAAGAACAGTTCTGCCTCATCCTTTTCCACGGTGTCGTCGCCGTGAGTCAGATCGTTGCGTATTTTCGTGAACAGGCGCGGATCAAAGGTACGAAAATGCAGGAATTCGCGCTTGAGGACTTTTTCGGCGGCTTCAACGAAGTTATTTTCATGGAAGAACTTCGTCTTACCGCCAAGTGATAGTCCGGCAAAGCCTTTTTCACGGGCTGACCTGTCGCCCTCGCTGGTGAAACTCGTTTCACGCTGAGTCAGTACTTGGCGCTGGGCAGGTGGTAGCGCTTTGAGAACATCTTGGTAAAAGTCGATATAGAGGTTTTCGAGCACCGAACCAAGAGTCGTTACCGTCTGGGTGAATAAGCCCTGATCGATCAATGAGCGGGCTTCTTTAATTTTGACCGCATAATCCATGATGTTGGCCTAATCTCGTATTATTCGTCTTTTTCCGACTGTTGCTGTTTAGGGGCGTTTAGTCGCTTTTTCTCCTCACTTTTAAGTTTCTTGATACTATCCGCTGTCGGCAGATCTTCGGGCATGGTGCCGCCGAGTTCCTGAATCGCACGGCGAACTACACCACCAGCTTCATAGTGAACTTGATTGGCGTTTGCTTTCCCCTTGATATTCTCCCGACGCAGTTTGTCTTCTGCTTGCGTACTGCGGAAAAGGTTCGCGGCTAACTCAATCGTGCCCATATGGTCGAGGATATGCTGGCTCTTTTTGAGATTCTTCCGCTTGTGAATGTCTTTTGCCGTTAGACCGTTGTACAGTCCCTTATAGCCATGATCTTGGAAAATGGCAAAATCCAGCGGAGTAATTACACCTGCGCCCTTAGCAGTTGAAGCTAACTCTGTGTTCTGCTGTGTCACTTTTTGGCGAAGTCGCAAACGGCGCTGATTTTCAATGAGTTCAGCAAGTACGGTTTCATCAGCAACTTCTTGACGGTGCGTTTGTACGGCAAAATAGGTCTGGCCTAATGCAACCACGCCTTTCGATGGATCAGCATTCTGAACTACCAAATAGCAAGCATACCGAGATAAATGCATGTCCTCGATTTCGCGTTTTGCATCTGAACCGATAGTGACCATTTTAAGGCCTAGCATGAAATGGTCGTCTGTATCTCGCCCACTGTTTTCGCAAGCAATTTGTGCTTTGAGCAAAACAGGTTTGAACCATTGCCAACTTGCATATTCCAACAAAGGCATTAAATCCCGTGCCGACCAGAATTCATTCCCATCGGGATCGATGCGTTTGATACTCTCAAACGGTGACTGCGGAACGACATCAGAAGTTGACTCGCTTTGGTCGGTCATAACACCCCCTCATGATCGGCACAACAGGCTTACTAAGTGGCTTTCGCTTTAATTATAGCCTTGTTTTATTACAACGTCACAGCATCTTGCCTTCGTCTACAATCCGCCGCCAAGATGCCAGAAGTATTCCAATTGCCCGCTGTTCGCTGGTACGCTCATCACGCATCGCGCCCGGAGTCGGCTCGGAGGCGAGCGCCTTGCCCGCCAGACTCTGCGCGACGACCCGCAGCAAATAACGGTCAGGCATGGACTCATTGAGCAGCGAGTCGATCGCGCTGTTGTCATTTTCGGTCAGCCACAACAGACGATGCAGGACATCGATCAGCGGTGCTTTGACCCGTTCGAGGGCGGGCAGCCCAAGATGCTCATCACTGCCGCGTTCGGTGTAATCGCGCAGACGGACTTTCGCGCCCTTCTTTTCGACTAACGCCGCATTCCCGCGGGTGAGTGCCGTTGCGCCTGTATCCAGTTCGATCCCAGTGGCACGGGCGAGGTTATTGGCCTCGTCGAAATCGACCCACGCTTCGCCGTAGTTCTCACGCGCAATGATGTAATACTGCGTCGGTTTGTCGGCGTTTGCCGCCTCGCCAAGCAGCACGCGGACGACTTCGGCCTGCACCTCATTAAGGTATTTATCGGCGGTGAGTTCTTCGCCGTTGGGCAGTTCGACACGGGCATAGCGGGTATACGGCGCAAGTCCGGCACCAACTGTGGCAATGTTTAGGTCTGCTCCAGTAATACCAGACTCCAGAAAGAAGCCAATGCGTTCACGGACAATTCGCTGCATGTAGGGCAGCACATCAGTGGCATAGTTACCTAGATTTTCATCACTTCGCTTACGTGCAACTAGAAAAAACGACGATGCTAATGCAGCCGAGTCCTGAGCTGTCAATCTAGAAGTCATCTCAGTGCTAATCGGCCAAACTTCTGTAATCAAGAAGTTAGAGCGTGTTTGAAAATTAAGCCGGGGCAAGACGATGAAGCAAGCGCTTGCTC
>JBDTVG010000066.1:0-19855 GCA_040007395.1 Chloroflexota bacterium
AGATTCAAGGCATCCCGATAGGCCAGCTGCGTTGTCCGTAACGCCTGATACTGGGCTGGGCTGGTGATTAATTTCAGTTTCGCCGTGATGATTTGTTGCATATAATAAAGTGTATTGGGTTGGTCAAGCGTGTCAAGCGGGTGATTCCGCACGGGAAGCATTGAATAATATGAGCGATAAAATTCGGTTATGTCTAGCTCGTTTCAGCAGTGTAACGGTGCGAAAAAGATCGCTCATGGTTCTTTCTGTAGTAGTGATTATGGCACTAATGATGATCAGATCTCAGGTTCATGCACAGCCAACAAGCTGTCCCGGCACGCCGTCAACCCGTTTACTGATCGGAATGCGTGCTCACGTTACGCCTGTCCCGGTAGAACAGTATCTTTCGCCACTGCGAGTCCGCCAGATGCCCAGCAAACAAGGCGTGGAGGTTATGCAGCTTGGCCTCAATGATCAGTTTTTGGTTGTCGCTGGGCCAGCCTGTGCAGATGGCTATCTGTGGTGGCAGATCAATGTTGATAACGGTGTTAATGGTTGGGTTGCCGAAGGGACAACCGCCAGCTATTTCGTTGAGCCGCTAAACAATGGGATCACGAGCACCCCCACTGAAACGCTGACTCCGACGGTTGCTATCGTTCAGACCAAATGTGGGAATGCACCTCCGACGGCGTTGGCAGTTGGGATCGCCGCGATTGTACGTCCGGCAGCGCAAGGCAGAACGCCCAACTCCATCCGTCTTCGGGACAAAGCTGGCACAACTGGTAAATTTATTGGCAATTTGCCAGAGGGTGTTGTCTTCAACGTTATCAGTGGCCCTACTTGCGCTGATGGCTATCTATGGTGGCAGATCAGTGCCGAGAATGGGGTCAAAGGCTGGGTCGCCGAGGGAGATTCGACCAAATATTATATCGTCCCAGTTAGTCGGCTGACTCCATCACCGATACCGCCATCCCGTTCGCCCACACCGCCTATCGTCACGTCATTCGATTGTCCCGGTGCGCCACACACACGCTTTACGAGTGGGATGTTCGGTGTGGTTATCCGCGATTCAGGGGTGCGAGTCCATATTCAACCCGACATCAATTCAAGGTTGGACCAAGAAAATTATGTTAATAGTCCCACATTGGAATTCGACGGGTTGCTGCCTGCAAACAGTCGATTTTGGGTTGATCGGGTCGAAGTGTGTAATCAGGGCTATGTCTGGCTGGCAGTTTCCGGTGTAGGCCAACCCGGCGAACCTCACTTTCTAGGCTATCTTGCGGAAAATGATGGGCTGGTCTACAGTGTGGAACCCGTAACGGCCTACGTCACAGCAACGCCGATCCTGACCGCTACACCATTGACAACGGCAACACCTACACCTTAACCCTAATAATTGTTAGGATATAGATCTGCACGACATTGCGTGGAAAACCGATTGGTGTGGTCCAGTGCCAGCGCACTCGCTCCGAGTCAACCGATAGCATCGTAACCTATTCTTGCGCCACTTTCTGAACTGGATTACAGCATTAAATATACAGCCACAATTATTATTGCTCTCTGGCATTAAGCATTGTTATCCCGTACTTGCTTTTCAGCATTGCGGGCGACTATCAACCTAACCCTCAGGATGAACCGCCATCTCCCCAAGGAACGTTAAAGTTGTTCAGCAATTCTGTGAGTGTTTTCAGGCTGACTACACTGCGAGACGGCGCAGCATCAGTATTGCTCTGAGCCAGTGTCCAGATCATCTCTGCAATATCATACGCCGAACGTGGATGACCCATACTTCGCGCTTGCTGCGCTCGCTGCGCCAGTAGTTCGCCGCCCTTGTCCAACCAATGATACATGATCTCCAGCGCTTCAATAGGAGTATTGGCGAACTCGCCTGCACCCCCATTTACCACATAGTCCATGTTGCCTGTTTCCTGCCCCTGAATAAGATCAACCAACAGCAGCGGCAACCCGCAGGCCAGTGCTTCAGTAACGATCAGACCGCCCGCCTTGCATATGACGAGATCGGCGGCACGCAGCATTGACGGCATGTTATCGACAAGATTGTAGAGATGAGTAACGGCGTGCCATGTGGTATCGCGAAACTGCTGATAGCGCTCGTCGTCGCCTCCAGCCACCACAATCAGTTGCAGTGGCAGCCCGCTGTGATTCAAGACATTGAGTGCTTCGTCCAGATGGTTAACCCGTGTGCCACCGACAGCCAGCACCGTCGTTAGATCGGATCGCCAGCCCAACTCCGCACGGATCGCCGCCGGGTCGCGAGTCTCCTTTGCAAACGCCGGGTTCACTGGAATACCCGTCACTTTGACTTTATCCGGCGCGAGGCCAAGTCCAACCGCCAAATCAAAGACAATCTGCGTAGGAACACAGCATAGATCGGTCACGGTGTTAAACCATGTGCGGTGAACCGTAGCCAAATCGGTTACAACGGTAATGACCGGAATGTGTCGCCTGTTGATCGTGAATACGGCATCCAGCGGTGCAAGATAGCTTTCGTAGGTATCCACGATTACGTCAGGCCGATACTCCTTCACAATATCGTAAATTGCCTCGAACAGCATGACGGTGAAGGCACTTTCAATGATGGCGTTGGGCAATGGTGAGTCGATGGCTTTATAGCCGAAGCGATAGATTTCAGGCAGATCGCGCACCATTCTGTCGTAATCCGCTTGGCTGTTGCGTAGAAAGACTGATGCCCGTTCGTGATCCATGGGGTTAACGGTATCAATGGTACAGTTGGCGCCGTAAGTTTCTTCGAGTGCCAGTGTGATGGCTTTGGCGGTGCTGCGATGTCCGAGTCCTGTGTCGGCGGTGAGGATGAGAATATGTTTTTGGTCGTGGGTCTGAGGCGTTAAAGTGTCTTGTGGGGAACGCACTTTCTTTTTCACCAGCACTTATCCTTGCTTGGTGGATCAAAATGTGGATCAATATAACGACAGCAGTGTACCCCACCTCGACTTTTTATGGGTGATTTTTATGATTCCTATGGGTCAAGGTAAAGTCAACTGCTGTTGTATTGGTTTAAAGTGACTTATACGCCTCATCGAAGCGGATAATCGCCTTCTCGGTTTTTTCTGGCGGCAGTGCGTAAGAGAAGCGAATCCAATTCTTGCCCGCTTCAGAAAAATGAATACCGGGGATCACAGCAAGCCCGAAATTTTCCGCGATATAAGCGCCAAAATCGTCCGAACTGGCTTTGCCACCGCGCTCAATGGCTTCGGTGCAATTGATGAACGCATAGTAGCCATCGCCCAGAATGTGCTGGTAGCCCTTATCTTGCAGAAACTTACGTATAATCTTGCGGCTAGCGTTGGTCGGCTCAATGATGGGCGCGGCAGCAACGCCGAAGCCCTGTTCGTAAGCTGCCATCGCTACAGCCTGTCCGTAGAAATTGGGCAGCACACCATGTGAGGCGCGGCTGACAATGAACTTGCATACGTCGGTGGAAGCGACCAGATGCGCGGCGCGAATGTTTGATGCGCCCAGCGATTTGGTTAGGCCATCAAGGAAGATTAGCTTTTTGCGTTCTTCTACGCTAAAGGCGTTCAACACTTCGTTGATATTGGCGGGGCTGCCATCTGTGACCCAGTGGTAAATCCAGTCGAACAACACAAACGGGATACCCAAATCGAGCGCCTTATGAGCCAGTTCGATCTGGCGCTGCATGGAAAGTGTACGGCCTGTTGGGTTATCGGGCGACGTAATCACCACCCCCGCGATCTTGCGCCCGCCGTTCTTGGCACAAAAATCGACGGAAGCCGCCAATCCGTCTTCGGTATACTGCCACGCACTGTCTTCCTGACCGGGTGCAAGCAGCACGTTCTGACCGATCCCATACGGCCCCCAGCTATAGCTGATCCAAGGGACACGCGAAACAAGGATCGCATCGCCAACCCGCCCTGTTCCGAGCGTTGTCATGGCCTGATACGCCTTGAGCAGTCCATCTCGCCCGCCGTCGGTGGCAACAATATTGGCGGGGCCATAGCCCGTTGAAGCGTCTAATTGCCAGTATTTCTCAGCAGTCATTTTGCGGAAATTGTCAGTGCCATAGCCAAAGTCGTAGCCAGTGCCATGCTCCTTTTGCATCTCATGCGCCCGATCCAGCAGCGCCTTCGGCACACCGGGCAAGCTGGCTCCACCATCGCCCTGTGACGCATCGAAGGTTGGCGCATCAGTTCCATACTTGGCTTTGTACACATCCAGCGACTTCTTAATGATGAACATCTTGGAAGGCGGAATGTCAAGTTGAGTCGATGGATAGTTATTGACGGAAACGAGCGCCTCATCGGGAACCGCGAAAACTGGCGTGTCCAACGACGTGGTGGACTGACGCTGTGCTGTCACTATTAAATCTCCTTTAGGATCTGTATGCGATCTATTTGGTAAACGATACAAACGTAACCGTATATTCTCTCGCTGTGTCTTGTCTGTGTCAATTGGCATTCCGCCCATTGGCGCAAATCGTTTATAATCGCGCCGTCTGTATCTTCAAATCAAAGGCGCATTTTGCATGAGTAAAAGATGGATATACTGTTTCTATTTAGTTCGCTAATTGTCCTACCGTTCTGGCTGATGATGATTGTAGCCCCGAAATGGCAGCTTACCCGTACCATTATGCACTCGCCATTGGTAGTGGCTATCCCTGCGCTTCTATATGCTGTTCTGGTCATTCCCAATATTGGGCAGATCATACCACTGTTTGCCAACCCGACTCTAGTGGGCATTGCGCCATTGCTCGGTACGCCGCTGGGTGCGACCATTGCGTGGGTACATCTCCTCACCTTCGATCTTTTTGTCGGACGCAGGATCTATCTGGACAGTCGCGAACGTCAGGTCAACGTGTGGCTGGCGGGGATTGTGTTGTTCCTGACTTTTATGTTAGGGCCAATCGGCTACTTGAGTTATCTTGTCGCACGCCGGGGGACACGACCCGCTGCTGAAAGTATCGACAAATTAGAGCTATCGCGTTTTGAAGCCCACAATTATGTAAAATATCGGGAGCAGCCAAAATGACTCGCATTGGTTATATCGGGCTGGGCCTTATGGGTTCGGCAATGGCTCGCAATTTACTCAAGGCAGGCTATCCAGTGGTTGTTCACAACCGCAGCCACGCTATAGTCGATCAACTGGTAGCGGAAGGCGCAACCGCTGCTGGATCGGCAAAAGAAGTCGCACAACAGGTCGATGTCGTGTTTACGAACCTGCCAGACTCGCCCGATGTAGAACAGGTTGTGCTAGGGAGCAACGGCATTGTTGAAGGATCGCATGAAGGGTTGATCTATATCGACAACAGCACGATCAAGCCGGAAACTGCCCGTAAGCTGGCTGTCGAACTGGCAAAGGTCAACGTTGCCGCTTTAGATGCACCCGTCAGTGGCGGACAGATTGGCGCACAGCAAGGCACACTGGTTTTTATGGTCGGTGGCACACAAGCGGCTTTTGATCAGGCAGTGCCGTTATTCAAGGCGATGGGCAAAAGTTGGATGTTGGTTGGGGATAGTGGTGCGGGCCAGATCGCCAAAGCCGCCAATCAGATCATGGTTGGGGCGCAGATGGCAGCGCTGGCAGAATTGATGGTTTTTGCCCAGAAATGTGGAGTCGATCCGTTCAAAGTAGCGGAAGCGATCAAAGGCGGTGCGGCGCAATGCTGGACTCTGGACAACAAGCCGTCACGTTTGGCACAGGGCAACCGTACTCCGGGCTTCAAAGCCCACATGCAGCTTAAGGATTTGAACATTGTTGTCGAGACAGGCAAAACATACGAGACTCCTACGCCCATCAGCGATCTGACGCGCACGATGTTTCAGGAAATGGTCGAACTGGGAAACGGCGAACAGGATAACTCGGCGGTGCTGTGTGTGCTGGAAAATGAGGCAGACGTACATGTAGGGCCACAGTCGTAGCCACCTTCTATTCTATGCCAAATTTGGCGTACTTTTGCCTTGAAATATGGCCTTAGTCACATCTAAAATTTTATACACCCATTAGTGGGGGTTCTTCATCAAGTTCTCACAGGATGGATTTGATGCTCCCCCTACTAATGGGTGTAATTTTTGTAACAAATTCTCTGTAGGTATTGACATTTGAAATAATCGATTTATTATTGAGAACATCTGGCAATTAGACCGCAAGGTTATATGCTGTTTAACATTACAAGGCCCGTCGAGGCCACCATTTTGCAGCACACTAACAATAAGTTGGTGATGTTGCTACATGCCCACTTCTAGCGGCCTCAAGGATCATTCGCTTCGCTTTACCAAGCGCTGATTCCTGTCGCCACCGCCGAGAGTGGCGATTTTGCTGTCTGGTACTTATCTTCCGGTTTGTTCAGACACTCGTGCGAAAGCGCACAAGAGGTAAAGAAAGAGGAGAATGATCGCTTCACCCGATTCGCAAATTGACTCCCGTGTTCGGTTGCTCAACCAGCCCACGCCGACCCTTCCATCCGGCTTTAACGTTTCCAATGGTAGATTGTTCTATCAAGACATTGATCTAATGTCACTGATACAGCGACCTGTTAACAGCCGGGGTCGTATCGAAATGCCGTCTACGCCCCTGTACATTCGCCGCCTGCCTGCCTTACGCGATAACTACGAACAGCTTAAGCGCTGGTTCAATATTGCCAAAGAACAGACAGACTTCCCCGGTGAATTGACCATTGCGTATGCGAGTAAAGCAAACCCCTCTGAGCCAGTCGCCCGTACCCTGTTACAGATGGGCGCGGCACATGAGTGTTCCACGAACTTCGATGTGGATGTGGTTCGCCATGCGTATCAGGCTGGTTGGATAGATAGCAACCGTACCGTGTTCGCCAACGGGTTTAAAATCCCGGCCTACACCCGCAACCTGCTTCGGCTGCGTCGCGAGGGATTCCGGCACGTTGTGCCGATCTTTGATGCGTTGGATGAAATAGAGGTTTTTGCCGAAAGTGGCATGACCTTTGAGGTTGGACTGCGCTCTCGTACCGAGTCCAAGGATCTGAATCGGTTCGGCATGACACCACAGGATCTGGAATGGGCAGCCCAGCGTGTCATGGAAGTCGAAACGCTGTATTTGACCACGTTCCACGCTATGCAAACTGTTTCGATGAAAAAGAGCGAAGCCTATCAATCAGTATTACGTAACAGTTTGCGCCAGTATGCACATCTATACCGTATCGCCCCGACTTTGCATCGCTTCAATCTGGGCGGCGGTTTGCCGGGTCGGAACAGCGGCGTTGACTTTCAGGTGCTCATGATCAAGGTGTTGGAAACTGTGCTAGCAGTTTGTGAAGAAGAAGGGGTACCTGTTCCCGATCTGATCGTTGAGCCGGGGCGTTATCTGGTAGAAGATCATGCCTGCAAACTGTTCAACATTGTCAAGGTCAAAATGGCAGATGATGGCCTACCATTTTACCTAATTGATGGCAGCATCATGAGCAACTTCCCGGATGCTTGGGCGCTCGGTGATGAGTTCAAAGTACTGCCTGTGAATCACTGGGACTCGCCCTTTAATCAGGGGCGTTTGGCTGGCCTGACCTGTGATCGTGATGATATTTACCCCACACACCGCATGGCAGATGTACCGTTGAGCCTGCCTACTGACGCGAACGGCTTGATCGTTGGCTTCTTCGAATGTGGAGCGTATCAGGAAACACTCGGCGGGCGCAACGGAACCAAACATTGCCTGCTGCCCGAAGGCTCCGAACTGATTCTGGATGAAGATGAGTTTTGTGAGTTATTTTGCACCTATACTCCGGGTCAAACGGCAAGCGATGTGCTGGGCAATCTCGGTTACTCGTCGGAGCAGATCGAAGTCGGCTATGGGCTGCAAAGTATCGCTCTGTAGTTCAGGCTAAATACCACTAAAAAGAGGGGCAGTTGGGTCGTTTACATTGACCTTGCTGCCCCTCTTTTATATGCCTCTGCTGGAGACCGTTTTCCCTTTAATGGTTCGCTTTCAGCTATACAGCAACGGGGTTACGGGGATAGCTTTGCCATATCCCCTATTGGTATCAATATCACAACCGCGATGGCAAAGTAATACCAAGCTGTCGCAACATTTCAGCCGCACCACCATGCGGCGGCGAGTCAATCACCAGTGCCGAGATCTTGTCATCGGTCACGGTAAAAATGAACTTATCTGGCACATTGACGTGGTTGCCAGTAGCGGCAATCGGAGGCAGCCCCGGTAGTTGCAGTGGATTGCTATGGGTTGCCAGCGCTCTCACCGTGACCGTAACTTGATTGTTTTGGCTAACCAACTCCCCAATCTCATATTTCCAATCGGGAAAGGCCTGAAGGATAGCCCCCATCTGCGTGAAGAAAGTATTTTTATCTAACGTATTGGGAAGAGTCCTATCCCTCACAATCAGATTATCCGCTGCATAGCCAGCCGCTTTATTCAGATCGTGGGCTTCTATTGCGGCCAACGTTTCACGAACAATTTGTTCTGACGACATGCTATCTCCTTAATCAATAGCAAAATCGAGACTTTCAGCGTATTGTTAGATTGCCCACACCGCCGTCATAGGTGATCACAATCTTGTTTTTGGCACTGCTAAAGTCGGGCGTTTCATAAGTGCCATTGCGGTTTTTACCACTTCCGTCAGTGAGGAGTGTAAAGTTAGACGGGACATTGATTTTGCCGAGGCCAGAATTAGAAATCACCTGCACTGCGGCATCGGCAGGCACATCAAGGGTGGCATTGCCCACACCACCATTGATGCTGATGTTGACTGAAGTATTTGCCGGGAGTGTCGCATTGATGCCACCTACACCACCATCAATGGTAACGTTGTAGGTTTTGTCACTGGCAGGCAGCGTCAACGTAGATTCGCCCACGCCAGCGTTAATGGACAGACTGGCAAGGTTGAGCTTGCCAAGCTCTAGAGTGCTTGGCCCGACACCACCTTTGATGTTTAGGGCTAGCGGGATTGTCGGATTCAATGCAACATTCCATTGAAGTTCATTGTTGTCAAAGGTATTGAACCAGTTCCAACCTGAATTCTCGCTTTGCTTGAGCGTGACCCTTTTGTCTGTGTCACCGCTCACCTTAAAATCTATTGCGCCAACATAGGTCAGGTTAGCATCGATCAGGTTTGGCGAGTCGAGCAACGCTGCAACGTTGGCCTTGCCTACCGAAAGATTCAAATCGACACGGGCAGCAGTGGCTTTGTCCAACGGCGCAGTAAATTCTTTAGTTGTAACCTCAACCTTGCCTAACCCAAAGGCAGGGCCAACTAGTGCAATCCCCAACGCAGCAACCAGCGCTCCAACGCCAATGAAGGCGGCAAGTCGTGGCTGTCGCGGAGCCAATAGTATTTCAACGCCACCGACGATGAGTAGTATAGGCCACAGTCGCAGCAAAGCCGCAATGTTCGCTCCGGTAATTATGCCGAAGTTTTGCAACAGCCACACGCCGCCAATCAAAATCAACAGCAGAGGCCAGAATAAGGAACGGTACCGCATCACAGGTTGAAATCCGCTATTCTTGGTTTTTACGTCTTGCATTTTGATTCTCCTAGCGTTTCTGCTTCGTTCGCGGTTGACGAAGCAATACATAGCCACCTAGCCCAATGAGCAGCAGTGGGCCAAAGATTTTGCCCAATGATGCGTTGTGGAACCCGCTGATCCCGATGAGCAGTTCAAAGAAGACCCAGAAGATCGCAAACAGTACCAATCCGGTCATGGCAACGCGTAAGCCATTGCGGGCCAAGTCTGGCTCATCGTTGATCGTGCCGTGAATGTACATCCCTGCGCCCGCGCCAACGGGCAGCAGAGTCCAAGCATAGGCCCAGCTTTGCCAGTGATTAAATGTGGACTGGTACAGCAAGATCAGGCCGACTGTCGTTACCACACTGCCAAAGATGGTCAGCGGTGATGTTGATTTGCCGCCCATCACACCTGCTGTTGCCAGCCCGATCCCCGGAACAATGATGAAAAACGGCCAGCCAAGCCTGAACAGACCAGACATATTGATATTGAAGACGGTTCCAAGCATGAACAGAATCCCCAGCCCGATCAGAATCAAGCCAAACGTTTGACCTACTCGCCTACCATTATTGCTCTGCATCGATTTCCCCCTCCATGTTCTTTCCTGTTGCCTCACTATGCGGATGTGATTTCTATTAGTTATTACGCGCAAGCGAGATCAAGGTTGCGGTAAGGTGCGGCTGTACTTGCGAGGATTATCGCTGGTTGACATTGTTAGATTAAGATTGTACAATTTTTCTCAAATACAATGTTTGTCGAAGTAGCGATGTGTTTTTAAAAACCGAGGACGTTGCGATGACTGTCAGCCTCTCGACCTCTGCTAGCCCTGTAAGCAGCCTTGACTCTTCCAAACCACCCCTTGTTAGGCTTCGCAACCTTACCAAAAGCTATGAGGAAGCTGGACACTTACGTGTCGTGCTTCATGCGCTAGATACCGACATTCAGGAAGGCCAGTTTACGGTGCTGCTTGGCAAGAGTGGCAGCGGTAAAAGCACCTTGCTCAACCTTATTGGCGGGATTGATGTGGCAAGCGCAGGCGAAGTCTGGATCAAAGATACGTGCATTACCCGACTCAACGAGCGCGACCTGACGCTGTTTCGTCGCGATAATATTGGCTATATCTTCCAGTTCTTCAATCTCATCCCGACTTTGACCGCCCTCGAAAATATCAGCCTACCCTATGAACTGCGCGGCAACAGCCGTCGCGAAGGCGAAAAAGCCTCACGCGTGTTGCTGGAACGAGTGGGTTTGGGAGCGCGTGCCAATACCTATCCCGATAAACTTTCCGGTGGCGAACAGCAGCGCGTTGCCATTGCGCGGGCGCTAGTTCACCAACCGCTGCTCATTCTTGCCGATGAACCCACTGGGAATCTTGATGAGGATACAGGCGAAACGGTGCTGCATCTGCTGCTTGAACTGACCCGTGACGCAGGCAAAACGTTGATCATGGCGACTCACAACCCCGAAGTCGTGCCGTATGCCAACATGGTTTATCACGTGAGCGAAGGCAAGCTGGTCACGGATTCCGAACTCAATAATAAACATCCCTGAGTAATAGTCGTTGATAGAAAGCTGAACCGATGCCCGAATTAACCGACGCGCTGTGGCGTGTTATGCTGCGTTCGATCCGGCGACGACCCTTTCAAAGCGTCATGTTTGTGGCGGGAGTCGCGCTCGGTGTGGCGATGATTGTGGCGATTGATTTGGCGAACGGCAGTGCGTCGCGGGCGTTTGGCCTGTTCACGGAGAGCATCGCCGGACGTGCCACGCATCAGATCACGGGTGGGCCAACAGGTTTGCCCGAAGACCTGTACGTTCGGCTGCGTACCGATCTTGGATTGCGTAATGTTGCGCCCGTCGTAACCGCTTATGTTCAGGCATTGGAACTCAACGACCAACCACTGCGGATCTTCGGCATCGATCCATTCGCCGAAGCGCCATTTCGCGGCTATCTCGATCTGGGCAGCAATTCAAATACCAGCACCGCTGCTGTTTCGATGTTCCTGACACAGCCTAATACTGTGTTGATGGCAGAACAGCTTGCCACCCAATACAACCTGAAAACAGGCGACAAGATTACGCTGCGCTACGGCCCCCAACGTTACGCTGTCACCATTGCCGGACTCCTGCGACCTACCGACGCGGTGACGCAACAGGGCTTGCAGGATCTATTGATCACGGATGTCAGTACGGCTCAGGAATTGCTCGGCATGGTCGGACACCTGACGGCGATTGATCTGATTGTGCCAGACAAAGCCGAAGGTGACGCACTCCTAGCGAAGATCACTGCTATCTTGCCACCGGGTGCAACGATCCAGACGGCAACTGCCCGCAGTACCGCCATTTCTGGCATGACCGATGCTTTTAATCTGAGCCTGACCGCGTTGAGTTTATTGGCATTAGTGGTCGGGATGTTCCTGATCTACAACACGGTGACATTTTCCGTCGTGCAGCGCCGCCCGATCCTCGGCACGCTGCGGGCGCTGGGCGTGACACGCGGGCAAATTTTTGCGTTGATTGTTTGGGAAGCCATCCTGTTGAGTATAGTCGGCGCGGTATTGGGCTTAATCCTCGGCATCATCATGGGACGCATCGCGGTGGCTGTTGTGACACAGACGGTCAGCACCCTATACTTTACGGTTAGCGTTCGCAGTGTTTCTATTCCCATCCTATCGCTGATTAAAGGGGTTGTGATCGGAGTCGGGGCGGCAATTCTGGCAGCACTGATCCCGGCTTACGAAGCGACCACGACTCCGCCATCGGGGACACTCAAGCGCAGCGACATCGAGTCGAAGGTGCGGCGGGCGATCCCGGCGCTGACGCTGGCAGGGTTGGGTATCGTCGCGCTGTCGTTTATCGCCTTGTCGCTGACAAATCTAGTAATCGGGTTTGCAGGCTTATTTGGGATCGTGATCGGCTTTTCGCTGCTTACTCCGTTGGTCACTTTGCTGCTCATGGGCGCGATTCGTCCGGTGACGGGTCGGCTGATGGGTGTGCTTGGCCTGATGGCTCCGCGCAGCATTATTCGCTCCTTGAGTCGAACTTCAGTAGCAGTCGCCGCCTTGATGGTCGCTGTGTCCGTAATTGTCGGGGTGAGCGCGATGGTGGGCAGTTTCCGCAGCGATGTACAAAACTGGCTTAACAACACAATCCGCGCCGATATTCTAATTAGCCCGCCGTCAGTCTCCGCCAATCGTCAGGAAGTTCCGATTGATCCGTCAATCGCGACACAGGTGCGCAATACGCCGGGAGTGGCAATGGTCGGCGTGGCGCGTAACGTACAAGTGCAGCGTCCCGGCGATGCGTTGCCTGTGTACCTGACCATGATTGATGCGGATATTTCAGAGGGCCATCGTCCTTTCGCATGGGCGATTGGCGATTTTAATACCGTCTGGGATGCAATGGGCAACGGATCGGTTATCGTAACGGAAGCCTTCGCCCGCCACCGCAAGATCCCGATTGAGTCGGGTCAATCAATCACGCTGATGACTGATAGAGGCGAACACACTTTTCCAATTGCTGGGTTCAATATCGACTATGGTAGCGATCAGGGAACGGTTTTGATGCGTCAACCGATTTATAACAGCCTATACGATGATCGGATGATCTCAACGGTTGCCGCTTTTATCAAACCCGGCACAGACATCAACACCGTGATCCAAGCTTTGCGTGAGAAGTTTGCGGGCGTTCAGGAACTCACTGTCCAGTCGAACCGCGATCTGCGATCCAGTGTGTTGGTCATCTTCGACCAGACCTTTGCCATTACGACGGCGCTGAATCTGTTGGCAACCGTCGTGGCCTTTATCGGCATTCTCTCTGCACTCATGGCGCTGCAATTGGAACGCACCCGCGAAATTGGCACGATGCGAGCCAACGGCATGAGCCGTTCGCAGCTATTCCGCATGACACTGCTCGAAACGGGGCTGATGGGCAGCATCGCGGGGATCATGTCGCTGCCCGTCGGATCGGTTTTAGCATGGGTGCTGGTCTATATTATCAATGTACGCAGCTTTGGCTGGACGCTGCAATTGCAACTGCGCCCCGAATTTTTTGTACAAGCGGTTGCTGTTGCCCTAATCGCCTCACTGCTAGCAGGTATCTATCCGGCGCTGCGTCTAGGCAGAATCCAGCCCGCGATAGCCATCCGTTCTGAATAGCGAGGCGATTGGTAATTCGCCAGCAGTAATTTGGAAGGCTAAGAATGATCGATGAAACATGGTATCAGCGCCCCACAAATCCACTGATAAGGATTTCAGCAGGTGGAGTTGTTGTGCGACGCGATCAGGACAATCAAGTGCTTATTGCGTTGGCTCGCGAAGGCAATTGGCCTGACTATGTGCTTCCCAAAGGTGGCGTGGAAAAGGGGGAAGATCTTGAACAAACTGCTCGGCGTGAAATCGCAGAAGAAGCGGGCTTAACGGATCTCCAGCTAATCCGCAAACTCGCGGTGTTAGAGCGCTTAAGTTACGAGAAAAAGTATTGGATCGTGACGCATTATTTTCTGTTCACAACCACACAGGTTCTAGGCGTTCCAAGTGACTCCGCACATCATTTTGGGATATGGTGGTTTCCCATTGATGAGTTACCCCAAATGTTCTGGCCTGACCAAAAAGAATTGATCAGTGCCAACAACATGCTGATTCAAACGCTGTTTGAGTAACAAAACGATCTACAAAATCGGGTAGTACAAATTGGGATTAAGGACGTACCGTTGAAGCGACAAATTGGCATCATTATCCTAATTGCACTCGTCATTGTGGGCGGCGCGTTCTTCGGTATCACCCAATCGCAGAGCGCTTCACAACCTGCCTACAGCGCTGATGTAGTCTCGGCGCTTAGTGGCGGCGATACGACAGGCTATGCGCGAGCGCTCAAGGTGCGAGACTTTGCTTTTCCGCAGGATTACGGCGCACACCCCGACTTCCAGACAGAATGGTGGTATTACACTGGCAATCTTGCCACACAAGATGGACGGCGTTTTGGCTTCGAGTTCACCATTTTTCGGCGGGCGATTGCACCAACTTTGCCCGCCCGCCAATCGTTGTGGGCAACCAACCAGATCTACTTTGCCGACTTTGCCGTGAGCAATATTGGCGATAACCAGTTTTATTCAGGGCAGCAGTTCAGTCGCGGCGCGGTAGGACTAGCAGGCGCGACACTCGATCCCCGGCTGAAGGTGTGGATTGAGAATTGGACGATGAGCGCCCAGAATGATGACGTATCGGTCATGCGGTTGCAAGCCGCCGACGGCCCGATGACAATTGACCTGACCACCAAACAGCTCAAACCGCCTGCCTTGCAAGGCGATCACGGCCTGAGCGCCAAGAGTCCTGAACCGGGCAATGCCAGCTACTATTATTCGCTAACGCGACTGCCCACCGAAGGGACGATTACTGTTAATGGTACGCCCTATCAGGTAACGGGTAACTCATGGTTAGATCGCGAGTGGAGTACCAGCGTTCTAAGCAAAGACGCGGTAGGTTGGGATTGGTTCGCGCTTCAACTCGATAACCAACGCGAGATCATGCTCTACGTGATCCGCAAGAACGATGGCAGCATCGAGAGTGTATCACGCGGCACACTGATCGAGGCCGATGGCAGCACGCAGTCGATTCCGCTGGATAAGTTCAAAGTCGACTCGACAGGCAAATGGACTAGCCAGCGCACTGGAACAACCTATCCATCGGGCTGGCATGTGAATATTCAGGCTGACTCTGGCCCGATCCAATTGGATATAACACCACTGATGCAAGATCAGGAGCTAAATTCTGTGACGGCCTATTGGGAAGGCGCATCCAAGATCAGCGGAACGGATAACGGTAAGCCTATACAAGGTTACGGCTATGTGGAACTGACGGGTTATAATCGTTCCCCGTCAGGCGAGTCTGAAAAGACAACCCGTTAGGACGTTCATCCCTGTTTCGTTAAGATTTGTTATGGTTCGTGAAAGCGAGAACGGTAACCGCAATGGCCTACATACCTCATACCGATGCCGATAGAACCGCGATGTTGGCGGCTATCGGCGTTGAGTCGCTCGATGCCCTGTTTGATGCTGTCCCAGAAGCAGAGCGCTTCCCCCGGCTCAATCTGCCGAGCAAAAGCAGCGAGATGGAAACGCTGTGGGAACTGCAAGCATTGGCAAATGCGAATGCCTCCGCCCATGATTGCGCGATGTTTCTCGGTGCAGGCGCGTACAATCACTATATTCCCAGTGTCGTTAACCACATTTTGATGCGCGGTGAATTCTATACCGCCTACACGCCCTACCAGCCCGAAATGAGTCAAGGGACGCTTCAAGCGATCTTCGAGTGGCAGAGTATGATCTCGGTTCTGACTGGCATGGAAGCCGCCAACGCCAGCCACTACGACGGCGCAACTAGCCTTGCCGAAGCCGTCACGGTGGCGATTGCTCAGAGTCGCGGCAAACGTCGCAAGATCATTCTTAGCCCAAACGTAAATCCGCAGTATCGTGCCGTCGCACGAACCTATCATCAGGGCAGCGGCGCACGCTTTGTCGGGGACAAAAGCGGGCGTGCCACGTTGGAAGATCTAATTGATATGCTGGATGAAACGACAGCGATGTTGGTTGTGCAATATCCCAATTTTCTAGGCCAGATCGAGGACTTCACTGGATTAGCCAAAAAGGTACATGATGCGGGCGCGATGCTGTGCGTCGTCACCAATCCGATGATGCTGGCACTATTCAAGAGTCCCGGCGAACTCGGTGCGGATATTGTCGTGGGCGAAGGGCAGAGTCTGGGCATTCCGTTGAGTTTCGGCGGACCGTATGTTGGCTTCTTTGCTACCAAGCAAGAATATGTGCGTAAAACCGCCGGACGCATCGTTGGCGAAACACAGGACGCAGAAGGCCGCCGTGCCTATGTGATGACGCTGCGTCCCCGCGAACAGGACATTCGCCGCGAAAAAGCCAGCAGTAACATTTGCACCAATCAGGGACTCATGGCGCTAGCCGCCTGTGTGTATCTCTCGGTGGTAGGCAAACAAGGACTGCGCCGAGTCGCAGAACTGTGCTACCACAAGGCGCACTACGCCGCCGAGAAGATGGCCCAACTGCCGGGTTACAGCGTGAATACGACGCTGCCATTTTTTCAAGAATTCGTCGTAACTTGCCCACGTCCAGTCAAGGACATCAACACCGTACTGTTTGAGGATCACAATATCATCGGCGGCTACGACCTGAGCAAAGATTACCCAGATCGCGCCAATCAGATGTTGGTCGCGCTCACCGAAACGAATACAAAAGCTGAGATCGATGATCTCGTATACGGGCTAGCGCAGGCGGCTAGAGGATAAATAGGTATGGAAACAACCACCACCGACACAAACGACGCAAAAATCATCGAACCGCTGATCTACGATCTGGGCGCACCGGGACGCTATGTCAGTACATTGATGCCGCAGTGCGATGTCCCTGAAAGCGATCTGCCCACCGATCTCATACGTGGCGATCTCGATCTACCGGAAGTCTCCGAATTGGATGTCGTGCGCCACTTTGTCAACCTGAGCCAATTGAATTACGCCATTGACAAGGGCTTCTACCCACTCGGTAGCTGCACGATGAAATATAACCCCAAGATCGACGAGGACACGGCCCGACTTCCCGGCTTCGCGCAGATTCATCCTTTGCAGGACGCTAACACAGTTCAGGGTGCGTTAGCGCTCATGTATACTGTGCAGCAGTGGTTGTGCGAGATCGCAGGCTTCCCCGCGATCAGTCTCCAACCGGCGGCGGGCGCACAGGGCGAATTTGCGGGTATTCTCGTTATCCGCGCCTATCATCAGGATCGCGGTGGGATCAAGCGCACGAAGATTTTGGTGCCCAACAGCGCCCATGGCACGAACCCCGCGACCTCCACGATGGCAGGCTTTACCGTTGTGGAGTTGCCCTCGAATGCTGACGGTGACGTAGATCTCGACGCGCTGCGACGTGAAGCCGATGATACCGTCGCTGGGATGATGATCACCGTGCCAAGTACGCTGGGCATATTCGACAAGAACATCAAAGAGATTATTGAGATCATTCATGGCTGCGGCGGGCTAATGTACATGGACGGCGCAAATATGAATGCGCTGCTAGGCGTGGTCAAGCCCGGTGAACTCGGTTTTGACGTGATGCACTATAACCTGCACAAGACGTTCAGCACGCCACATGGCGGTGGCGGCCCCGGTTCTGGCCCCTGTGCAGTCACGGCGGAACTTGCCGACTATCTCCCCGGTCCCATCGTCGGGATCGTTGAACCTGCCAAAGACGAAAACGACTCACCACTCTATGGCTGGATCACCCCATCCCGCAGCGTTGGTCGGCTCAAGGCGTTTCACGGCAACTTCGGGATGCACGTCCGCGCTTACACCTACATTCGGCTGCACGGATACGAAGGCATCAACGCCATCAGCCGCCACGCTGTACTAAACGCTAATTACCTGCGAGTGAATCTTGCCAGCACCTATAAGATTCCCTATAACCGGATGTGCGGTCATGAGGTGGTGATCGAAGGACATTTCGAGAATGTGCCAGACATTCACGCGCTTGATATTTCCAAGCGGCTGATGGACTACAACATTCACCCGCCGACCAACTACTTCCCACTAATTGTACCGGAAGCGCTGCTCATCGAGCCAACTGAATCGGAGAGCAAAGAAACGCTCGACAGGTTTATTGACGTGATGAAAACGATTGCTACCGAAGCCCACGAACAGCCGGATCTGCTGCACAGTGCCCCACATATCACGCCTGTAGGGCGCGTGGATGAAGTGTTGGCTGCCAAACAGCTTGTGTTATGCTGCCGCCCAATAGCCTAAGGTTGATTTAGCTAATGGTTTGAAACTTTCCCTCTCTACCTATCACAAGGGGAGGGGGAAAGTGGATTAATAATTTACCCGATTTGAGTGTCAGTTAGCCGAAACTAGGCGCGTTAATAGGTCATCATGACGAGCGCTGCTGTATACTTTTCCAGCAAAGATCGATAAAATGTTTATAGTTAGTTTGTCTTGCAATGGCTTGTCTCCGCTGGAGGACTCTATGCCCGTTACATTCGATTTACGCGAAGATGGTCATGTCGCCTATTATACTGTCACCGATCCTTGGACAAAAGATGAGTTCGTGGCCCATTATCCACTGGATATTGCCCATCGAACGAGTGTCAAGTATCCTGTACACTGGGTTCTGGATTTTCAGGGTACAGGCACAATGCCGCCCGGCATTCTTAGAGCACGCGATAACTCGCCGCTTTTGTTGTATCCCAAAACCGGGGATTTTCTAATCGTTGGTGGTTCCTATTTCGTGCGAACCATTGCCGAAACGATCTTGCGTTTGCTGCGCTTCAATAATGGTCATTTTTTTAGAAATGATACCGAAGCTTGGGTTTATCTTCGAACCCTACTGGCTAAAGAAAAAGTGGCTCAGTAGGTACAATTTATCGGTAAACTATCAATGACAGGAGGCCCTCATGGTTAAACCCACCGCAATTTTTCATGTCAGAACAGACATCGTTGGCGCAATTCTAATTCGACGCTGGCTTAACGAAAATGTCCCCGGTTTTGCCCCAGAATGGATAATAGAAGCCGATTTGGAATCAGATTTTTTTGCTGACCACCTGATGAAAGTGTCCAGCATTATGCAGAAAGGCTATGTTGCCCAAAGCGCGCTGGCGCTTGCCGCCATCCGCAGGTGGCAACTACACGATGTAGCCCTGCTGGCGGGTGGCAGGCCCGCCCCGCTCTCCCCTACCCCTGATCAGGTCAAATACTATACAGATATTCGCCCCGAAGCTGTTGAAGAAGCGACCAATCAAGGCTATAACGCGCTGCGAGTTGATGTTCGTAGTGAGGCCGATCTGGAAAAGATTGCAGACAGCGAAACCCTAATTGGCACTGGACTGATCCATTTCCTGCCCGATGAAGCGCTTACCTCTGTATTCATATCGCTGGCTCAGGCTGGAATCAAACAAGCCGTGTTTAACAATGGTGGGCTACCGCCGAACCAGACAAATGCTGAATTTCAAATCTTTGTCGATACCTTTATCCGTCTAGGACATCCGCTCTTTATCCGATCTGTTGAGCAAATGGCAGCCCTACTTCCTGACGGATGGGAGATCACCGATGCGTGTGAGATTGACGATTTGCTGCCCTATATGGAGCCAGTTGGGGAGAAGTTGAGAGGGATGCCAAGCCTGTTCAACACCTACCTATTCTCGCAAGTCTAGTCTGAAAGCCGTCTGACTCCACTGAAAATCCCTTCTCTCCCGCAACTGAGGAGGGATTTTCTTGCCTCTGCCTCCCTCTAATATATAAAATTTAATGGCATAACGACTAGTAACTAATGGTGCAAGCTAGGGTAGCCATAAGAAGCGCTAAACTATAGGTATCGA
>JBDTVG010000067.1:0-8682 GCA_040007395.1 Chloroflexota bacterium
AGGGGGTGAGGGGGTGAGGGGGTGAGGGGGTGAGGGGGTGAGGGCTAACTACACACGATCATTGTAGCACCGTTCCGCCTCCCACGAGTCCGGATCTATACGGTTGTCATGGTTGCGCGGTGATGTGTGCCTATCCACTTGCAAGCGGTTATGCCCTACTCTGATACCAACGCAATGAAATAGGCAATGAGAGGAACACCATTATGAGCGATATAGATGAGGTCAATCCGCAGGACGAAGCAAAACCAAGTGGTTCACAGTGGATGCTGATCATTGGGGCAATTGTGATCATTGCGATTGTCACCATTGTCATCTTAGTGGTGCTGCAACCAATAAATACAGGTGTCTTCTCAAATATTATCCCTAATCTTTGAAGCTCGATTTCAACAGCCTGTCGTGTCGATCTAAGTTTAGAATAAGGAAATTTCACATGTCGAACCTGCCGCAAGATCCTGTCGAAACTGAACCTGAAAGCGAACCAAGCTTTATCAAATATGTGGGCGATGTGGCTGTGAATACCTACCGCGTGATCCGTACCGCCTTGTTCTTCGCCCCGGTGTTCATCGTGATCATCATCGTGATCTTGGCTCTGTTGGGGACGTCAATTGGCAACATTTTCTCGAACATCACTAACAGCCTGTAGGACACTGAACATGAAACTGCTGACGTGGAACGTGGGGATTGTAGGCTTGGGCGCGACCCTCTTTTTGAGCGGGGCAGGGATGCGCGTCTGCGCCCAGATTATGATGGCACAGACGGAAGCACGTTTGTTGCAGTCGCGACCCGACTCCCCTGCCGATCTTCCCGCTGCGACACGCACATTCACGCCCGCCGATAACGCACCGACGCGGATCAGCATCCCAGCGCTTGGCCTGTGGAACACACTTACACCCGTTGATGAGCAAGCCCAACTGCAAGACAACACGATCAGCCTAACGTGGGCAGTTGCCGACTCTGGTTGGTACAGCCAATCGGGTTGGCCCGGTTGGGGCGGCAATGTCGTAATTGCCGGACACAGCCCATCGCAAGATCCCGATACATGGTCACATTCGATCTTCCGCCAACTGGCCTATCTTTCGCCCGGTGATCACATTGATGTGACCGCCGGAAGTCATCTGTACACCTATAGCGTCTCGACTGTCTTTGCTATCCCTGCCCAAGAAGCACAATCGGCAGCGGCAGCAGCATGGCTGGCACGCGGCAAAACTGAACGCCTGACGCTGATTACGTGCTGGCCTCCGAATACCGCCGCCTATCGCGTGGTAGTCATCGCCCGACCAATCGGTCTATCGCACATTACGGAGCATTAATCATGAAACACAGTCTGTTAAGATCCTACTTATTTATCTTGCTCATGGCCTTATCACTGCTCAGGGCGATCACGCCTGCCCGCGCCGATGGCTTGTTGTTCTCAAATGGCGTGTTCCGTCAGCCGCTAGAATCGCATATAAATGTGACGATCAAGAACAAGATCGCCACGACTTCGCTGGAACAGACTTTCCAGAACACGCTAGATAAGGAAGTCTCGGCGGTCTATATCGCGCCTGTGCCAGCGGGCGCAACCGTGATCGGCTTTGCCGAGCAGATCAACGGTGAGTGGCGCGACGCGACGATCCAGACCAGCGAAGAAGCCCGCGCCCAATTCGATTCCGCTGTCAGCAAAGGGCAGGATGCAGCGATGGCTGCCGCCGTTGTCAGCGATCCGCCGCCCGGTATGGACCCCAAAACAACCTTCCAGACGCGCATCTCGCTGCCTGCCAAGAGTACCCGTTCCGTGCGCTTGATTTACACAGAAGTGCTGGCTGGCGATGTGGGTCTGACGCGCTACAACTACCCGCTAAGTAACACCAACTGGACTGACGAACCGATTGGCGATCTGCTGGTCAAGGTCAACATTATCGAGAACAGCGAGATACGGGCGCTCTATTCGCCATCGCAGACCGATCAAATCGAGATCACGCGACCCGACAAAACCGATGCCGAGGTTGTGTACCACATGCAGAACTTTGTTCCGTCGCAGAACTTTGAACTGGTCTATACACAATCTAACGACAAATTTGGGGTGAATCTAGCGAGCTACCGCGAAGCCGACGATCAAGATGGCTATTTTGTGCTGGTAGCCTCGCCACAGCTTGAGGCGAAAAAAGACGAAGTGATCCAGAAGGATTTCGTGTTTGTGCTGGATTGTTCAGGCAGCATGAGTGGACAAAAAGCGATCCAAGCCAAAACCGCGCTCAACAAGATCCTTGATGCGCTGAACCCCGGTGATCGCTTCGCTGTGATCACGTTTTCGTCGGGCGTGACGGCCTACTCAACCGATCTACTTGCAGCAGATTTCGCAGAGCGCGACAAAGCCAAAGACTGGGTACTCAACTTCCCGGTAAATGGCGGCACGAATATCAACGAAGCGCTGCTCACGGCACTTGGCACCGTAGACAAAACCTCGAACCGTCCGCATATCGTCGTGTTTCTGACCGATGGACAGGCCACCGACGGCGTAACAGCGACCTCGGCAATTCTCGCCAACATCAAAGAGGCGATCCGCCCACAGAGCCGCTTGTATACGATTGGCGTAGGCGACGTGAATCAAGCCCTTCTGGACTCGCTGGCGCAGACCAATCGCGGGACATCGCTCATGGTGTCCGCGACTGAGGGACTCGAACAGCGCCTCGATAACTTCTACGCCGCGATTGATAGCCCGGTGTTGGTCGATCTGGCGTTGGACTTCGGCGGTATGGCTGTCTACGACGTGCAGCCCAACCCGATCCCCGATATGTTTCTGGGGGGTCAGGTGGTGGTCACGGGGCGCTACAAAGGCGGTGGTCCCACCACCATTTCTCTGAATGGCAATATCAACGGCGAACAACACACCTCAACCTATAAAGACATTCAGTTCATCAAGAATACCGCCGATGCGAAAGCCTACAGCTATGTGCCGCGCTTGTGGGCGCAGCGCAAAGTTGATGCCTTAGTGCGTAAGTTGAGCATCGATGGGCCAGATACCGATACGGTCAATCAGGTCAAGGAACTTGGCCTGCGCTATAACATCGTTACGCCGTATACATCTTTCGTCGTCACCAGTAAAGATCCCGCCCAGCCCACCGCTGTCGCCATGAACGCGACTCCGCCGATTGTCCGTCAGCCGGGACTGCCCAAAACAGGCTTGCCGTTCCTGTATGTAGACGATTATCGCACTGTGAACACTGTCCTGATGATCGCTGGCGCAGTCCTATCACTGCTAGGGCTAATCGTATGGGCAGTGCGTACCTATCGAGGGCGGCATGTACAAGCGTAAGCGAGGCGAATACATAGCAGGGGTAAGCCTGTTTAATACCATCTGGCTTTCACTGATCGGGGTGGGATTGTGTTTGCTGATGCTGATCAGCGTTGGGGCAATGTGGCAGTGGGTCACGGAGGAGCATTTCTCTGCTCCTCCGATCCCAACCGTACGCGCTGTGCAGCGTCCAGCAGTAGGGCCAGTCGCAACGAGCGTTCCAGTCAACCCTAATGTATCGCTGCTGCTGCCTGAAGGCGCACGCTTGATCCTCAGCAGCGCCAACGGTGACATCTTCGCCAACGAAGCGAACGGAACTGCTTTTGTTAAATCGCTTTTGCATGGCAGCGAAGTCACCGTTGCGCCCGATGGACGGACTCTAGCCTACACACGCTCCGGCGGACTGTATATCTATCGGGCAGGGCGCGAGGAAACTGTGTCGATTTCCGGCAATATCATCATGCCCGCTTGGAATGCGACAGGCGATGGGTTGGCATTCGTGCTGCGTGAGGCGAACGGCGACAGCGTGTATCGCGTTCCGCTGGACTCGCTGCAACCTGTACATTTGCTCACCGTGCCGGAGATCGTCGCGCCGCCGCTGACCAATCCCGCTACAGGTCGCTTGTTGATTGTGGAAAAACTCGGCGCGAAGCAAACGATCTTCTACACTATCGATCCTGACTGCACTACGCAGATCGACTGTGCCAAGTCGCGGCGCGATGTCGCGATGGTCAATCGTGCCGTGAACTGGGCTAGCTACCACCCGAACGCCGCCAGCCTCGTTTTTAGCGATCTGGACGATGGCAATCTGTATTTGCTGCTGACAGGCAGCGGCGATGTGCAACCGGTGGTTATGGACAGCGGCTATAAACGTCGCCCAACTTTTAACAAGGATGGCTCATGGTTAGCCTACGTTAACGTAACCGATGGCGGCAAACTATATGTTTTCCGGATTAGTGACAAGCATATCTACTCTATCCCGTTCGGCAGCATCGCCAGCCTGAGTTGGGTAAATTGAAAAGCCCTCACCCCAACCCCTCTCCCACAGGAAAGGGGCTTTCCAAGCTATATCCTTTCACCGCTGATACGAAGCTCTATAAGGCGATTATCTGGTTGCGACGGATACTGATCTGCATGGTGGTGGTGTGGGTTCCGGCGACAACCAACGACCCAGACGTGGAACGATTGTATCGCGCTATCCCGCCGCAAGGCTGTGCCACGATTATCGCGCCAATCGATCACGCTGGAATGCTGGAAGCGTTGCAGCACGCTTATGCTTGGAATCGCTTGCTAGATAAGCATGTCGCCGCCGTCAACCACGATTACTTCACGCCACAACAAGTGTTAGCAATGATCGAAGGCTGGACTCCACAGATCGTCTGTGTTGCCCGCGAGTTCGAGATTCCGCCCGAACTGCTGGCGGGCGTGCTGGCACTGGAACTCGATCTCGACTATCACTTGACGGATGCAGTGTTCGATATATTGGTTGTTTCGCCATTGAGCGACACCTTCGACAAGGTAGAGGTGGGGGCGGCTTACGGTGGCGTACACTTCAAGCACCTCAAGCCAGCGCTAGCGAGTTTCGGTGTGGATTTTTCACAATCACTGTTTTACCAGACCTACTACCGCCTGACTAGCACGCGCAACGCCGACGAACTCACCGTTATTGCCACTCGCTATCGCCTAGTCGATCTGGCGAACGCGGCGGTGATGGCGCGTTATTATGCGCTGCTTCGGATGGGCAATCGCCCACTGACCCAGATGAGCCTGACCGATATGGCCTTTACATGGTCAGCCTATCGTGGCGGGGTGGTCGGGGCAACTGCCGATCTCAGAACTGCCCCGAACGATGATCATCGCTGGGGATTGAGCTATCTGCAAAAGGCTGATAACCCTTTAGTGTTTGGGGATACGCTAATTGCCATGCCGTATTTTTCCTACTTCCGCCAACTATACAGTCCGGCTCATCTAAGGACGCACGCCTGATGCAATGGCTCTTGCTGCTAACGCTATGTACTTCGCTGTTAATCTCCCAGCTAGGTGTATTTCCTGACACGGATCTGGATGCGGCACGAACCATTGCAGCGCTAGCCATTGGTCGCTGTGTCGGCACGGCTCAGGTTGACCATGCGCGTACCGTCGAGGAAGTGACATACGCTCACGAATGGAACCGTCTACTGATAGATACTCGGACTGATGCGCCGTTAGCAACGCCTGAACGCGGCAGTGTGTTTGGCGTTGACGCGGCGCTCACGATGGTCGATGGTTGGACACCGCTAATCGGCTGTGTAGCGCGTGAATTTGATATTCCACCTGCCTTGTTAGCAGGGGTGGTTGCCACAGAACTCAATGTCGATTATGACTGGCTAGACGAAATTGTAGACAGCAAGATTCGGGCGCGTGGCGTGATTGGGGAAGTGTTTTGCTATGTAGCGGTTGGCGGCGGCTATGCTAGTGTCCATACCCCGCACCTACGGCGGGCGTTGGCAACATTCGGCGCAGCGTTTTCACAATCACCCTTTTATCGGCGCTACTACCAAATTGTGATGTCAGGCAGTTTGCCCGATGTAACCCGCATCACGACGCGCTACTTGCCCTTCGACATCGCGAATGCGGCGGTAATGGCACGTTATTATGCGCTGCTGCGGATGGGCAGTCGCCCGCTATTCCAGATGAGTCTGACCGATATGGCCTTTACGTGGTCAGCCTATCGCGGCGGAGTCAGTGATACGCCATCTGATCCCGATGGTGACTATCGGTGGCGTTTATCATTTTTGCAAAAGGCCGATAACCCGGCGGTGTTTGGTGACACGTTAATTGCACTGCCGTACTTCTCGTATTTCCGTAGTGTGTTCAAAAACTAAAAAAGCCTCCCGCACAATTGCTGTGGGAGGCTTTTACGAGCGTTAGGTAACGCCTAGAAGTCTTTTGTCACCGGGACACTTTCGGGCTGCACTGTCGGCATGGAACGTCGTAAGATCAAGACGAGTGTGCCAATCAGGGCTATTCCAAACAAACTCGCTCTACGCCTTAGCGCTGCCCGCCGCTTTTGGGCGCGATGTGTAGCAGTATGCGTCATAGCTTCGACAGTTTGCTGCATTTTCTTCGCGGAAAGACGCGGCTTTGCGAGAAAATTAGTCACCAATTTCTTGGACTGCTTAACCGCTTTCGTTGTGTTCATAGCGCCCTCGTCTGCTAACCTAACCGACCTTCGTATTGTCAACCTTATGTTGATTGGTGTCTGCCAGCGGATCAACGGTAGGTTCGGGATACGTATTGGTCAGGGCAGGAGCAATCTCATCGCTAGAATAGGCATCGCCATTCGGATTAAAGCCTGTCCAACCCTGCTGATGCCACTCGGTGCTCTGAGCCTCAATATCCACCGGGCCGTACTGACGCATGATCGCTGTCGCAGCGTCTATCATGGTATCGGCAGCGCGAACCGTGACCAACGCATGACCCCGCCGAACCCCTTCAGCATAGCTGCCTGCGGATTCTTCGGGCAGTCCCATATGGACTAACGCAGCAGTCAAACCGCCCGTAATCGCACCAGTGCCAGCGCCAATCGCTGCACCCGTGACTCCACCGAGTGCTGCCGCCAATGGGCCTGCTGCAATGATCGGCCCGATACCGGGGATCGCCAGCGCCCCCAAGCCGACTACCAAGCCTGTCAGACCGCCGACAACTGCACCGAAGCCAGCTCCTTCCGAGCCTGAAACGTCATCCGTCGTAACCGTATAACCCTGTTGCCCCGATGGATCTTGCGCCGCAATGCTGATGTCTTCTCGCGCAAAACCGTTATTTTTCAAATCTTGGACAACCTTATCGGCTACCGCCAAATCGTTATAGAGCGCTACCAAATTTCTTGTCATGGTCGTAGAACCTCCCAATTATCCATATTTTATATATCAGGATCAGTGCTGCACAATGGGGATCTGTGAACGGTGACCACTGCATTACAATACGACTCTCACTCAGTTGGCAGCCCGAAACATGTTCACATTCCCACGTTGTGTATCTCTGATACCCTTTTAAGATAGCACCCAGACACTCAAAAAGTTCCAAACAGCCTCTTAAAAAAGCCTAAACCCCCTGAGAATTGGGGGATTTCGTTATTTTTAGGCAAATCGTTACCAAAGTTTGATAATTTCTTATCATCCTTTGACAAATTTTGTGATATATTGTACGAGTCCCCTTTACCAAACGAAATCCTATTCAAAGGAAAGATACTGTCCAGATGACCGCCATTTCCATTCGCCAGTCGGTTTATGATCGTGCCTGCCTTCTAGCTGCCCAGACTCCTTTTTTGGCTGTCGATGCCGATCAGGTGATTCAATCCTATTATGAATTGTTGAGCAGCGTACCGCACGCTGAGATTTTCTATGCGGTGAAGGCCAATTCACATACCGAGATTGTCGGGGATTTGGCGCGAGCGGGTGCATCTTTCGATGTGGCTTCGCAGCCTGAACTCGAAAAGGTGCTTGATCTGGGCGTTACGCCAGATCGCATTATTTGCAGCAACCCGATCAAGAACGCCCGACTGTTAGCGCGTTGTGCCGAACTGGGCATATTTGCTACGGTTGCCGACTCAGTCGATGAAATCTACAAGATCGCCCGCTATGCACCCGGAACGCGGGTTTATATCCGGCTCTCGGTGGATAACTCTGGGTCGATTGTGCCGCTCAATCACAAGTTTGGGGTTTCTGCTGACGAAGCCTTGAAGTTGCTCGTACTGGCACGTGAAGTTGGTCTGCAACCAATTGGCCTATCGTTCCATGTTGGCTCGCAGTGTGTCAAGGCGGCTAACTGGGGTCGGGCTATTCAGGAATGTGGCAAAATCTGGCACGCGGCGGCTGCACAAGGGATCGATCTGTATTTCCTCGATCTCGGCGGCGGGTTCCCGATCATCACTGATCCCACTGTAGCTTCGTGGGACGAGATTGGGCAGACGATTAGCACCGCGATTGACACTTACCTTCCGCCAACGGAAGCCCTGCGCGTCATCCTAGAGCCGGGGCGAGCCATGGTCGGTGCGGCGGGTGTGATGATGACCACGATTGTCGGTAAGGCGCAGCGTGGCGATAAGACGTGGCTGTACCTTGATGTTGGTGTGTTCAATGGCTTGATGGAAGTACTGGAAGGTTTCTCGTACAAAGTCAAAGCAGTAGATGTTGAATCGGAGCCAACGGTACTCTATACGCTGGCGGGGCCAAGCTGCGATAGCTACGACACAATTATGCGGGATGTGCTGCTGCCCGAAATGCAGATTGGGGATCGGCTGTGCTTTTTTAATGCCGGGGCGTATACCACTGAATACGCTTCCAGCTTCAATGGCTTCGACGTACCCACTGTACAGATTCTAAAATAACCCTCACAAGGTAAAATCTGCCCTATCTGTTAGCAGATAG
>JBDTVG010000068.1:0-23125 GCA_040007395.1 Chloroflexota bacterium
GCTTGGTGAGGTCAAACCGATCCTTGACTTACTCTAATCCATGCCCCACCCTCAATTATCTGGTCGCGAATCCCCACACCCGGTTTTATAGACCAAGTAATAAGATAAAGTGTATCTAAATCAGCAAAATCCATTTGGTACACTCTGCCATTGATAGTACGATATGGAAGTTTTATACATACAATGGGTTCATAATTTTTATGGCGAGCTTGCATATTTTTCCACATAGAATGTACATAATTTGTTTGTACAACTCCTGTGAGCTAGTCTTGGACAGCATAATAACGCTTACCATTTTCATGATCATGATAAACTAATGGGAAACCATATGTTTCAGCGATGATTTTCGGTAATAGATATTTGTGGTTGGGAGGTATAGGAAAAGAAACCGAGTTTGAGGTATGATCGGACATTATGCGCCTCCATGTTAGGTGTATCACGCCCCTGGCTGTTCAAGCAGCGCAGGGGCATTTCTTTTATATGGCAATACTGTATCACGGTTTTTGAAAACTTGTCAATACATTTGGTACGGCACTAACAGCTTACCGCAAAGGCCAATTGATCCAGCACCAAGTGAGGAGAGTAAACCAAATCTCTTGAAGTCTCTCTCCACTGCATAGAACGGGATGTAGATGAGGATGTGTACCGTATACCACTAATGCGTTTAGTGAGGATTCTATAGTTTATGCGTGTAAACTCGTGACTGGTACCGCATGGCTAACGATGGCTGCGTGTGGCTGTGCTATAATCACGCATGACAACCTACCGCAGAGGATAAAAACCCCGATGAAACGATGGCAAAGCCTTTTGCTTGGCGTAGTCGTTAGCGTCGCAACGCTGGCTTATGCCCTGCGTGGCATCGACTTCAACCAATTAGGCGGCGAACTGCTACGCGGACGCTACCTTTTCCTGCTGCCAACGCTGCTTCTGGGGATAGCGGGTTTGGCGTTGCGTGGCGTGCGCTGGCGAGCTTTGCTGGATAACCGTATTGGCCTCGGACACAGTTTTAATATCCTGAATGCCAGCTACCTATTCAATACCTTTTTGCCGCTGCGTCTCGGTGAAGTCGTTCGGGCTTTCATGGCGACCCGCCTTACGCCGCCGATCTCGATGTTCACCTCGTTAAGCAGCATTGTTGTCGAACGGCTGGCAGATATTCTCGCCGTCGTGCTGCTTGTTGTCTTAGCGGTTACCATTGCGCCTGTCACCCCAGAGATCGAAAATGCCGCCCGTATCAGTGGGATCATTGCGGTAGTGGGCATGATCGCCCTCTCGATCTTTGCCGCACGGCGCTCGCTGGCACATCAGGTATTGAACCTTGTGCTGCGGTTACTGCCATTCTTGAAGCGCTTCAATTTGACAACCTTGGCGGATCATGTATTGGACGGGATCGCGCCGCTGGGAACGCTACGTGGGGCGGCGGCGGCGTTCGGCTGGACTGCTATCGCATGGGCGGTTTCAGTGGGCATGAGTTTTGTCCTGATGTACGTCTTTTACGACCAGCCACAGCTCAACGCAGTCCTGTTGATTACCGCAGCGGCTTCGCTGGCTGTCGCGCTGCCCGCTGTGCCGGGTAGCGTTGGCCCCTTCGAGGCGGCAGTCGTGCTTGGCCTGACGGTTAGCGGCATGGCTTCGGCGGGAGTACCAGAACAGCAAGCCCGCGCCGTTGCCTATGCGGTTCTTTTGCACATCGTCGGCGTGGCACAATATGCGTTTCTCGGTTTTCTAGGGCTTTCACAAGAGAAAATCTCGCTGGGCGACGTGCTGCGTGCCGCCCGACAATTGACTTCTCGTTCCAAAAACGCGACACCCGCACCCACTACACCATCCTGAGGACAAATTAAGGTTACATGTCAACATCCGGCAATCGGCCTCTGAAAATTTTGATCTGCTTGTTATATTACGTGCCGCATCGCACCGGCTACACGATTCATGTACAGCACGTTGCCGAAGCACTGGTGGCGCGTGGACACGAAGTGACGGTGTTGTGTGCACGGCACAGCTACGAACTGCCCCGCGATGAAACGATCAATGGTGTGCGGATCGTGCGACTGTGGGCACCCATCCGTATGAGTCGCGGGATGATTATGCCTGCCTACCCGCTAGCATTGTACTTATTTATGCAGCGCTATGACCTGATCTTTACGAATACACCGATGCTAGAGACGGCGTTGGTCGGACTGGTGGCACAGGTTACAGGCAAGAGCGTTGTTTCGACGCATCACGGCGATCTGGTTTTGCCGCCGGGGTTAGTGAACCACTTCATCCAGACGGTGATGTTTCAGTTCTTCAGGTTTATGGCAAAACGCGCTCACCGTCTCATCGCTTACAGCCATGATTACGCCGATCACAGCTACTATCTACTGCCTTTTCGCGACAAAGTATCTGTTATCTACCCGCCGATCCAGATCCCGCTGCCAGAACCGGATCGCGTTGCCGAACTGCGGGCTAAATGGTCCCACGAAGGCGGGCCAGTTATCGGTTTTTCGGGACGCTTTGTACAGGAAAAACGCCCCGATCTACTGATTAAGGCGTTGGAAGTGATTAACACAAAGTATCCGAATGCCCGTATCGTTTTTGCTGGGCAGTACGATATTCCCTATGAACATACATGGGAAAAAGAACAGGCCCTTGTCCAGCACTACAAGGATCAATTGATCTTTTTGGGGCTGCTAACCGATCATCAAGCGATGGCGAACTTCTACGCGGCGTTAGATGTGATGGTCTTGCCCAGCGATACCGAATGTTTTGCGCTGGTACAGGTCGAAGCCATGTTGTGCGGTACGCCCGTGATCATGACCGATACACCGGGCGGGCGTGTCCCCGTGACCGAAACGGGCATGGGTAAGATCGTCCCAATGGGCGACTCCGACGCGATTGGACAGGCCGTGCTTGACGTGCTGGCAGACCCCGAAAAATATCGCAAACCACGCGACTTGATTCTGCGGACATTCAACTTCGAGGAGACAATTAATCGTTATGAGCAGCATTTCCAGCGTGCCGCTACCCACAGTCGTGTCAAGCTCCCCGATTGGATCGGGGAGATTAAGCCTAAGTCCGGGGATGTTCGATGATTGATGAACAAACACTACAACGCCTGACGCGCAATGAAGCCGATATGGCCTTTAAGAAGCGCGTGCGGACAATCTTCGAGTGGACTGAACCGACGGACGATAAAGTAATTCTCGATTGTGCGTGTGGGCGCGGCTTCTACCTCAAAATGATTCGTACAGTCAGCGGTTGCAAACTGGTTGGTCTGGAACTGGATGAGGATGTGATCCTCAAGGCACGTCACAACGTCGGAGACTTGCCGAACCTGCTGCTGACGCAAGCCAATATCTATCAGCAGCCGTATCCTGACAACACCTTCGACGCGATCATTCTCTCGGAGATTCTTGAACACGTCGAAGATGATGTGCGCGGTCTGCGTGAAGCCTATCGGATGCTCAAACCGGGCGGTGTGGTCGCCATTACCGTGCCTAACGCCAACTACCCATTCTGGTGGGACCCCATCAACAAGACGCTCGAAACGCTGTTCCACACACATATCGGCAAAGGCCCATTGGCGGGCTTGTGGGCCAACCATGTGCGGCTCTATACGGCGGATCAACTACGCACTGCCGTACAGAGCGCCGGGTTCACTGTCGAGGAAGAACGGGCTTTCACTCATTACAGTTTCCCATTTATCCATAATCTTGTGTACGGTCTGGGTAAACCACTGCTCGAAAGTGGCGCACTGCCCAAAGATATGGCAAAGGCCGCTGACCGCACAACCTTCGACGAAAACACGGGCAGTCTGCTCAATCCGGTGAATCTGGGGTTGGCTGTCTTCAACTGGTTTGATAAGCCCAATGTGATAAGTGAGCCGCCGGGACGCTCGACGGTCAACCTGTGCATCAAAGGCCGCAAGAGCATTGCATAGAAAGTTGGTAAAATTGTCTGGACTCACATCAGGGCGGCTTGGAGTAATGACGAATTTTCCGGCATTGATCCGAGGGACTGAATAAAACCAAATGCAAACTTCAGAGATCAAGACAACCCTGACTTGGCAGAAACTGCGAACTCTACATCCAGACCGGTGGGTCTTGGTTGAAGCGGTAGAGGCGACAACGCAAATCGGGCATCGGGTTATCTCTCTGCTGCAATTGGTGGGCGACTTCGATAATAATTGGTCTCAGGCATGGGAACAGTACAAGGCGCTTCACCATACTGACAAGCAGCGGGAATATTATGTACTGCATACCCCTACAGAAACGCTCAACATTGGTGTTATGGATGCCTTTGGTCATATCTTGAGCCAGCAGTGACAAAATTGTCCTCACCCTAAATCCCTCTCCACTCCGTAGAGAGGGACTTCCAGAATCGCTCGACTCTCCCTCTCCGCAAACAGAGGGGGATGGGGGTAAAGACAACTTTGCAAAATAATTCGTGCGTAAATTGAGTCAATAAACTGCGGAGATCTCGCGAATGGACAATATGCTACACGATCCGAACAATGATCTACCTGAGGACGAAATTCAGGCTGACAATTCAGAGTACGCGCCAGTTGACCAAGACATCGCCAACGAACCGATCACCGATGAAATTGATGAATCTAGCGAAGGGCTGCCCGAAGAAGCGCCCCTGCAAATTCGCGACTTTGGCGACCTGACTCTGCTAGAAATGTTGCCGCTGTTGGTGCGCCATCCCGTCGATACAGTGGGCGCACTGCGCGACATCATCAACCCGTCGGTTCCCCGTGCGCTGGGTGAACCGCGTTATGCGTTGGCAGGTGTGCCGATTACGTCTGTGCGACGGCCTTACGTTGAAGTCAGGCGCTCCGCCGTGCGAACCTTCGATCTAAGCAAGATCAGACCTTTGCTGGGACTGGGCATCACGTTAATCATTGCGCTGGTTGGCTCGCTGATTCTGGTCAATTCCAAAGGCACAACCGCAGATGGTAATATTTTGATCGGTGGGCCGCTGTTACTCATAGGCGGGATCGGCATGGCGATCATTACTGCGCGTGGTGTACGCTTTGTCAGCTTGCCGCCGCTGGTAGCACAGCCGCCGAATGCCACGTTTGCCACCCTGCTCGAATTTATCAATACCTATTGGCTGCGGATCGCACTGTTTGCCATTGCGGGGTTATGGGCAGTCGGCAGTTGGTTGTTTAACACAGATAACAACTTTACGGGGATCGGCGTTTTTTGCTGGGTGATGAGTGCTGCAACGCTGGCAGGCGCATTGCTGGATCGGGATCTTTATATCGGGCAATGGTTTGATCGGCAGATCGCACGTGTGCGCCGTTTCGTCAGCGGTACGCCGACGATAAAAGTCTCATGGACTCTGATCGCGTTGGTCGTGATTATGTTCGTCGGGGCAGGCTACCGTTTTAGCGATCTGTTCAGCTATCCGCCAGAAATGACCAGCGATCACGTTGAAAAATTACTGGACTCGCTCCGGGTTTATGAGGGGAGTCGCCCGATCTTCTTCCCCAACAACGGCGGGCGCGAGAGCTTCCAAATGTACTTTCTCGCCGCGCTCAAAGGCTTCACAGGCCAACCGTTCAGCTTTGAACTGCTCAAGTTCGGCACGGGTCTGGAAGGCATGGTCATGATCCTATTGGCGTGGTGGATGGGTCGCGCCGTGATCGGTGAAGAGGATCGACAGCTTGGCAACCTAACAGGGGTAATCATGGCGGCATTGGTCGCCACGAGCTATTGGCATACCCTGCTTTCGCGGCTGGGGCTGCGCATTGTGACTACTACACTGGTCACCACGATCATTTTTATCTTTCTGGCGCGGGCGCTGCGCCATAACCGCCGCACCGACTATCTGATCACGGGCTTTGCAGTGGGCGCAGGCATGTATTTCTATCAGGCGATGCGTATGGTTCCGGTAGTCGTCGTAGTCGGCTTTGTGCTGACGCTATTGATGCGGGGTCGATCATGGCGTTTGGCGCGTCAGTACACGCTCAATATGATTGCGCTGGTGTTGATGGCACTGGTCGTTTTTCTCCCGCTGGGACATTACATGGTTCAGAATCCGGGTCAGTTTTGGCAGCGTACCGAACGCAGCATCTTTGGCGAAGCGACCCGCGACGATGCCAGTGGAAAGACCGTTGAAGTTCCGTTGGCAGAGCGATTAGCTGCCTTCCGCGACAATATCCCCGAACTGTCAAGAAATATCGTGAACTCGCTGTTGATGTTCAACTGGAAAGGGGATCGTTCGTGGTTCAACGGTGCGCCAGATGGCACGCCCGCATTGGACTTCTTCACTGGGGCGGTGTTCGTACTGGGCTTAGGCATTGTGGCAATCAGGATCGCTCGGCGGCGCGACCCAATCGATCTACTGCTGCCCCTGTCTATCCTGATAATGGTGCTGCCGAGTGCTTTGGCGATTGCCTTTTCGATTGAGGTACCGGGCTTTACCCGTGCCAGCGGTTCGCTGCCGATGGTCTATCTGGTCGCGGCGCTTGGACTGGCAGTGATCTTACGTTTAATAATGCAGCGTTTGGAACCGGGTTGGCCTCGCCGGGTGGTCTACGGCACGCTGGCGCTCCTGTTCGTTATTGGCGCGATGAGCAACTCGACCAGCTATTTTGTCAACGCGATGGCAGATTATCGCAACTCGACTCTTCCCTATCGGCAAGCCGGGAGCGTCCTGCGCGGGTTCATCGATAGCACGGGCGCACCGGGCAACGCCTATATCGTTGCCTACAAATATTGGTGGGATCATCGTGCAGTGGCGATTGAAGCGGGCGATCCACATTGGCCTAATACCTTGCCTGACCCGGAGAATTTGCAAGACGAAATTCTCAACCTGATGCGCCAAAATGCGGCGGGGAGCCAACCGGACAATCCCACCGGAAAGTATGTCGTCCAGCCAGATCGACAGCTTATGTTCTTTGTGAACCCAGAAGACACGAACGCCCAATCTGTACTCAAGAGCATGTTCCCGAATGGCACAATGATCAAGATTTCGGCCTACAACACGACTCGCGATTTTCTCACTTACATCGTCCCGCCTGTAGGTTGTGAATGGCTGACGACACAGGTAGGCGGAAACTCGCCGTACTGCCCCTGATAAACTCGTAGAATTATCTAGCGGACAGGGCAAGCCCTGTCCCTACACCAATACGTGTTTTGTAGGGACAATGCTTGCGTTGTCCGGCATTTTGCGTTGTCTTTCGTCTTATCCCTCATTGCTATGTGGATAATTCTAATGTGTTGTCCTGCTCCAAATAGTTTGTTGTAGTGTGTTGGCTATCGCGCCCCAAAACCTTATGATATGCTGGACACGATCATTCAGAATTTATAAACGGTCTAATTGAATGAAAAATCCTAAGAACTTGTTACGCTTATGCTTTTGTGGGGCGATGATCATCGCCATTGTGTTGCTAACCCAATGGCCTACCTTGACGGCACAAGCGGCAGTGGCTGGCCCCGCCCTTGCCGTTGATACCGCCATTGGGGGTCGCCATCCCATCAGCGATGACATCTACGGTATCAATGAGTATGACAGCGATCCGGCGCTGGCTGCCGAACTGCGTTTCCCGGTACGGCGGTGGGGCGGCAATCTCGCCAGTCGCTATAACTGGCAGAACGATTCGAGCAATTCGGGCAGCGACTGGTTCTTCATTGGCGGCAGCGGAGACTCAAATCCTGTCGCGGGTGCATCCACCGACGCATTCATTGACACCAATCGCGCCGAGGGCAGCAAAACGATCCTGACGATTCCGATGATGGACTACATCAACAAATCGGCGGATTGGAACTGCGGTTTTAAGGAGAGTATCTATGGCGCTCAGGAGAGTACTGAGCCAGCAATTCTGGGCGGCGACTGCGGTAACGGTGTGTACGCTGATCATACCACCATCGTCGGCAATGATCCTACCGATACCAGTGTTGCCAATACTCCCGCGTTTCAGCAAGGCTGGCTTAGCCACTTGATCGGCAAATATGGAACCGCCGCGAACGGTGGTGTACAGATTTACCAGCTTGATAACGAACCGAGCGATTGGTTTGAAACCCATCGCGATATTCACCCCGCGCCGCTGGGCTATATCGAGTTGCTTAACCGCAGTAAATCGTATGCCGCTGCCATCAAGCAAAGCGATCCGAGTGCAAAGGTGCTTGGCCCCGGCGACTTTGGCTATTTCGCGTACATTACGTCGTTTGACCCGAACGACGGCCCTAATCAACACAACGGCCTTAAGTTCGCAGAATTCTATTTGCAGCAGATGGCGGCTTATCAACAGTCACATGGTGGCCTGCGCCTGTTGGACTACTTCGATGAGCACTACTATCCAGAATCGAAAGATGTGACTCTCACCATCGGCGCTGGCACTGCCTATGTACAGGCGCTTCGGCTGCGCTCTACCCGTTCGCTGTGGGACCCGACTTACGAGGACGAAGAAAGCTGGATCAACCAAATTAATGGTTTTCCGCCAATCCAGTTGATCCCGACCTTTAAGAGTTGGATCAACACATACTATCCGGGGACAAAGACCGCCATCACTGAGTATAACTTTGGCGGCATCGGCTCCCTGAACGGGGCGCTGGCGCAAGCCGATGCCCTCGGTATCTTTGGGCGCGAAGGGCTGGATCTGGCAACGATCTGGGATGGCCCGACCAAGACCCAGCCTGTGGCCTATGCTTTCCGCATGTACCGCAACTACGATGGCAACCATGCCCACTACGGCGATACATGGGTACAGTCCACCAGCGGCGATCAGGGTCAGTTAGCGATCTATGGCGCACTCCGCAGCACAGATAACGCCCTGACGCTGATGATCATCAACAAAACGGCCAATGATCTCACTAGTTCGCTCTCGCTGGCGGGCTACAGTCCTGCATCGGCAGCCAAACGCTATGTCTACAGCGCCGCAAACCTAAACCTTATTGTGCATCAGGCGGATCTTCCCGTAACGAGCAGTGGATTCACCGCAACCTATCCCGCCAACTCGATCACGCTGCTGGTACTGGCTCCCGGTCAGGCGATCAAGACAGTCGGTATCTTCCGACCTTCGTCCTCAACGTTTTACCTGCGTAACTCGAACACCACTGGCAATGCCGATATTGCGACGACCTTTGGCGCTTCAACCGACCTACCCGTCACAGGCGACTGGAACGGCGATGGCATTGACACGGTAGGCGTTTATCGTCCGAGTACCGGGCAGTTTTTCCTCAGAGATTCCAATACGCCCGGTGCGCCAGTCGTCTATAGTTTTGTACTGGGTGCACCCGGCGATCTGCCGATGGCGGGCGACTGGACGAATGTGGGTCACGATGGCGTGGGAGTCTTCCGACCCTCGAATGGGCTGATCTATCTCAAGAACAGCCTGACAACAGGCTTTGCGGATTTCCAGATGGTGTTGGGCATACCGGGCGATATTCCGGTGGCGGGTGACTGGAACGGCGATGGCAAGAGCAGCCCCGGCGTTTATCGCCCTTCACTGACGAAATTCTTCTTGAGCGATCAGGTGTGCAATTGCAGTGTGTTTGCTGGCTATTCGGCGGTGTTAGGCGTAGCAGGTGACAGCCCATTTGCAGGCGATTGGGATGGCGATGGCTTGTCGGGGATCGGCGTGTTCCGACCCTCTAACGGGCTGATCTATCTCAAGAACGCGCCCACGACAGGCTTTGCAGATCTTAGCCTTGTGTTCGGCGTTCCAAACGATAAGCCTGTCGCGGGACACTGGGCAGCGTCCGGGCCGATCCCGCCGAAACTCGCGCCAACCTTCGTTCCGTAAGATTGCCCTCACCCTAAATAACGCTGGCTCCTGTTGGCTATGGTAAAATATGCCGTAAGTAAACAGGAGCCTAAGCACTACAATGTTCTTATTTCGGCGCACGGCAAAAGACTACTGTGATAACGGCGATGACGCTCTCCGCAAGGGTCAGATCGAGCAGGCTATCGAGGCATACACGCAAGCCATAAAAGTCGCACCGAACGATCCATACCCGTATCGCCAGCGCCTAACAGCCTATATGCGGCAAGAAGATCATAAACAAATTATCAAGTCGAGCACCGAACTGCTGCGTATGGTGCCTAATGATGGTGAAGTTTATCAAATTCGTGGATTAGCCCGTTTGGCGCGTAAACAATATACCGATGCGCTTAAGGATCTGGATTTAGCGGTTAAATTACAGTACCAACCACTGCTGGCACTGGCTAATCGAGCGATTGCTCTAGCTGCCCTTCAAAATATTGACCTAGCAATTGAGGATCTCAATCGTGCGATGATCCTCAATCCAACCTTTGGCGCAGTTCATAAGCTGCGCGCCCAATGCTATTTCTCAAAACAGGAGTGGACTAAGGCGCTGTTGGATTGCCATGCCGCTGTCCGATTGAATCCAGACGATATAGACACCCGCGTACTTCGGGCAAATGTCTATGACGCGATGGAGTCGTGGGATGCGGCAATCGAAGAATGTACAACGATCTTGGAGAAATCGCCCGATACCCTGAATGCCTATTTCTTGCGGTCGAGTGGCTATTTGGAAAAACGCGATTATGAACGGGCGTTAGCAGACCTTAACCGCGTATTACAACTCGATCCGAATTTCACATGGGGCTATGTACAACGTAGCGTTGCCTACTCTGGCTTGAATGATGCAACACACGCGCTGGCAGATGCACAGGAAGCACTACGGCGTGACCCCAACAACGGGAAGGCCTATTACGCGCGTGGGAATGTCCATCAACTGTTAGAGGAGTTTGACGAAGCCCTTGCCGATTACAAAGCGTGTATTCGGCTCATGCCAGAGTTTCCAACGGTGTATTTTCTCCAAGCCCGCACCTATGAAAAGATCCAACAACACGACTTGGCAATTGAGAGCTACACAGAATCCGTTAAGCGAAACCGCAATACGAGCGCCGCACTTGCCGAACGCGGCGCGATTTACGTAAACAGAAATGAACCTGATTTGGCGATTGCTGACTTTAATGCTGTACTTGCACTCAATCTACAAGGCGACGAATTACGAAAAAATGGCTCACAAGCTTATATAGGCAGAGGCATCTGTTACTTCAATAAAAGTGATTTCGATCAGGCAATTGCCGATTTTACGGCTGCCCTAGATCTCGACCATTCTCGTGACAAGGAAGTCTATTCTTACAGAGGAATGGCATATTCTCGCAAAAAAGATTTTAAAAATGCCATCAAGGATCTAACCGAATCAATTCGTCTCAAGCCCGATATTTTGGCGTACCATGATCGCGGTTTGGCCTATATGAGTAGTAAGCAATACGATGCTGCCATCGTGGACTTTACTGAGGTACTTCGGCTTGACCCAATACATCTCGCAGCCCGCCTTAATCGCGGTGTCCTTTATGCTTGGAACAGTGATTACGACCGGGCTATTGAGGATTACGACGAATTTATCCGCCTTAACTCGGATCACCCGGCTGCTTATTTTCGTCGCGGAGATGCTCATTACAGGCGTGGAGAGTATACAGCCGCGATTCGGGATTATGACGAGGCATTCCGCCTCAATCCCAGCTACCACCAAGCGATTGGCAATCGTGGATACAACCGCTGGAAACTAAATGACCTTGATGGCGCAATTGAAGATTGTAATGAAGCATTACGCATCAAACCTGACTACGCCTTTGCTTTTTACATACGTGGTTCCATTTTCGCGGACAAGCGCGATTATACATCCGCAATCCGAGATTATCAGGAAGCCCTCCGTCTCAAACCTGATCTAGCAGAAGCCGACGAAATGATACAGAAGATAGCGGAATGGCAGGCAAATTGAGATATTAAGGTCGCGCCTCAGAACGTCTCGATCTCTTTCGGCTGGCAAATAGGGATAGTCACCCAACTCGCTACTGGATTACCGTTATCGTCAAGCACGCTGGCGTTGGTCACTGTCGGCAGCGTGTACATCCCGACTCGCAAATATAACGGGCCAGTGGACGGCAGCGCTTTATCTGGAGTCAGGTCAACTTTCGTCACGAGCAGTTCGCCCGCCCGCCACAGATTAGGCACTAGAGTCGGTACGTCGTTTTGCGCGTGGCGTGTTTCCGTTGCATCCACCAAGTGATTGAAAATCTGATAGCTCTGCTGCGTATCTTTGGGATCGCCCTGCCAGAGCAGATAGATCGTCCAAGGTTTTTCGGGCTGCGGCTGCGTCGATGGTGTGCTTTGCGGCACATAGTAGCCCACAATGGTAGCGCCGTTGCTCAAATGGGTGGGGCCAACCGGGCGACACGTTGGCGTAAAGCCGCTGTTCGGCGGCAGATCGACGACGCGATATAGATTCTCATCTACGAAGCGGGGTTTGCGCTGTGCGTACAGTTCTGGGATCAAGGTTGCGTCGGCAAAGCCCACGTAAGTCACGCCAGCGGCAGGGATGGGCATCGTGATCTGGCTGCCCCAGATGACTCGCGACGGGCCTTTGGTGGCGAGGGTTAACCAACTCATGCCCTGCACAAAGTCGCCGGGGCCAGCGCCGTCCACCAGATAGATTGTCTCGTAGCCGGGGCGAACCGCTTCATTCCGCAGCGTAACCATATCGTTCAGGCCAAGCGACGATCCGCGTGTAAAGTGATGGAAGTCGTGAACCTGTTCCAGCCAGTTAACCACCAGAATCACCTGCACGGCACAAATCGCGATGACAGCGATTGAACCCGCCCGCAGCCATTGCCGTTTGCGTGGGCCATCCCCAACCAAGATCATCGCCTCAATGAGCGCGGCAAGGGGCATCAGTGGGATGAAATACGCACTGTAAGTTCGCGTAGGTAGGATAAGCAGCAGTCCCGGCATAATCAAATACGCCACGCCGACAAACACATCGCGATAGCGCTGCCGCTGCACCAAACCCCGCCCAATCACGAAGAAGCCCCCTAGCAGCGCCAGCCAGCTAATCGCGTCATAAACCGTTTGCCATTCCGGCGGCGGCGGGATGTAGTCGGGCTGCGGAATGCCCAACGCTCCGAAATCGGCAAAAGATGCGTAGTCGATAAAACTTGAGAGGACAAAGCTAGGGATGCTCGTGCGGCGGAAGCGCAGCAGCGCCGTTCCTTCGGGTGTGGAGGCGCGTAAGTGCATAATCCCGATGAACCACGGCACCATCAATAGCACCGCCAATGCGCCGCCGATCACATGGTCGCGCAGGAAGAAGGGCTGCTTGGCAACACGCCGCTTACGCCAGTCCCACACATAAAACGCCAGCGTGATCGGAGCCAATGTCGCCATTGCTGGATGCGCTTGCAAGGCACAGATCAGCAGCGCTGGATGCAGCAACCTTGCCCAGCGTTTGCCCTCCATAATCAGGAATCCGGTGAACAAGTACCCTATAAAAAACGGCGCGACCAAGTAGGGATTCCACAAATAGCGGCCTGCCAGCACCCCACGCGGGATCACAATATATAGCAGCAGTGCCGCCAGCGCGGTTCGTTCACGCCAATAGCGCTTGACCATGAGATAAAAGACCGCCATCGACACCAGATGCAGCGTTGCCAGAAACAAGCGGGCAATACGCGGATCGGGATCGAAGGCAAAAGACACCGACATCACGTCGTGCATAAACGGCGAATGATCCAACCCCGTCGAGGTTTTCATGCCCAGTTCGGCACGCTGCCCATTATGGCCTTCGGCAAAGGCGAGATAGGCCACCCACGCTTCGTCTACCTGAAGCGGAGCAGAACCCGTATCAATCGTTCGCAGCGCAAAACCGAATAACAACACAAGGGCGATGACGACAGGGCTGTACAGGCGAAGTGAGTTGTGTTTCATAACCCGATCTGTGTAGGGAAAACGGTATCGCCGGGATATTCTAGCGCCTTCCCTGTTCAATGGCGACTCATAGAGTTCAACGAGCAATTACCCGCTAACGCCCTACAAATTATCGACGGCGGCAGTTTCGATAACTGGCATGACGGGCAGCCATACCCGAAAAGTACTGCCCTGACCGGGTTGGCTCTCGACCTCAATCCGCCCCTCGTGCAGATCGACAATGTCCTTGACAATGCTTAAGCCCAAGCCTGTGCCGGGAATACTGGAGCGCACCGCGTTGCGTCCTCGGTAGAACCGATCAAACAGATGAACCATATCGGCTGGCTCTATGCCGATGCCACTATCGATGATCTCAAGGCACACCGCATTGGAATCGGAGGCAAACGAGGTTCGCACCTGCACCGTTCCAGCTTGCGTATAGCGCAGCGCGTTGCTGACCAGATTGGTGATGACCTGCCCGATCTGGCTAGCTTCACCACGCACGGGCGGTAACGATTTATCCAGATCGTACAAGATGTTCAGTTCGGCATCTTGCTTGGGCAGCAAATGACCAACGCTTTCCCGCTCGATGATGGCATTGAGATCGACGGGACCAAAGGCCACTGTACGCTCGTTGAGATCCAACCGCGACAGATCTAGCACAGACTCAATGAGGTTCGTCAGACGTTGGACATTCTCCTTGAGGACAGACAGGTGTTCGTCTAACTTCTGCGGGGTCTGTTCCAGCAGATACAGGCGCAATCCCAAGCTAGTTACGGGAGCGCGGAGTTCGTGGGAAACATCGGCGACAAACTTCGACTTGAGTTTGTCGAGTTCCTTCAACTGATCATTGGCGCTTCTAAGGTCGGCAGTACGCTGGTCAACCCGCTGTTCCAGATCGGTGTTCAACTGGACGAGATTGGCCTCCATGTGTTTGCGCTCCGTTATGTCATTGAACGCGATAATCACGGCATCCTGTCCATCGAACGTCATCCTCTCATAAGATTGAACAAGCCAGAACGAGTCGCCATTAACTTTTTTCCCCTGTAACTCAATATCTTGTAGAGACGTTTCTTTTAACAGCCGCTCACATATGGCTGTCCATGTGTCGGGTTGAAAATAAAATTCGGCAATATTTCGCCCCACTGTCTCCTGCGACGGCGGCCCTAAGGTTGCACTAACATGCCCATTTGCATAGAGTATTTCACCGTCAGAAAAGCGCGTGATTACCAGCGGGATGGGTGAGGTTTCCAGAATCGTCCGAAATTGACCCTCGCTTTGGAACAATGCTTTATTCGCGGCGATAGAGCCTTGCAACGCACGCCAAAAGAGAGAAGTACCTACCGACAGAAGTACACACACCGCCGCTAGATCTAACGTTGCCACGATCAAGAACCGCCATGCATATTCCGCCGGGACAGTGGAGAACGCCAACTGGATGACATGTGCGATCATCAGCAAGACGAGTACCCACCATGCGGCCTGTGGACGGATAAATAGAGAGGCCGTCACGATAGGGAAGATTAAAAGTAGCGGAATGGGTGTGTTCGCGCCAGCATAGCTGGAGGGTTTCGATGCGAGCACAACACCAAGGATTGTCCAGACCGTGAACAAGCCCGCTCCATAGACGGTTCCCCGTCGGTTGAGCCAGCCCATGAGAAAAAAAATTGGCAGTGCGACTAGGGCAACCAACATCCCGCCATGCTCATCACTAAGGAATAGCACGGGTACAAGGAGTGCGTCAATCAGCGCAAATACCACAAGAATGGTTGCAAACCCACGATTAAGCAGGTAGCGGACTGGATCGTCGGCCTCCACAAATGTCAACCATGCCCAAGCAAATCTGACTCTAGCGCTCCAGCCACTTTGCATGATAGACATTCTCAGTGACTTGCGCCTAGAAAGGGAAGGTTCACTGAATTGCATGAATTGTCTTCCTCACTTATGGGGAAACTAATTAAAATCCGCACATTGAATCACATTTATCGTGCATTGTAGCATAAGGCGAAACCCTCAGCGGAATGATGCGGATGAATATGCAGTGTCTATCTGGTTTAACCATTAGTTAATCTCAGTTCGCTACATCCACAGCGTTAAATAACTTATAAATTATCGGCGGCGGCAGTTTCGATAACTGGCATGACGGGCAGCCATACCCGAAAAGTACTGCCCTGACCGGGTTGGCTCTCGACCTCAATCCGCCCCTCGTGCAGATCGACAATGTCCTTGACAATGCTTAAGCCCAAGCCTGTGCCGGGAATACTGGAGCGCACCGCGTTGCGTCCTCGGTAGAACCGATCAAACAGATGAACCATATCGGCTGGCTCTATGCCGATGCCACTATCGATGATCTCAAGGCACACCGCATTGGAATCGGAGGCAAACGAGGTTCGCACCTGCACCGTTCCAGCTTGCGTATAGCGCAGCGCGTTGCTGACCAGATTGGTGATGACCTGCCCGATCTGGCTAGCTTCACCACGCACGGGCGGTAACGATTTATCCAGATCGTACAAGATGTTCAGTTCGGCATCTTGCTTGGGCAGCAAATGACCAACGCTTTCCCGCTCGATGATGGCATTGAGATCGACGGGACCAAAGGCCACTGTACGCTCGTTGAGATCCAACCGCGACAGATCTAGCACAGACTCAATGAGGTTCGTCAGACGCTGGACATTCTCCTTGAGGATAGCTAGGTGTTCGCTCAACTTCTGCGGAGTCTGTTCCAGCAGATACAAGCGCAGCCCCAAGTTAGTGACGGGAGTGCGGAGTTCGTGCGAAACATCGGCGACAAATTTTGACTTGAGTTTGTCAAATTCCTGCAATCGTTCATTAGCGACGATGAGTTCGGCAGTGCGTTGGTCAACCCGTTGCTCCAGATCGGTGTTCAACTGGACAAGGCTGGCTTCCATCGCTTTGCGCTCCGTAATGTCATAGAACCCGGTGATCAGCGCGTCCTGTCCATCAAACGTTATCCTGTCCGCAGAGAGCGAGAGCCAAAAGGATGTCCCGTCCAGTCTCCTCCATGGGAGTTCAATCGCGTGCGTCAGCCCTTCTGTTAAAAGTTGCGCGTAGGTTATCGCCCACTCTTCGGGCTTGTAATAGAGCTCGGCAGCTTTTTTCCCCACAATAGTCTCTACTGCTACACCAAGTAGTGCGCTAACATGGGCATTGGCATATAGGATTTCGCCATCAGAATAATCCGTGATCACCAGTGGAATAGGCGAGGCTTCCAGAATCGCCCGAAACTGACTTTCGCTTTGGCGCAGTGCCTGTTCAGCTTGTATCCGCTCACGGTTCTCTTGCTCCAGCGCTTTGTTCGCGGCGATAGTGCCTTGCAAGGCACGCCAGAAAATAGAAGTGCCAACCATCAAAAGCACACTTATCACCGTTAGATTCGTTGTGCTCAAGATCAGAAACCGTGTGGCATTTATCAATGGAATATGAAAGAGCGCCAACTGTATACCAAAGCCAATCATAAGCAACACCGATGCCCAGAATGCCGCTTGTGGGCGGATGAAGAGCGAGGCAAAGATGACTGGGATAATCAATTGTAACGGCACCGGAGCGTTAGGCTGAGTATAGTTAGCGGGGGCCGCCGCCGATACGATGGCGAAAATAGCCAAGAGCGTAAATAGCACTGCCCCAAAAACCGTCCCCTGTCGGTTGATCCACCAAGTAAGGATCAGACACATTAAAATAATCACTATGATAATCAGTGTTAGTCCCATCCCATCCGCGGCGAAAGACAGTAGGATGGCGAACAAGCTGATCGGTAACAAGATCACAATGATCATGGCAAGCCCGCGATTGAGCAGGTAGCGGACAGGATCGCTGCTCTGTACAAACGTCAACCAGTCCCAAAGGCGAGTGTACGCAACACTCCAACGACTTTGCTCAAAAGACATTCTTAATATCTTGAGTCTGGATGGGGACGGCTCACTAAATTGCATGAATTGGCTCCCTCACCTGCCGAACGTATCCGCTGTCCAATAATCTACAGACTTTTAAGGCATGACAGCTAATGCCGCTCCAATGATGCCTGCTTCATTAAGCATCTGTGCGGGGACAACCTTGGCATGGATTGTCAGATAGGGCGCAAAGCGTTCGTAATGGTTACTCGCACCGCCACCAATGATAATCAAGTCGGGCCACAGCAAGTGCTCAATATTGTCCAGATACTCGTCGAGGTGTTTACCCCATTGCTTCCACGACATATCTTTTTCTTGACGAACCCGATCCGAGGCGCGATGCTCCGCATCTTTGCCACGAATTTCGAGGTGTCCCAGTTCGGTGTTGGGGATAAGCTGCCCGTGTAAAAACAGCGCCGAGCCGATTCCCGTACCAATCGTCGCCATAAACACAAGCCCTTGCTCATTGCGTCCGGCTCCGAAACGCATTTCTGCTAACCCGGCTGCATCGGCATCGTTAATGAGGGTCGTCTTACAACCCGTTTTCTGCTCGATTAACGTTTTGCCGTCAGTACCGATCCACGACTCATCGATGTTCGCCGCGGTCATGACCGTGCCTAGCTTAATAACCGCCGGGAAGCCACAGCCGAGTCGGTCTGTCCACGAGAACTGCTGGACCACTTGCGCCACACAATCGGCAACTGCATCCGGTTTGGCAGGAGATGGTGTCAGCACCCGAAAGCGCTCTCCAACCAATGTGCCTTGCTCCGTATCGACAGGCGCACCTTTAATACCCGTACCGCCAATATCTACGCCGAGGACAATCATCTAAACCTGCTTTCATCATTCATTAATTAAAATATAAGGAAGATCACTTTAGATACATATTACTCCTAAAGTGTAAATTGAGTTGTATCTAGGGCCAAATGGCAATAATCGCGTCGTATCCTGCTGGACTAATCAGCTAGAAGTTGCCGGCAGCATTGTGCGCCAGACGGATCGGTTCGGGCAGACGATATTTGCCTGTGCAGTTCATGACCATATCGATAGCAGTGGGCAGATTCGCCAAATGCCCTACCGAGATATACACAGGTTTTACTCCGGTGCGCGTTCGCAAGATCGCTCCGATGATTTCGCCTTTGTCCACCAGATCCGAATAGGAACCGCGCTCGTTGGGCGGTTCCACATATTTGCCGACGAACATCGTTTTGCCACAGCCGATGGTCGGTTTTTGCAGCCAGACCCCCAGATGGGAGGCAATCCCGAAGCGGCGTGGGTGCGCCCGTCCCATACCGTCGAAGATCAGCACATCTGGGACATGTTGCAGTTTTCTAAACGCATCTTCCAAAACCGGGCCTTCACGGAAGCTCAATAGGCCGGGGATATAGGGAAACGGGGTCGCCATCTGCCATAATACCGTCTCGACTGGCTTGAGATCGGGGTAGCTCACCACGACAACCGCGGCTTGTGAAACGTTCTCTTTGACACTCACATCCACACCCGCGACCAGATGGATCTTGCTGAAATTCAGCGGGCGGTCATAAATCACTTCATTGACCATTTGGTTTTGCAGCATGATTGCTTGACTAGGCGACAAATTCCAATCATGTCGGTGTACAAAGTCCACGCCTTAATACTCCCTCTTATAAAATCTCGAGACCACTTAGCTAGATAAATTAAGTTTCAAGAGCACAACTCGGCGTTTGCCAATCTGAAAGTGATCAACACGCCGATAGTGATCATGACTGATTTTCTGCTGTTTATTACTCGCAATCGCTATGATGGAATGCGTTGACAGGATATTCAGCAGAGATTGCAACATATACCATGACGGCTCATAGCGTGCATCGTGTGGCAATCCAATCCATGAGGAACGACTGCCATAAGGAATATCCGTAATGACAAGATCAACCGGTGCTGCGAAATAATCGATGAGTTTGTCAGTAATAATGTTGGCGTTAAATGTACGCACAGTTATAGAATGACTCATGTGCAATTGTAACAAGTGCGTTTTGAGGCGTTGGGCGCTGTGATAGGCTTCCTTATGTGAAAGTTTATCATACTGTCTGATCATTGATTCGATCTGCTCAATACGCTGCTGGATGCCTTCAAGATTCAGGAGATTGAGATTGCGGGCAGCCACTTCAAGTGCTCGCGTATCCACATCCGAGCCATAAATGGCCCGTACTTTGGGCCAATGCAGAAATGCTAAAGTGGCAAGCAAGTACCCACCACCACAGCAGGGATCGTAAACACTACATGGCCCAACTGCTCCGTCCCGAACTCGTATGTCCAAGCACCGCTGAAAAATTTCGCTCGTCAGACGGATTGGAAAAGCAGGATGTCCCGGCAATCCGTAAAAAACACTCCCGGCGGCAAAATCTCGGTAATCCTCACGTTCTTGTGAAAAGCGATAAACCATTAGAGTCCTTTATGACTATTAATTAATGGATTGGATAGTGAGTAAATTTAAACTTATTATAGCGGCGAAAAAATAACGTGCAGATTGCAAGTACGACTCAGAACGTGGGCGGGTGGAACAGCGTCGCCAGCGTGGGCAGTTCTTCCCTCAATTGTGCCGGATCTTGCGTGGAGATGGCAAAGCGGTAGATATGCTCATAATCAAAGGCAGGCAGGCCAACATATAAGGGATTGTGGGCAACGGCTGCCGCCGATTCTGCTGTCCAGTTGATGAGCAGAACAACATCAGGCGCAAAGTCGCGGATCTGGCTATCGTCGATCTGACGGGCTTCGGCAATGTTCGCTTCGGCAGCGACATTGAGTCCCCCCGCGATCTCGATCAACTCAGTGATCAACGCGCCCTGTCCTTCGGTGTACCCTTCCGGGGTGAGGATCAAAACGCGAGTGCGCGGCGTGCCATGTACAGCCTCTTTCACCTGTGCCACCGCTTGATCGATGGCTGCGATCCAGCGTTGCCCCACTGTTTGCATCCCGGTCAATGTTGCCAACGTGCGGATATTACCTTCCATATGGGCGATGCTGGTGTGGCGCTGCACGATCACGACGCGCACTCCGGCACGCTGCGCCGCCTTCAGATCGTCATCGTTAACCCAATCCTGCGACACTACCAGCGCCGTAAATGTCTGCGTTTGTAGCGCGTTCGACAGATCGCCAGCTTGTAGCGTCACGACATGGGATTGCCCAACCAACACACGCAAGATCGCGGGGGCTTCCGGGCCAAGCGTAGCATAAACATCACTTTGCGTCTGCTCCACAAACGGGCTGAACAAGGTGTATTCGGAATTAGAGGGGATAATCGCGGGCGACCACACAGGGTCGCCCCTATGGAGTACAGTGTAGGGGACGGCCTGTGTGCTGTCCCGCAGGGTTGTTCTGAAAAGCGAATGCACTGAGCTAAACATCAAGGCGACGAAAAATACACAGACGACTATTGGCTTCACTTCTGATCCAGCCGAACGCCTAATCGAATCGGATACGCGGGTCAAGCCACGTATACATGACATCGACTAGAATATTGCCGAGGATCAGAAACGTCGCATATAGGATCGTCGTACCAGTCAGCAACGTGTAGTCGCGATCCGTGATGCTGCTCAGGAATGTATCGCCTAGCCCCGGTATATTGAAGATCCGCTCGATAAAGAAGGTTCCGGTCAGGATGCCCGCTAGCAGTGGGCCGAGCACCGTCGCCACCGGAATCAGTGCATTCTTCAGGGCGTGAATATAGATTACACCGCGTTCGCGCATCCCTTTGGCTCGCGCAGTGCGGATATAGTCGTCCCCCAATACCTGCAACAAACTTGCCCGCGTCAGCCGCGAGATCCCTGCGCTCACGCCAAGCGTCAGCGTGCCAAGCGGCAGTACCAGCCGACTCAGGAAGTTGGGATCAAGCAGATTCGGATGCAGCCACACTTCACCGGTTGGTCCCGGAATCACTTTGAGGACGTTTACAAAGATAATGATCAGCGTTGGGCCAAGTACAAAACTAGGGATCGAGATCAACAGCGTCATCAGGAAGGTTGAACCGTAATCGACTACCGAATTGCGGTACAACGCCGCAACGACACCGATGGGAATGCCGATCAAAAAGCCGAAGAACGCCGCCATCGATCCTAACAGCATCGACACAGGTAGCCTAGCTCCAATGATGTCGCTCACGGATTGTCCGCGTGTTGTCTTGCCCAACGACGGGCCAAAGTCGAAACGCAGCACGTTATCCAGATATTGCAAAAACTGGCTGCGTGCCAGATCCGAATACAACACAGTTTGCGTTTGATCGCAGCGTTGACGTTCCGTGGTGCCATTGGCTAGTGTCAAAGTCACATAGGCGGGGTGATGCTCAACCGTCAGACGCAGCAATGCCCAACCCTGCTCGACTTCAACGGCGGTGGGGGAAGTAGCATCCTCTCTGCTCAAGCCCTGCCGCAGCTTGTCGCAATCTGGGAATGACTCGTAAGCGGTTTTGGTTTCCATACCGACATCAGGCGCGATGCCATCATAGGGAAAATTGAGCAGCAGCGGTTTATCGAGTCCGTACTGTGCGTTCAAGACCCCCAGACTGCGTGGATCGCGCTCTTTGCCCCCCACCGCACTGAATGGCCCACCGGGGATGAGACGTACCAACATGAAGGCAAATAGGATGAGCAAAAACAGGATCGGGATGCTGATTAGGATGCGCCGAATGAGAAACCGGAGCATATCCGCGCCGCCCACTAAACCGACAAGGCCATTGATGATCCTAACTAACATCGTCTTCTAAACCTTTATCTGTTATTAGGGATTGGCAGGAGCCAAGAAGCTTTCCATCAAAAATCCGGTGACACCGCTACAGTTGACTTTCGCAAACAAGGTCGTGTCCTCAATCTTGGAGGAGAGATCAATGTTGCGCGTTATATCGCTGATCTTGACAGTCGCGCCATCGGCACATGGTTGATCCCCGACGGGCGGCGATTTGACACTAGGATTCTTGTACATGGGCGCACCCTTGCCATCCGGCGATTTAATCACGGCGGTACCGCCTGTTGGCAAGAACTGGGTCAGTCCATATTCGGGCAGCCAACCTTGCCCACTCGATCCGCAATCGACCTGATAGTAGATTATGGGATCTTCGGGATCGTCGGAATTTTTGCCGACATCCAGCACTGTAACCTGTGTATTGCGAAAACAGGAAGTTAGTACTCCTGTTGTTGAAAAATTCTTTTGCCCCGGTGCATCGTTCAATTGGATGACGCGCCGATTGCTCACCGCGTAGACCAGTTGCCCCTTTTTGAAGCGTGTCTCGATACTCAACGGCGTTGGCACAGGCGTTGGCACAGGTGTAGCCGTCAGGTGGATAAACAGCGTATCGTTCGAGGTGCAGGCCAGCATTGCAAAGAGCAGGCACATGGCAGCAATCGCGGGAAGCGCCAGCCGTGAGTATATTGGAGTAGATGGCATAGATTGTTGGTCGAGCTTCATCGTGAACCGCGCAATTGGGGATCGAAGGCATCCCGCAGCCCGTCACCGAGGAAGGTAAACGCCAGAGTCGTCA
>JBDTVG010000069.1:0-13614 GCA_040007395.1 Chloroflexota bacterium
GCTCAGCTGCCATTTGGCTGAGTTTTGGGGGCCATACGGGATCATAGCGGCTCAGACGCCTTAACTGACCCCAACAGGACATTCTTGAACCATTACAAGGATACGTTGCTGGCGTGCGATTTCTTCACCGTGGATACCCTCGCACCGCAGACGCTGTAGGTCCTGTTCTTTATTGAAGTCGGGACACGGCGGGTGCATGTCATGGGAACAACACCGCATCCCTCCCAATTCTGGGTGACCCAGCAAGCGCGCCAGTTGATGTGGAAACTGGAAGGCAAAGGACGCTCATTCACGCATCTCATCCGCGACAATGATGGCAAATTCAGCATAGGTTTTAATGCGGTCTTCGAGTCCGAGGGTATTGAAGTCGTTCGCACTCCGTTTCGAGCACCGCGGGCTAACGCTTATGCCAGGCGCTCGGTGCGTGAAGAGTGTCTGGACCGTATCATCATTCTGAACCAAGCTCATCTGGACTACGCGCTGCACACGTACGAGCAGTATTTCAATGAAGCACGACCTCACCAAGGGATCAGGCAGGGTATCCCTTGCTCGGGTGCGAGACTTCCAACTACCGGTAAGGTGGAGCGGCGAGCCCTGCTCGGTGGTGTGCTGCATGACTATTATCGTGCTGCGGCTTAGAATTTCTTGCTACTACAGGCTCCACCAACACCGCCAGCGATAACACCAACGCCCGCCGCGATGCCTAGCCTACTCCAGTTCAAGTTGTCTTTGTAGACGGCATGGAAGAAGTCCATGCCGTTCATTTGGTTAGCATAAACCTGTCCGCGCCATTCATTAATAAAGGCTAGACCGCCACCAATGACACACCATGGACACTTCCCACTAGGATCGCGATAATTGGCGGGGTTGCTCTCGACATAGCTATAACCGTTGCGCGACCCGGAGCGATCCAGCACGCCCTGGACAGGATCACGGGACAGCAGCGTCCCAAGCTTCGGGCTGTAGTAGCGGGCACGCAGGTAGTCCAGCCCATTGCTATCGGTTTGTTCGTCTGTGAAGCCGAAGTTACTGGCTCGACCTCGTTTGACAATATCTATCGGCTTGCCATAGGGTCGTAGTTGGCTGAGTAGCGAATGCTGCTAAGCGGGAGCGTAAAAAAGAAAACTCACGAGGTCGGTCAATTCCTGCCTAATGTGCCGAGTTAATCTCTGATGTTGCAACGACTGTCAACTCTCCCAGATCATGATAACAGGGCTACCATCGGTCATAAGAGTCCCAAATTTTAGCTAGTTTTCTAGCCGTTGCTTCTGTTGAAGGTAGAAGAATGTCCAGAGTTATAGAGGAACTCGAGAGGACCATCAATATTGCTCTAGGCTTCATAGCTATCCATATAGGCATTAACAAAATATAGGCATTAGGAAGCCGACAACTAACCCATTCGCATATTCCAATGTTAAATGCCTCTGTCATTTGCTGGCCTATAGAAAAGGCAGAGGCTACTTTAGGAGAAATTTCGTCTACATCTCGGTTCAAAAATAGCATTTGTGCCATCAGGAGCCCGTCTGCACTTATAAGATCGCAGTGTATCACCTGTGGAACCTGCCGATGCAATTCGCGCAGGAGGACATCTGATTGTTCGGTCAAGCTCTTAGTCATATCATAGCCTCCGGCTAACTATACTAGGGAATTTCACCATAATTCAGCCCTTTGTAAAAGTTATACCGAAGCCCTCCATCTTTCAGTGTTTTGAGGCCAGTAATTATGAGATCTTCTGGGTTGGAGCGGTATCTCGATCCTAGTCTTGAAAAATCAAGTTGCTCTAGAAATTGTCCGTTGCCCAGATCAAGTTGTCCTTCACCCAACGGTTCAAAAACAAATACTTTCCCTTCAGGAGTTACCGCTCTGAAGGTTACATTAGTCCTAAAAGAGTCATAGATGTCTAACCAAGAAGGTGGTAGCCCTTTAGGGTGGAAGTGTGTTATGGTCCCACCTTCAATTGTTGAAAGATCAGATGACCAGATGACCTGTTGTGTTTGAGGACTAGGAATGCCTCTAACTTTCAATTCACCGGCTTGATCCCAACCTAAACCCCATTCATCGTTTCCTCTCAGTTGTGCCAATTTTTGTTCGGCAGGCCCAAGAGTTTGAGCCAAGTTGTCACCTTCATTGAAGCCCTTCCAAAAATCTTCATTGTCTCCAATATCTATCGACCTTAAGCTTGAGTTATCTGTTGACCCCGTGTTATTCATACTCTGTAGTTCGTAGTCCGGATTTGGCCCGCCGCCAATACCCATTTCTGCGGCGGTGGTCTCCGTTGTAATTGCTGCTGTTTTCGCGGCACTACCCAGCGTTGCTCTAACCCCAGACATGCCTAATTGAACCCCACCTGCTAAAACAGTGGAAACCCCGGCCAAGTTATAGCCAAAACGGAAGGCCGGATCTTTCATCAAATTTTGTCCGGTGAGTTGCTGTAAGGCTAGAAAATAGCGGTTATGGGCTGTTGCCATCGCCTCAAGCGGGTTGATGTGAGCCATCAATCCTAGAGGGCTAAGGGCAAATCCGAGCATGATTACACTGTATATTTGGTCGCCTAGACTGGCCGCAAATCCTCCTCCCGCTCTTAACATATTACTGGGGTTTTGAAAGGCAATGCGTTCATCGTGATACAAATCAGTCGCATGGCCTGCCAGACTGGCTTGTGCTAAATCGGTAAGTGGCTTGCTCCGCAGGTCATCAAGGACATGTTGATACTGTGCGGGGTTATTTTGTGTCGCCATATGAGCTACATCATTGGCAAATCCGATCTGACCAATATCATGTAAGCCAATTGAGCCAATGGCAACGTTTTGAAACCCACATAAGAAGAAATTAGACTCGAAGGCGGTGTCGCACATCCCACTTGGGTCCCGATAGTTGGCGGGGTTGTCCTCGACATAGCTATAGCCGTTGCGCGACCCGGAACGATCCAGCCCGCCTTGGACGGGATCACGGGACAGCATTGTCCCAAGTGTCGGACTGTAATAGCGGGCACGTAGGAAGTCCAGCCCATTACTATCAGTTTGTTCACCCGTAAACCCGAAGTTGCTGAGGCGACCCCGCTTGACGACATCCATCGGCTTGCCGTAGGGTCCGTAGTTCGCTGAATAGTGCAGGCTGCCGAGGCTATCCGTGATTTGTCGGACAGAGCCGAGTTTGTCCGTACCCCAGTAGCTCCAACTGCCATTGCTGTACTGACCGATTGTGTCCAGCCCGTATAGATAGCTCGTCGATTGGGAACCACTATATTCAGCCGCCACCTGCGGCAACTGCTGGTTGAGGTCTAGCAGATAGGTACGGAAGTGTCAGATTTCAGAACGCAGGGTGATCGTTGATTAATTTTGGCCATCAGGATTTGCAACAAATCAATCCAATCTATATTACAAGGTCGAAATTTTGGATGTTACGATTACACCCATGTGTTCTTTTGATTTGTGCGACAGGTACCACAATCCCCTCCTTAATGATCAGGCCAAGCGCGTTCTGAAATCTGACAGAACCTACTTTGTAGGGTTGTGTCAGAACTCAGAACGCTTTCCACAGGACAGGTAAGTCGACACGGTTTTGACCCTTTACCCGCAGAAATCAGGCAATCTGCCAGGCAACCGATAATTCAGACCATCGGCGACAGAAAGTTTGGCGCTGTTCGGGTAAGGAGAGGGGTCGATTGGTGGCAGTGGATGGAGGGCGAAAAAAGTGGCGAACTTCATCAAAGGCTGGGCAGAAACGGGCAGCACTGGCAAAACTCCCAAAGCCGCGCATCGGATAGTAGCGCTGCTTGACCCCGCGATGATCCTGCTCGATGCGGTTATTCAGGTATTGACTCGTGCGGTGCAGCACCTTGCGGCCTAGCATACGACGAATTGCCCGCGGATAGGCCGCGTGCTTATCGGTCGTCACCCGTTCCGGTGTGTGGCCTACGCTCGCCACTGCTTGTTTGAAAAACGCCTTGGCGGCTACCAAATCACGGGTTTTGCTCAGCATCGTGTCAACCAGATTGCCGTCGCGGTCGACCGCACGATACAGGTAATGCCATTGGCCTTTCACCTTCACGTAGGTTTCATCGACATACCACGATTTACCGGCCTGACCGCGGCGCTTGGCGCGCAACTGCGCCGTGAGTAGCGGGGCGAAGCGCGCTTCCCAGTCACGCACGGTTTCGTGGGTAAACTCGTAGCCTCGTATCAGAAACATCTCCGCCAAATCGCGCAAGCTCACCTTGTAGCCGCCACAAAACGACGAGCATGACGATGTCAGTGGGGCATTGCACCTCGTTGAAAGGCGTTCCAGTGCGCTCATTGAACATGGCTTTGCAGGCGTGGCAGCGGAAGATGCGATAGCCCAAACGGGTTCGTTTCTGATATTGGCGAGTATTGGTTGACTGGCAATGGGGACAATTCATCAAGTCCACTTTCTTGCGATTGGACGTCAAAGCGTACCCGGTAAATCATCCCTTGCCCAGCTCGCGTTCTGAAATCTGACGCTTCCACAAGGTGAATCGGTGACAACATTAGCCCAAGTCTATGGTCTCAGCGTTTCACGCATTCGTTGGATTATCCAAAATATAACGCGACGGAGCTGATTGTTAACCCGACACGGTACGACGAAAATGGTTAACGTCTATTCGTCAAACTACAGTGAATTGTACAGAGTACGCCAACTTTCGTTCACGTAACCTTACTCCTTAAATTTTGAGTGGACTTGCGGCTTGAGGTGAGCTGTTTGACTCGCCAACCCAATAGGACAACAACCACACTTGAAAAAATGACCATCAGGAAGCGCATACCTGCTTTCTCGATATCCGTGCCTGCCATGATGGCATGGAGCGTGATTATGCTAAACGTCGCATAGCTGGTGTAATGTAACCAGCGCCACGCTTTTTGCCCGATGAGTTTACGTACACTAAAGCTCGCGGTGATCAGCAGCATCAACCACATGCCGAGAATGCCTAACCCCACTGCCAATGGACGATAAGGCCCACCAAAAGGGACTAGAATATCGATGAGTCTGAAGGGAGCATAATTGTCGGGCAAAAGCAGCAGCGCATGAAGGATTGAAAGCATAACTGCTAGCCATGAGCTTGTCGCATGAAGCAGCAAGCTTGTTGTACCCGGCGACCAGTCCTTGATGATGCGGCTCGAAAGGAAGATGCCCCAAAGTGTTGAGCTGCCGAGCATCGCATAAGCAATAATGCCCACCGAGCGCACCAGATGCCAACTCAACCGTTTGTCCTCAGCCAAAACAGAACTAGATTGCCAATTCAGGACAAGGGCAACACCAATTACCGCGAGTATTACTATCAGGACAACGCCATCTACCCAGCCAGGGATGGGGGCAGCTTTCGCCGCCCCCTTTGTTGATTTGGACACCGGCATCGAACGATCAGTCATCGCCCTTCTCTCCTTGTGACTTCTGATGTTCGTTCTTGTCTTCGGAATCGTGTTTTTCGTGATCCACGCCGCCGGAGGATGGTTGTCCACTAACGGCACCTACGGGTGCAGCGGGCGCTGACGGCTTGGCAACGGATGGCACTTGCAGGCTCAGGTCGCGTGTAGGTATATCATAGACGGTCAACGTTGTGCAGTTCCCAGATAGGGCAATTGCACTCGTAGGAACCCAGGCAGAAGTGTCACCCGATTGGACAAGAGTCCAGTTGTGTTCACGATTCAGGCCACCCACGGCTACGAGATTATTCTGTGTGACAAAGCCCGTAGTCGTGTAACCTGTGCCTGGGCCACTGCGCAAAGTTGCGGCGTTTACATGAACTGACGCGGTGCAAGCGACGCTAGGACTGCTGTTATCGACAACAGGCACAGCCGTAGGCTGGACTGATTGGTCAGTTAACGTTGTCGGTGTCGTTGAGCCAAGCGCAACCAACATCTCAGCTTTGGCGCTCTTATCGTCGTTCGCAACATTAAGGGAATACTCGCCGGGGGATACCCGCAGTGCCAAGCCATTGATCTGGCTTCCAGTCGTGGCGTTGAATAGCACTGCGCCTTTTGTATCTACCAGTTGCACAGTTTGCTGTCCCTGTGAAAATTCAACGCGGACCATGTTATTCGCGTTTGTGGTGGTTACGGGGAGCGATAGGGCTGGATCGAGTATCATTTTTGCCATGACTGGTTCATTGAGCGTACTAATCGGGGCTTGTGCTGGACTGACCGTTGTATCGGGCAGCGTTGTTTGGGCCGATAGTTTGACTTGAGCCACCTGTACGCCGGGCAGGCGTTCCACATGAAGTGTCTGAGCCGATGCCCCTTCGGCAAGCTGAATGCTGATCATTGTTATGCGCGGATCGGCAGCACTGAACGTCAGCACATCTTTGTCATTCGTCAGGCGGATTAGTACATTTTGAAGCTCGATGGAGATCGCTCCAGAGGCACCCTTGTCTGGCTTGATAACGGCATCAATACTCGGTGACTGATCGTTGAGGACGATAGGCGTATCGCTTGAACTTTGTGCCTGTAGCTGCAAGCCAGAAGCTAGCCCCACCGCGGCGAATACACCTACGAACATCACAATAAACTTCCAACGGTTGATAGATTTACGGGACATTTTCATCTCTCCTATTATTACATTACGCGACTAAACGTTCGAAGGCCGTGTTACAACGGCTTACGCCATTTCGATAGATAATGCGGGCAGGCAGTGTTGGCAAATCTGCTCCGATAAGCGTGGCTTTTGCCCATGCTTCAGCAAGGGTTGCCTGTGGGGAAACTACTGTTGCCATGAGTACTTCCGATGTACTCGGCTGACCAGTTCGCGGGTCGATGAGATGGTGGAGGTTCTGTCCGGCACGCTGCCAACGGTGAAACGTGGTGCCGCTGGTAGCGATCATGGCGTTGACGAGTAGGATGCGCGGCAGATTTCCCATTGCATTGGCATTTTTGTTACCACTGCCAATAGTCTCTGCATCTGGCAGCGAAACCAACCAGCCGCCCAACTCATCTGGACTGCCATACGCAGCAATATCGCCGCCTGCATCGACCATGCACGCACCAACCGATGACAGGTACAATGCCGCTTCCTGAGCGGCCCAGCCCTTCACGATTCCGCCGAGGTCCAACCGTGCATCTGCGGGAACATAAACACACCGATACGGGATGTCGATGGCAAGCTCGCGCCAATCCGGCACCTCAGGTTGTATTATTCCTTCACCCGGCGTAAAACTATCCGAGCTAAAACTGTGGTCATAACCCGCCGCTTTCAGGGATGGCAAGATTAGGGGATTGAAAAGGCCGCCTGTCAGCCGAGAGGCTTCAATTGCAGCACCGATTACCGTTAACATTTCGGTTGAAACCTGCACCCAATGTCCCGCATGATCGTTGAGATAATTCAGTTCGCTGCCTGGCAGAAATCGAGAGAATATTCCTTCCCATTTGGCAAACCAGAGTGGGACGGCCTCGAGCACGGAGAGGTTGCGGTGATCTGGAATTGCCGACCATACACGCACGGTTGTCCCCATGGCCTTGAATTGCGTCGAGAAATGCTGCATATTATTTCCCGCTTGGTGCGCTAACCGGCGCAGGTTGAGAGGATGCACCACCGCCCCCTCCTCCACTATTTACATTTGCCGGAGCCTGTAGGACTACTGGATTAGGTGCGACAATATTGGCGACGGGCGGAACAATATTCGACCGCACTGGTTTCTTCGCGGCGGAGGCAGGCACGCCAACTTTCGCGTTTGTCACGGCTCCGGGGTTGCGGATTACGATAATCAATGGAGCAGCGTGCAGTTTCGTGCCGTCGGTAACCTTGTTGGATGCACTAGCGTTGACCGCGATAACGGCAGTTGGTTCGTTGTGCTGTACCTGTTTAGGAGTCTCTGGTGCTTTTACTGTCGGATGCTGGTCCAACAGCGCCAACGTTTGAGCGCCAAGCACCACTGAAAGTGTCGCACCCGTGGCCAATCCCAGGCGCACAACCATTCGTCTTGCCGGGTTCAGGATATTTCCAGTACGCTGTGCCATAAACAATCTCGCTTTCTATAGTCGTTGCATTACATTCACAACGAGTACAGAAAGCGAAAAAGGTTTCGGTCGAAGCAGGTAGTACTTTAGTCTTATTTATGAGTCTGGGGGCTTATTGTTGCCCGATGAATGATCCTCGCCCGGATTTCCAGACGGTGTACTAGCGGGTCGGCTGGTCTCCGGCGAGTTATCGTGGGGTGAGGCGGTAGGCTGTACATTGCTAGGGCTAGGTGTTGGCGATTTGGTTACTGGCAAAAGAGGGGCAGCTTTTGTCGGTTGAATAGTGATGACGGGTTTCGCCGGTAGGCGCGTGCTGGTTGGGGTTGGCGATGGGGTAATGGTAAAAGTAGGCGTGTTGGAAGCCGTGGGTTGCGGTTGAGCAACCAATAGCGTGATTTCTTGTGCAATCAATATGCCAGTGGCGGTGGTTGTACCTCTTACGGCTACTTGGTCGCCAAGCGCAACAGCAACACTGCTGATCGAGGGAGATACCTGCACATCAACGTCAGCGATACGCCAAGCGGTTCCGTTTTGCATCTGCACCGCTCCCTCAAAGTTCACCTCCGCTGTACGACGGAGCGCCAATAGTCGCTGGATCTCTTTCAATCGACGCTGTTCTGACAGAGGTCCCGAACCGTAGGCAGGGTCTAACCCCCCTCGTACATTTTCACTAAATAATTTGATGCTGTATAGACCGTCACCGGGCAGGGCGTTCTGTGCAGTCATCGTAATCAGCCCGACAACAATCGAAGCCGCGATAGCCCCAGTCGCCAGAATGCGGCGGAAACGGTTATCCGCTTGTTTACGCCTCTGATGTTGCTGTAGGCGCAAGCGAACGCTTTGCTGGGCGTTATGTACTTCGACCTGATTGGCGGTTGCCCGCCGGACGAGTACACCCGTTTGAAGCATCGAGTCGAGACGATGTGCAAACTGCGGATACTGCTGCGTGCAGTCTTCGATGTTCTGCCCTTCAGTCAACCGATCTATGCAGTCGTTTAGTGCTTCGACGAATTCTTGATTAGCCATGCTTTTTTTGTTCACCTAGAATTCGACGTAGTGTATCAACGGCCCGAAATTGAAGCGACTTTATAGCACTGATACTTTTGCCCATCACCTCCGCCGTTGTCTGGAGGTCAAGTGCCTCAGCGAAGCGCAAAATTAAGACTTCTTGCTGATCCCGTGCCAGCATTTTTAGTGCCTCGCGAGTTCGTTCGACTGTTACGGAGCGAATAAACTGAGTCTCCAGATCATCGCTCTCCAAATCCGGCTCTTGCAGCCACTCCTCTAAGGCGGTCATTGGGAAACGCCTTATTTTGCCATAATGGTGGTTAACTTCATTGCGGGCCACTTTGAACAACCATCCACGCAAACTCTGATGAGGCCCCCGGAACGTGCCCACGGTATCCATGAACTTGATGAATACGTCGCTGGCAATGTCTTCCGCCTGTTGTTCATCGTCGATATGCAAGCGAATAAAGCGATATATTGATGGGAAATACTGATTGTAAATCTCTTCAATTGCCGTTTTATTCCCACTGGCGGCCTGCGACATAAGCCGGTTTTCAATCGCAATGTCTGGAAGTACGAAGCCCATGGCACTCCAATGAACATACAACTAATGCTTTCAACAGACGCTAGAGAAGCGTTGCATATGGATTACCTATAATGAGCAGGAGCGCCGTGAAAAGTTTCGGTGAGTTTGAAAATCTTCGCGCACTCCTGCCGATAATCATTTGCTAGACATAGTTCTAATAAATAGACACATACATTTCTATAATATATCTTCTCCCTTGTTTAGCAAAGGATCTTGCCGCACTTCAGCATCTTTGGGGAATTCAGAATGGCGGGCCTGAAGGATGAACCGTTCTTTCTCGTTCAACATAGCTCAAAGCTCCTAAAAACCAAGAGATGAATGCTGTAGACACAACTGAAGTCGTCTTATATCGGAAGGTTCGCTTATCTTGAGATCGCGAATTTTGATGATCAGGGAAAGATCGATCAGGGAAATTTCAATGCCCGAATCTGCTGGGATAGGTGATGAATGGTCCATGTATGGTGTTCTTTTAGTCTCAAAGATACAGTTCAGACAATAAATAATCAAGTAAAATTGATCACATATATACCGTAACGAAGGTCATCAGGTTGTGTCAGAACTCAGGACGCTTTCAACGAGACAGGTAAATTGACACGGTTTTGACCTTTATCCGCAGAAATCAGGCAATCTGCCAAGCAGCCGATAATTCAGACCATCGGCGGCAGAAGATTTGGCGCTGTTCGGCTAAGGAGAGGGGCCGACAGGCGGAAGGAGATTGAGGACGAAAATAGTGGCGAACTTCATCAAACGCGGGACAAAAGCGGGCGGCACTGGCAAAACTCCCGAAGCCGCGCATCGGGTAATAGCACTGTTTGACCCCACGATGATCCTGCTCAATCCGGTTGTTCAGGTATTGATGGGTCCGATGCAGTACCTTACGACCAAAGATACGCCGAATAGCTCGCGGATAGGACGCGTGCTTGTCGGTTGTCACCCGTTCCGGTTTGTGACCTACGCTCGCGACCGCTTGTTTGAAAAACGCCTTGGCGGCCGCCAAATCACGGGTTTTGCTCAGCATCGTGTCGACTAAGTTGCCGTCGCGGTCTATCGCGCGATACAAATACTGCCATTGGCCTTTCACCTTCACGTAGGTCTCATCCACGTACCACGATTTGCCGGCCTGACCGTGACGCTTGGCGCGCAACTGGGCCGTAAGCAGCGGGGCAAAACGTGCTTCCCAGTCGCGCACGGTTTCGTGGGTAAATGCATAGCCCCGCACCAGAAACATCTCCACCAAATCGCGCAAACTCAGTTTGTAACGCACTCGCCATAACACGACCAGCATAACGATATCGGTTGGGCACTGCACCTCGTTAAAGGGTGTTCCGCTGCGCTCGTTGAACATGGCGTTACAGCTGTGGCAGCGGAAAATCTGATACCCTAAACGAGTTCGCTTCTGATAGTGGCCGGTGTTGGTTGACTGACAATGGGGGCAGTTCATCGGTTCAGCTTTCTTTGGAGTTGCGGGGAAAGCCTACCTGATGAATCTGCCTTGATCCAGTCCGCGTTCTGAAATCTGACGCATCCCGGTTGGTGATGGATAGTAGCAAAATCGGGTTTGGCTATCAGTTGATGGTCGTCACCTTGTGTTATCGACGACGCACCCTGCCGTTGGTGTGGACGTGGATACCGTATAAAAAAGGGCATAGCCAGAGCGGTACCCAAATCGCCTTGTTGCGCGAAGTCAAAGCGTGGCTCGACGACTCAGTACAGGTGGTGCTGTTGGGCGATAGCGAATTTGGACGCACGTTGTTGTTGGAAGCATTGGATTTCTGGGGCTGGCAGTATGTTTTGCGACAGTCAGGACACAATTTAGTGTGGCTCAAGACGGAACATGCTTGGCGTTCACTCGACAGTCTGGCGGTGCGTGGTGGTGGCATCGGTTGGTATCCGCATAGCGTCGTGACTCGTGAGAGTGCTTACCCGACCCATCTGGTCACACTTTGGAAACCGACCTTTAAGGAGCCGTGGTGGTTGGCGACCAATATTCACTGCCCAGCCCTCGCACTACGCCTCTACTCGCGCCGCATGTGGATTGAAGAAATGTTTGGCGACATGAAAGATAATGGCTTTGACCTCGAAGCGACCCACTTACGGGCTGCGGATCGCCTCAACCGTTTGACCCTTGCCGTGTGTTTGCTCTTTGTCTGGTTTATCGCTCTTGGTGTCGCTATTACACAACTCGGACTGGCCTATTTGGTTGACCGCAAAGACCGTCGCGATTTGAGCTTCTTTCGGCGCGGCTTTGACTGGCTGGACCGTGTCCTTGAGATAAATGATGTCTTGCCACCCGGCTTTTTCCCTTCCTTTGAAAAGGTGTTGGGTGGCTAGTACGAGTTCGACCTTGATGTAGCCTCTAAGTGTTTTGTTAAAACTTTATTCGCAAGCCCATTATATACTAATCGAACTGATTGGAAATTATTTAAAGGAAGCCGAAATGGATAGCATCAATTATGCAAAGTACTATGACCTTGAAAGTTATCTATTTAACGAGGTTTCGCCACGTTTTCACCGAGAGAACATGCTCGGAGCACAAGATTTCTTTTGCATTATTATCTGGAAGGCCAACCGCGCAAAATCAAAGATTGCCAAGCGCTTACTCAAACATGGGCCGTATAGCGATCTGGATACTGCGGTTCGCACCCTGACGCACGAAATTTGGAGTGCGGACAACCCGAAAGCGCGTCTTTCCGTTCTCATCAACGAGTGGGGATTCTATTTGCCGATGGCATCGGCAATACTCACGGTGCTATTTCCACAAGATTTTAGCGTTTACGATGTGCGTGTGTGTGAAGTGTTGGGCGATTTCCAAGATGCACAGTATAAAAAATTCGAGCGACTTTGGGAACGCTATTTGCAGTACCTTGAGCGCGTCAGGGGCGAAGTGCCCCACATAGAGAACCTACGCGATAAGGATCGTTATCTGTGGGCCAAGTCTTTTTATCTGGGACTAGCACGCGATGTTCAAAACCAATTTAAGAAAACATCGCCAAACACGGAAGACGCACAATAGCGCCGATCATTTTCTAGAGTTCCCAGTCCTCAAGCTGTAGCCCCGCAATCCGTTCGAATTCCCGTGTATTGTGGGTGACAACTATCAACTCCTGTGCAAGCGCAATCGCCGCGATCTGCATATCGTAGGGGCCGATTGGGGTTCCGGCGACTTCCAACGCTGCGCGGATACGCCCAAATTCGTTCGCTGCTGGCTCATCAAATGGCAAGCTGACGAAGCGCACAAAAAACGCAGATTGTCGGGCACGCGATTGGAGTGGCTGCTGGCTCTTGGCAGAACCAGCGTACATTTCGCCTTGCGTAACGGTACTGATAGCAATATCAGTGTCTTCAACCGTCGCCATTTTCTGCCGGATTTGTGGAGCACGTCCGTTGAGGAAGCGAATACAGGTATTGGTGTCGAGCAGATACTTCATTCAACCTCATCTCGACTGTCAGGCTGAAGCGGCTGGCTGCGTTCAATCGGATCATCTGCCAGACTGCCATAAGTCAGGTCGATAAACTGCTCCCACGGCATATGTTTATAGGCTTCCGTTTCGATGTCGTGTTTGACTGCCGTGCTGAGATGTTCTAGGAGCCGCGCTTTTTCCGCTAGTGTCATGTGGCTGGTCAGTTGGATCACCTGATCATAAACATTCATGTGTCACCTCGAACAGCATATCATACCTTGAATGCACGGACAGGGCTACCCTGTCCGTGCATTATACCCCTCACAATCGCCCTTGTTTCGGACTACCAGCGCCCTGCAAATCTAACTGCTCGTGCGGCTAGGCGAGACTATCGATCACTAAGCATCACTTGGCGCTTGGACGCCGATACACTACAGCATCCTCTGGATCGCCCCAGATGTTGGTATCCATGATGCCCGACTTTTTGTCCACAACATAGCCCACTTTTGTGGCGAGATTGCGCAACTGGCCGCCAATTGCCTGATGCGCCAAGTTGAACAGGTATTGCTCACCGCGATGGGTCAAGACCTCTTGCAGCCAGGGCAATCGCGTCTTAAACGGCAAGGACTTTGAGTAAATATGCATCATCCCA
>JBDTVG010000070.1:0-3977 GCA_040007395.1 Chloroflexota bacterium
ATATCACCGTCGGTATCGTAGACCCGACCCGCGCTTCGCTGGCACGTTTCGACACTGCCTACTACACCGCAATCTTATGCTTCCTGTGGATTCACTACTATCACGATCACTTCCTATTCACTGACTTTGAAGCCCTTGATCGGCTCACAGTGGCGAGTTAGGCAGAGATCGCTCCCGTAATCTAAAGCAGAGTAGGGCAATCCACATGGATTGCCCTACTCTTTGTTTTGTGATGTCAACATATGCTAATGAGGAAATAAAATGTCCGATCAACACGTTCGCGAGCAGTTGGTCAATACGCTCACGGTGGGTCAAGCCCATATGACCTTTGAAGATGCCATTAAGGGGTTTCCGCTGGCCCACATTAATACACATCCAACGAATGTAGACTATTCCTTTTGGCATTTGCTAGAACATTTACGAATTTGTCAGCGGGATATTCTCGATTACAGCCATAATCCCAATTATCAGGAACTGGATTTCCCCAACGATTTATGGCCTGCGCGGGATGCGGTAACAGATGCGGCGGGATGGCAGCATACTATCGATCAATTCCGTACTGATCTTGCGACTATCATTGCCTTAATCCAGAACCCACAAACCGATCTATACAGCCCAATTCCGCATGGCTACGGCGGGCATACCATCTTCCGCGAAATTCTGGTGGTTGCAGACCATAATGCCTATCATATCGGTGAGTTTGGCATTCTTCGGCAAATCGTCAGTATATGGTAGGAATCCTGCAATGTTGTGTCCCGTATGCGGCTATGAGCTAAATTTTTCAGTATGGGAAGGCACAACGCTTACCAAGAAAAGTTGCCCCTCGTGCGGCTCCGATTTTGGCGACGAGTTCTTCCAAGGACACTTAATTGCAGGTGATGCTCAACGTAACCAAATGTTCTTCAGAATTGCACGCGGTTGGTGGAGTGAAGCTCATTTGCCTTGGAGGGGAAAAGATATACAGAAACCCCCTGATTGGGACCCCATTGAGCAATTACACCAAATTGGTATCGATTGGGGATCGTCTTTTGCGGAGTGGTTAGATAATAACCCCATCATTTCTCCAGAAAACAATGAAAAGTTTCTGCAAATTGCGCTACGCAAATTGGCAACCTTAGATTGGAAGCCAGAAGTTATCGAGGCCGTTTGGGATGGAGATACACAGGGTTGGATGCTAGAGTTGATTGTAAGTGCGAACAGGCCATCAGAAGACAATCAACCTTTTACCGATTATTACCTATTTTGGCTTCGGGCCGGAGGAGATCTTAGGATATTTAATGGTTATGTGCCGCCATGGCCTGAAGCACAAGTCGGCATGTTTGTCGGCGAGGGGCTTTCGCAGCAATTAGGGATACCCTTTTATTTCCCCTCGCCAGATGAGCCAGACGATGATTGCCCCCGATGGCGAGAAAGGGACAGGGCGCATCCTTGCGTTTCCTGCGGTAAGTTAATTATTTGCGAGAGTAAGATATGTTATCCTTGCGAATTAAAAAAAAGGTTCGGGGGTGCCTGACCGGAAACGGTGAAGCCCCACCTTTGTCCATCTGAGTCAATGGAAAAGGGCAGGGCGTATTCCTCCCTAGATCTAAAGATCGCAGTTCTCTGCGCTAAATTTGATGATCGCCCTTAATCGGCTCATAGCGGTTGGTTGCACAGAGATCGCTCCTTAATTGATAGACTACTAGGGCAATCCACACGGATTACCCTATTGTTTGGGTTCCAGCGACTTTGGCAGCAAGAACGTGATCGTCTGGATCTCGACAGCCGCCGACGCTGGCCCCGAAAAGACAATCTTGCGTACATTTTCGAGTGCCGCCGCTGAATTGGGTGGCACTCGGAGCGTCGTTAGTTGATTGGCGCTGGGTGCATTCGTCGTTCCGCTGAGTATCTTATTGCCCGATGCGTCAAACAAATCGAGGGTATAGGTTCCCGGTACTCCGACGAGGAATTGTACTTCCGCCCCACCGACGGGTTGATCAACACTAAACCCGATGGGAAGATTGGTACACTTAGTGGCATCTGTTTTCAGGCTGGGTCGTACCCGATTAATGTTATTTTCTATATCAAGTTGAATGATAGAATCCGTGCAAGTGGCATCGGTTCCCTTTTCTGGCGCGATCTTGAGACCCCATGCATCGAATTCATTTCCCTTGAACGGGATAGGCACAAGTAATAAGTCGCTGTTTGGTAACTGTGTAAAGTCGATTTGCATTGGCACGAGACTAGGACTTACATCTTTCGGTCTGAGGTTGTTGAAAAAACTCGATTCTGGGACTTGGCTGTCGAAATTTACCCAAGCCGTCGTGCTGTAGGTATGCCACAGACCGAACAAATAGTTACCTTTGACAATCACAGACGAATTGGGGCGCAGGTTGTCTACTTTACCAGTCAGTGACGGCTGTGGATTATTTTGCAGGCCATTGGCGAACCATGCCCACTGAAACGGCCCCGAGTCGCTCGTCCCCTGATTTTCAAGGACTATCGACACGGTGACTGGTTTACCGGGTATGGGCGGATCTGGAAAGAAGCGCAGATTAGAAATCGCCAGATCGCAATCACTACAAGCCGCTGGCGTGGCGGTCACATTTCCCGAAGGTCTGCCAATAAATCGACTGCCAAACCAGACCATCGCTCCAATCACCACAAGGGTAAGCAAACTCAAGGCGATCCCGCGTGGGGTGCGGATCGCTTCGCGCAAGCCGCCCGTCGAAACTCGTTCGCCCGCGCCGCCGCGATGGGGAAATAGAATGCCACTAGCGGCACGTAAATTTAGCACAGGAGTAGCCCACTCGAAGTTGTTGAGCGTACTGCTGATACTGCGGCGGGCTTCGGCAACAGCGGCCTCTATGGGGTAGCCTTCGGAGAGCGCCCGGTAAAACTCTTGTGAGAAGATACGCGAAGCCTCATCGGTGATCTCAAACTGCATCGCGACCACCGCAGGTATGCCACGAGCCACAATACTCGATGCGATCCCTGCGAATGGATCGGTAATGTTCTGGCGTGCGCCCTGACAGGCATTGAGTACTACCAACCGAATGCTGTTTTCCTCGCTTAGTTCACGGGCTAACGCTTCGCCGGAAACAGGCACCGTCAAGTTTGACTGTGGATTGGTGAAGGCCAGCATTCCAGTCTGTGAATGTTCATCGAAGGCTGCGTGTCCGATAAAGTGAAAGACCTGATAATCAGTGCCTTCGCGTAGTGCGCGTTGCAGCGTAACTAGCTGTGCGTTGTCCACCCGTTCGAGTTCCAGCAATCCCCGACTGCGTAGATCGGCGGTGGATTCCTGTAGCGCACGCCATTCGGCCTCTACATCAAGTTTTTGCTGGTCGCTAGGGCTGGCGATTAGTACCAGTACCCGCAGCGGCAAACTCACCGCAACCAGCGGGCGGACAGTCAAGACACGCGGGTAACGGATAACAGGCGTTTGCCGCGAGAGAGCCAGATAATCATTACGCGGGTCACGCAATAGTTCCCACGGTAAATTCTCCAATGTTCCCGCATCTTCTAGCGAGAGCCGGATACGTAAGCCTGCCTTGCCCGCTCGTTCCTGACTAGCAAGGTAAGCAGCATAGATCTGCCCCGCGAATACCGTATTAAACAGCAGTTCGCCAAAAGCGCGAATTGTCTGATTGCGTTCAGCGCGAGCAACTTGAACGCTGCCATCCAATAAGCTGATAACCTGTGCGATCTGGTCGGTAGTAAAAGGGTTAGCCACTTCCGCCGAGACGGAACCCACCGGAGAATCGCCGACGGTGACGCGCAACTTGTTACTGTCGAGGAGTTCGACATTCAAATCAAAATCAAGATAATCTTGAATTGCCACTAACTATCCCGTCCCTTTCGCCGTTGCCAGATCTTGATTGTAGAAGTATCTGGGGCTGCGGTCAACTAAAGCTTCTGGCGCGGGTGCATTTCAAAAAAATTCTGGCTAGGCAGCAGGGTGCCAAGGGTCATCACATGAGTGGTCAAGCCGTGCT
>JBDTVG010000071.1:0-37083 GCA_040007395.1 Chloroflexota bacterium
CTATAAAATATGCCCTCAACAACAATAGCTTATTTCTTTACAGTGACTTTGGCACTTTTCACGGTCTGGTAAACCAGCAGCACTACTCCTGAACTGAACGGCTTTGATTCAACAAGTTTCAGGGTCGTTTTGCTGCCATCTTGGAAAAGGCGCTTGCCTGTCCCCAACACCACAGGATAAACGAGAAGATGATATTCATCGACAAGGTTATGCTGGATCAGCGTTTGAACCAGCGTGGCACTGCCAGCGACTAATATATCCTGACCGGGCTGCTGCTTGATTTTGGAGACTTCTTCCGCGACATTCTCTTTAATCAGATGGGAGTTGTCCCACTCACCTTTTTCCAAAGTCGTGGTAACTACATACTTCGGGAGATTGTTCATTCGGTCAGAAAAGCCCGCCTCGTCCGTCCGGGAAGGCCACGCCTCAGCAAAGCCTTGATAGGTCACACGCCCCAGTAAATGTGCATCGCTGGCAAAAAGTTCATCGAGCTTGAACTTTGCGATGTCATCACCCCAGTAAGGCATACTCCATGATGGTTCTTCCATCACGCCATCTAGCGACAGGAATTCGGCGACCACTACTTTTCGCATGTTGCGCTCCTTGTGCGGTTAATCTTCAATGGGGATTTACTTCCGATCCGGCTCATAGATGAGCGCTGCCACGCCTGAACTAAAGGATTGTGTATCTACAAGTTTGAGTGTCGTCGTGGTTTCGTCTTGAAACAGACGCTTGCCTTTGCCCACAACCACTGGGTAGACCAGAAGCCGATAGCGATCCACCAGATCGTGTCGAATGAGCGTTTGTACAAGCATAGCACTGCCGTGAACCACAATGTCTTTACCATCTTGCTGCTTGAGTTTGGTGATTTCTACCACGATATTGTCTTTGATCAGCATTGAGTTGTTCCACTCGGCCTTGTCCAGCGTCGTTGACACCACGTATTTACGCACGCCATTAAAGTAATCAGCTCCTGCATCCTTGCTCTGAGGCCAAGCTGCGGCAAAGCCTTGATAGGTCACACGCCCCAGTAGTAGGGCATCGCTGGCGGTGGACTCTTCACCCTTAAACTTCGCGATCTCGTCATTCCAGTAGGGCATAGTCCAAGCGGGTTCTTCCATGATGCCGTCGAGGGACAGGAATTCAGTGACCATTATTTTTCGCATGTTGCGCTCCTTGTGCGACTTATTTTTACTAATGCAATCATAATCTAGTAAAGGCTCACTGTATTGTATAAAAAGGACACCTGTTCTGGTTGATTCACCCTCGCGATTTGTGCGGGCGTTTCTCCCATAAAATGCTTCAACGACCTCGTTAGATGGGGCTGATCGAAATAGCCAGCCTGATCCACCGTATCGAGGATCGAAACTCCTTGCGCCAAAAGCGCCACTGCTTGCTGGGCGCGTGCGATCTGAAAAATAGGGCCATGCGTCAACCCAGTCGCCTGCAAAAAACGCCGCCGCACTGAGCGGATCGATAAGGCTTGCGGCTGGCCTTGCAGCACCGCCTCAACGATGGGGTCATGCACTAACAGCCCTTGACGGATTAGTCTATATACAAACGTATCGGCATTGTCATAATCAGGAATCTGCCACGACGCGCCCTGAAGCCAAAACGATTTACTTGTTGATTCAGGCAGGGTAATGTCGTTTCTGTCGAGACGATGGATCGTTGGCAAATGCGGTATAAACGTGCCGAGTTTAAAGACTATCCCAAAAAACTCAGCATCTGCTGGATGGTCGGCACGGGTTGCTTTCGTCTCTGGCCCCCGGAGTGTGAGACTTGTCTCACCATTGTATTTCTTCACGACCATTTCCCAATGGCTTGAAGCACGCGAGATGAAGGGAGCAGCATACTCACTTTGCGAACGCCAAATCCCTTCAACAAAAGGCGCATCAGATGGTCTTGTATCAGAGATAACCGTCATGCATCTGCCTCATATCGTCCGCACTCGCAAGGGAAGCAAAACTTAAAATCAATTGTATGTGTGCATATTTTATCCTATGCGAAGTTTGTTGAATACAATCGATAACCGCGAGTACAATAGCTGCACAAGACTACTCAACTCGGTTTTGATTAAAGGGAAAGCACAAGTGAGACAGGAAATAGCAGAGTGATAGTGGAACACATTTGGCAACGATTCTGCTAAACTCTACTTTATACAAAAATTTCTGAGCAGAAAGGATTGGGTCATGGCTACTCGCATTGTACCGCGCATTAAACTCCTGATCCGCTATGACATTCGGGACGCGAACGAAGCCTACTATCAATTTGTCTTGTCCGAACTGCAACCAGCCATGCAGGGCATGGGGCTACATATGCTGCAAGTTTATCATACGGCTTACGGTCACTACCCAATGCGCCAGCTCGAATTTGTAGCAGAGGACATCGAAACGGTCGCAGGCGCAATGCACAGTACCGAGTGGCAAGACATCGAAAACAAATTCAAGCAGTTCACCTTCAATTACAGTACAAAAGTAGTTCGCTTTCGTAATGGCTTTCAATTCTAGAGTTTAGTTTCATTAAAAATCAGGAGCCTATGTTTCGTCACATTCTGAAAACAGCCTTGCAGAACAGTGTGGAAAGTGCCATTGTCGCGACGGCGGAAACAGCCGTCAGTACCACCACCCGCAAATTTGTACAGGCATTCGAGATTATGCTGCCGACAACAGTCTTTGTACGAGCCAGCCAGTGTGACGTTATCGTGCGACACTGGCCCGATCTCCGCGTCGAACTCTCGGCAAATCTACGGGCTTCGTTCGGTTGGGATCTTGTCGCGGAACAAGACGACGCGGGGATCTACATTGTGGCGAAGCGTAAACTGATCGTCGGGCAGCTCTCGACGGCACATTTCACGTTGACTGTGCCGCCGCAGGTTAATCTCGTTTTTCATCTGACTCCCGGTACGGTGCGCCTGATGGACATCAACGGCAAGATCACCGTTCCCGGAACGGGATCTTGATCAGCCTATTCTGACTATGATTCAAGGTTTTGGTCAGAGATCCTTTGCCATGCACACGCTCGACGGAGTGCCAATATATTCGCCAAACAGCGGGATCTGTACGAAACCAATACGTTCGTACAATGCAATCGCTTCAGGCTGACGAATACCAGTTTCCAGCACCAGCCGAGTCATGCCGAGCGTTTTTGCCACGTCCTCAAGGGCCGCAAGCAACGCTCGCCCAACCCTGCGATTGCGTTCCGCTGGATTGACATACATTCGTTTGATCTCGCCAGTTTGCGCCTCAATGCGGCGAATTGCCCCACAGCCAATCGGAATCCCGGCGTGTGAGGCAACCAAAAATGCGCCCTGACCCGCTGCTACTTCCGCCGGATCGAGTCGGAAATGATTTGCGCCCGGTTCGGGATAGCGACTGGCAAGCTCGGTATTGAGCGCACCAATGAGATCTTGTGCGGTAGGCGACAGAATATCGAATCGCTGGATAATCAGGTCGGTTTGAGTTGCTGTTTCGTTCATTATCTTAAATTTTCTCCAGCAGTATCAACTGCGGAAATCTTCACGCGGCGGGCTAAAAGTATCGAGTAACAGAGTTTCTTCGCTAGCGGTTACTTGATGCAGTGCATTTGAAGGGATGAAAATGCTTTGTCCAGCGCTCAACTCGACAGTATTGCCGGAGAGCGTAAACTGAATCCGCCCACGGATAACATAGGTAGCCTGTTCGTGTATGTGACTGTGCTCTGCCACGATAGCGCCCTGATCGAGGTGTACCTCGACTAACATCAGCTTTTCGCCATCGGCAAGAACCCGGCGGCGCATCCCTGTGGAAGCCGCGACCCATTGAATATCAGCCATGGAATTATCCCTTTTAATATGCCAGCTGTCCTAATAAACATGATTGTACCGCTCAGAATAGTTCAGTCGAAAATTGCACACCCTCTAATCGACTACACGCTATAATAGGCCAATTGAACAGGATACAAGAGAACTAAGGTTAAGATTATGGCTTACCAGACTCAAGAAACATCCCCGCGTCAGAACCTTTCATACGGCGGTCAAGCGCTGATCGAAGGCGTGATGATGCGTAACAGACGCAAGGTTGCCGTTGCGGTGCGTAATCCACAGGGCAAGATCGTGGTCTATGAGCAAAACCTGAATCCGATCATTTATCAGGGGCCGTTTAGCAATTTACCGTTCGTGCGTGGGTTGACGATGTTGTGGGACGCGCTCGGTATCGGTTTGCGAGCGTTGGTCTGGTCAGCAGAAGTGGCAGCAGGTCAGGACACTCCCGCCTTTGATCGCCCCGTCGATCCAGCAACAGCAGCGTTTTCGCTTTCCATGTCGGCGGGAATGGTCTTTCTTTCGCCCGCCATTGCGTCGAGCGGTTTGGCACGCTTGCTCAAGTTGGAAAACAAAGCACTAGCCACGATGCTCGAAGGCGTGCTGCGCCTCGGACTGGTCACTGGTTATATCTGGCTAGTGGGGCAAACCAAAGAAGGTCAGCGTTTGTTTGCCTATCATGGCGCGGAACACAAGACCGTCAACGCGGTTGAAGCGGGTGCGCCGCTGACTCCAGAGTCGGTCAAGCAATTTCCGCTGGAACATCCGCGCTGTGGAACGGCCTTTTTGCTGACGGTAGTCCTGATCAGTACGTTTATTCAGGTCATCATTGGTCGCCCGAAATTCCCGGCACTGCTGCTGCAACGTCTAGTCTTGATCCCGGTAGTGGCGGGCATTGCCTATGAATTTATCCGTTTTGCGTCGGCGCACATGGACAATCCAACTATCCGAGCGATTATTGCGCCAAACCTGCTCATGCAGCGTCTCACCACTCGCGAACCAGATCTGGCGATGATTAGTGTGGCAATCGCCGCGATGGAACGAGTCTTAGCAGCGGAAGATCGTACTGATTCCGCGTCGAACATCGAACTGCCCAGCCTGCATGTTAATCGGACAAACGGCAATGGCACTGCCAAACCATCGAATATCGCTAGCGACTTCACCAGCCGCTAGATAAGTCACGGCTTAATCATTACAAAGTCTGTGCGGTTGGCAAAGTTCGCAGCGGTGTGCCATGCAAGGCAGCCCGCAGTGCATCACGGTCATCCCATGGATACTCTAGCGTGCCAAAGGCCATACTCTGCTCGTGGCCTTTGCCGCAGGCAATGACCAGATCGCCGGGGTGAGCCAGTTTGCAAGCAAAAGCCAGCGCCGCCCCGCGATCTGGCACGCAGTAGAACGTCTGATCCTCAATGCCGCCCTTACTGATCGCGCCGTCCGCCATTGTCTGCAAGATCGCATCCAGCGATTCGGTGCGTGGATCTTCGGCAGTCAGAATGCTAATGTCTGCCAGTTCAGCGCCGATCTCTGCCATGAGGCGGCGCTTTTCGCGGTCACGCAGTCCGGCGCTGCCAAACACACAGATAATCCGCTTGTCAGGGCCAACGATGGTGTGGGCGGCTTCGAGCGCCCGTCGCAGTGCGTTCGGCGTATGGGCGAAGTCTACAATGGCAAGAAAGTTCTGACCTTCATCGATGCGTTCCATGCGACCCGGCACAGGTGGCATAGAAGCCAACCCACCGCGAATCGCTTCCGGCGAGCAATTCAAGGCAAGCGCGACTGCCGATGCTGCCAAAATATTCTGCACGTTGAAGCTGCCGACCATTGTTGTTTGCACCATAAAGGGAGTCTCGGCAGCGGCAAAACCCACTGGCATAGCCTGCGAATCGCCCTGAAACCCGATAGCGATGGTTGTGCCTTGTGCACCGTAGGCTGCTTGGGCAACGAGATTGGGCTGAGACTCGCTCACAAGGGTTAGCCCATACGTAATGTGATAATCGGCGGGAAATGCCAGAAATGTCGCCGCGTTCGCATCATCGAGATTCACGACCGCGATTTTGCTGATACCCGGTTTGCGAAATGAACTGCCGACATTCTTAAACAACAGGGCTTTCGCCGCCCGATAATTCTCAAAACTGCCATGAAAATCAAGGTGCTCGTGGGTGATATTGGTGATCACCGCGATGTCATAGTCTACTCCGTTAACGCGGCCTTGCGCCAAGCCGTGACTCGTTGTTTCGAGTAAACAGTGTGTCAGCCCTGCATCGACCATTTCGCGTAGATACCTCTGGACATCAGGGGCGCTGGGTGTGGTGACATGTAAACCAGTTGGCAGTTCTTTGTCACCGATTACCGCACTCACAGTGCTGATCATGCCGATCTTGAACTCTGCCGCTTTGAGGATATTGAAGATCAGATTGGTCGTCGTAGTTTTGCCATCCGTGCCGGTCACACCGATAACCATCAGTTGCCGCGAAGGATAGCCATAATACGCCGCCGCCAACGGCCCAAGTGCCTGTTGAGCATCCATGACTTGTGCATAGGGAACCGAACACACAACTTGATCGGGAGATCGCTCCCCAATCACCGCCACTGCGCCCTGTGTCACCGCCGCCCCGATGAGGTCGTGCGCGTCAAATTGGGGGCCTTTGCGAGCGACGAACACGCCGCCGGGTTTCACATCGCGGTTATCTTCGGCAACAGGTGACGTGATTTCCACGTCGTCTGTCGGGCGAGCTTTCAAGGTGTCGGCAATGGAGTCGAGCAACTGCTGTAAACGCATAAACCAGCTTTCCTGAGATCGTCAACAATATTACTTGATATGGCTTCTACTATATCAGACACTTCTCGACAGCGTGGTTGATTTTAAAACGCATTCCCTTTAAGATAGCGCCATATCTTGAATCAAGGGGGAATATTAACATGCACTACCATCAGTCAATTTTACGTCAGTCTGTTTTAGTCATTGCCTTGCTTTTTGCTGTCTTCGTAATCATAGCGATCAGCAGTGTACCGACCACTGCTGCACCAGTCGCCGCCACTCGCACTCCAACGGAAACGCCCGAAGGTCAACTGCTAGACAACGGGGATGCTACAGAGGAACCCGCTGTCAATGCGACAGAAACCCCCGAAGGGCAGCAGTTAGACAGTGGGGATGCGACAGAAGTTGCTCCTACAGAAACAGCCAGTGAAGATGCGATAGACGTGACCGCCGATGCAGAAGATGTCATCGCGGCATTGCGTGACAAAGGCTTGATCACCATTCGGAATGTTGGGAAGCAAATTTTTACCGTTCCCTCCAATACATTCCTCAAACTTACTGCGCCGGGGATCACGTCGGTGACAATTGGTCGGGGCGCTGCGACCTCCCACTTTGTGCTGAATGCCCATGTGCTGTGGGACTCGGCGGGCGATGCGAGCGCCTGTGGCTTCGGATTCTGGAGTGTAAATAGCAGGACTTTTGCGATGGCGATGTTGGGAAACGACGGAACCGCGATCTTGTTCCAGACCGACAACGGTAAGTCAGTCTTCGATTACGAAAAGAAATCGGATGCCTTTGCCCCCGGCGAAGATAATATCATCACCGTCATCACCGACAAGAGCAAAATCAATATGCTGATCAACGGTAAGCTGGTCACGAGCCAAACCGGTAAGCTCAAAAAGGGCAAATTCTTTGCTGGGTTGTTCAACGCGAAAGACAATACGACCCTGACACACTGCACATATCCTTCGGGCTGGATCTGGGATCTCGATCAATAAGCAAGAGATCGTGGGCGATCCTGTGTGGTCGCCTATGCAGTGCATTATCGTAGAAGCCACGCTATGTGTCGGTTCGTTGCGCCTCGCTATAATAGCATCATGTGTTATAAAGTAGCAGGTAATGTGCGGTGTGCTCTAGGTGGGCTGCTGCTGGCAATGTCAGTCGTAGCCTGCAACTTTCCGACGAGTCAAATGACGCAAATCGCAGTGGTTACGAGTACGCCCACTCCTTTGCTGGATGTGGGCGATACGGTAACGGTTAATCCACCAACGATCAACCCAACCGTCGCGAGCGTCGAACCGCCCATTACTGCTACCGCTAGCTCTGGAACGCCGCTTCCTACTGAAACCCCTCAACCAAGCGAAACACCCGGCCCCACTGAAACGCCGCCACCGACCCTCGATATGCCTTACGATGATGCGACCATGCTCCTCAGCGGTGTATGCTTCAAGCTCTTGCAAACCCTTGCCGGACAGACGATCAGCATGAATTCGGGCGGCGATCTGGCTACCTTTTATGACAGTGCAGATAAAGCCAAAAAATGTTCGGAAGCTGCTACCCGTCAGCGCTTTGACTTTACGTCGCACCAACTTATCGGTACGGTAATCGCGGCACAGGGTTGCGGTCTAGGGCTTGTTTATAATGGCACACAGCAAGATGATGGGACACGCACACGCACGATTACCATACACGTTACTGTGACAGGCGATTGTCCCTATGCCTTGCTGCAACCTCTTTTGCTCTCCATAGACCGCACCGATTACAAGACTGAATTACAGATACAGCGATAAATTTTATAAATTATTCAGAACCTCACTACTGCATTTGTGGCATGATGCGATTAAAATATTAAAATACTGTCAGGTTTTGGTAGTAAATTTTGAGGAGTGGGTCATGTTGGCTATAAACCATCTGGCACGATTTTGTGATCTACAGATAGGTATTAAATCAAACAAGGCTAAAGCCCTATCTCTGGTGATTCCACTACCTACTAAAGTAGGTAGTGTCCAGCGCTATAAATCAGGAGAACAAAGAGGATCATGAAATATGGATGATCCAACGCTAACAATCATCAGACAGCGCCAATGGACACACGATGAACTCCATGCCGCAGGGTTTCGCTATTTTCAACGCAAAAAACAGGTCGTGCTAGTCAGGGAGCTTCCGGCCTCGGAAGCGCCAAAGGTCATCAAACTGGATTGGGATACGCTAATTGCCGAAGCGGGCAGTATGATCTGCTATGAGGCAGGCGACCTGCTGTATACCAATCTTGACGACTACTATCACTGGCCTGTCCATCCCGATATTTTCAGGCGAAATTACGCACCCTGGAGTCAGCCGCGTTGGATTCCAACCCCCGGACAGATACGTCTTATGGCGTTGGGCTGCAAACCTTTCTACAAGTTCGGCGGCGCGTGGGCTAAAAGGATGACCAAAGAGGGCGTAATCCAGAGTTTGGAAAGCGTCAAGCCGAGCATTGTCCCTGTTGGCGGCTGGTTGTTGATCGGTTCGGAGGGCGAACCTTGGAGCACCAGTGATAGTGAGTTTCGCAGCCGCTATGTGATCTCCCCTGTAATCAAACTGATAGAGTTTTTTACTTTACAGAATAAGCTCGCTATCAGTAAACAATAACCTGCACCACAAAGAAACGAAAACAGCACCGGGTATCGGTGCTGTTTTCGTTAACATTGAGCCTTACGAGGCCGCTAGCAAATTCAGACGAGCGCTGGTTCTGGCGCTTCCTCAATATTGTATTGCTCTGACTCCGATGGTTGGATCGCGGCTGCCAGCACTTCATTGAGCCGCTGAACTGGAATAAAAGTCAGGTCAGCCCGTACATCATCGGGCAGTTCGTCCAGATCGTCCATGTTGCGCTCTGGCACGATGATGGTCCGCAATCCGGCGCGGTGGGCTGCCAGCACTTTCAACTTCAGCCCGCCAATGGGTAAGACCTGCCCACGCAGTGTGATCTCGCCTGTCATCGCGACTTCGGGACGCACAGGTCGCTCAACGAGCAGACTATACAACGCCGTCGTCATGGTAATTCCGGCGCTTGGGCCATCCTTCGGTACTGCACCTTCCGGCACATGGATATGAAAATCTGAGTTCTCGAAGCGATCTTCATCGATACCCAGTTCTTCGGCATGAGCGCGTAGATAGCTATAAGCGATCCGCACGCTTTCTTCCATGACCTTGCCAAGCTGACCAGTAATAGTCAGGACTCCATGTCCACGACTGCGTGTGGCTTCGACAAACAGGACATCGCCACCCACAGGAGTCCAAGCTAGACCTGTTGCGACACCGGGAACCTGCACGCGGTTGGCAACTTCATAGTGGAAGCGCTGCTTGCCCAGATATTCCCGTACCAGTTTCGGTGTGACTTCCACCGATTTGTTATCGCCCGCGGCGATACGTATGGCGACCTTACGTAATACTGCGCCGATCTCGCGTTCGAGGTTACGAACACCCGCTTCCCGCGTATATTCGCGGATCAGCATACGTAGTGCTGGCTCAGTGAAGTTCACCTCGTCAGTGTGCAGGCTGTTTGCGCGTAACTGTCGCGCTACCAAGTGTTCCTGCGCGATCTTGACTTTCTCGTACTCGGTATAACCGTCAAGCTGGATGACTTCCATACGGTCAATCAGCGGGCCGGGGATGGTGTCGAGTTGGTTGGCGGTGGTGATGAAAATCACATCGCTCAAGTCGAAGTCCACGTCCAGATAGTGATCGCGGAAGGTATTGTTCTGCTGTGGGTCTAAGACTTCGAGCAGCGCACTCGCTGGATCGCCGCGCCAGTCATTGCCGATCTTATCGACCTCATCCAACATAAAGACTGGGTTACGTGTGCCTGCCCGCTTGATCGCCTGAATCAACCGACCCGGCATTGCGCCGATGTAGGTGCGGCGATGTCCACGAATTTCGGCTTCGTCGCGCATCCCACCCAAACTCATACGGGTAAATTCACGACCTAGCGCCCGTGCGATAGATTGACCCAAACTGGTCTTACCCACTCCCGGAGGGCCAACGAACAACAGGATTGCGCCTGCGGTTTCGGCGACCTGTGCGGCTTCGGGGTTCTCGCCAGCCCGATCTTTGGCTAGCTTGCGCACTGCCAGAAATTCGAGAATGCGGTCTTTCACATCCTTGAGATCGTAGTGATCTTCGTTCAGGACGGTACGGGCGTGCTCAATGTCGAGGTTATCCTCGCTAACCTTGTTCCAAGGTAGTTCTACCAGCCAATCCAGATACGCCTTGATCACGCCGTATTCTGCCGACTGAGACGAAAGACGCTCCATGCGGCGCAGTTCGCGCAATGCCTGTTCACGCGCTTCGGTAGGCAGTTCGGCCTCAGTGATCTTGCGCTGATAGTTTTCAACCTCGGCAGCTTCGTCGTTTTCCTCACCGAGTTCCTTGCGGATTGCCTCAAGCTGACGGCGCAAAATAAATTCACGCTGCTCTTTGCTGAGTTTCTCTTGGGTTTCGGTTCTGATCTTCTGCCCAATCTCAAGGACTTCTTTTTCCTCGGACAGCACATTAATCAGTAACCGCATTTTGTCGTTCACACTGTCCAGTTCAAGCGCTTGCTGCCGCTTGTCGAGATCCATCCGTCCATTGGCGGCGATCACGTAAACCAGCAGTCGATTGCTCTCGACCTGTTCCAGAAAATCGCCTACTTGACTCGGTACGTTGGGCATGAGTTCGACTACTTCACGCGCCACATTGATTAGGCCGCGGCTGAGCGCTTCCGCTTCCGCACCGACTTCTTCATCATCCGGCGCGAGTTCGATCCGCGCTTTGAGATATGGCTCGGTTCCCGTCCATTCCACGATCTTGACTCGTTCGAGAACATGGACGACTAATTGCATACTATTGTCTTCGCCTTGCGCCGCACGCTGGATAATCGCTATGCCGCCGACCTGATGTACTTGATCGGGCTGTGGTTCGTCGATCTCAGGATCGTGGGATGTCACGAGTACAACCAGTCGGTTACTTTGCATCGCGTCACGTACCAGCGCGACTGAGCGCGGCACACCAACGGCAATCGGCATCATGGTAAACGGAAAAGCAACCATGTTGCGGAGCGGGAGCACGGGCAGTTCTTCGGGAATTTGTGCCAGAATGTCGTCTGTATTCTGATCTGTCTGTCCAAACATTGGGATTGCTCCTCACTTTAGAAATTAACGTTGTCTGTAGGGCTTTGGCTTAAGGGGTTTTGGAGAAAGTGCGACCCGATCGGGCGAAAGTCCCGTTTTCGATAAATCGTTGTTACTTGTAGACTACTGTAGTTATACAGTATCGATGTAGGAAACAGATCAGAGCGATGTAGGTATAATGTTAGATATTTTCGCGGCGGGAAGAATGAGGAGGGATCAGGCACACGATGGTTGAACCACAACGCAAAATTGCTGTATTGATTGATGGCGACAACGCGCCCCCTTCTAGCATCCCAGAAGTGCTTAAAAAGATAAGAAAATTGGGCGAATTGATCATCCGGCGTGCTTATGGCGATTTGTTTGCAGACAACATGAGCAGTTGGGAAGACATCCAACATACCTACTTTGTCCAGCTAATCCAACAACCACGTTACGTTGCTGGCAAAAACGCAACTGACATGGCAATGGTGATTGGTGCTATGGATATTCTGCATGAGGGCAATATCAATACGTTTTGTCTGGTTTCCAGCGATAGTGACTTTACCCCGTTGGCTATCTACCTCCGAGAGCAGGGATGTGAGGTCATTGGTGTCGGTAAGAAAAACACAAATAAGGCGTTTATTAACGCTTGTACGCAATTCATCACCATTGATCCCTCGACTGCCGTTTCGGAGAAGAAACCTACCCCTATACCACCAGCCAAAAAGGCCAGCAAGATCACAGAGATTGCGAAGATCATAAAAGCCCCAAAAATCCCAGAAGCGCCAAAGGGGCCGAGTCCTGTTGCTCTGCTCAAAAAAGCCTATAAAGCCACTCCACAACAAGATGGATGGGTTTTTCTCGCCCAACTAGGCCATACGCTAGGTCAATTAGATGTCGAGTTCAATTCTAGCAAATATGGTCATAGCACATTGGGTAAGTTGGTTCGAGCCTATCCCGATTTGTTTGAGGTCAAAGGCGACAAGGCCGAAGTCTATGTCAAGCTGAAATCGTGACTGCTTAACTACACATAATCTGAGCAGTCGCAAATTTGTCAACATGGGGATAAATCGGATACCCTCGTAATCATGAACATTCCAGCCCTACCCTATACCGTTCGGCCTCTCACAAGTACTGATGAGCCTTTCTTATGGGAAATGTTGTATCTTGCCATCTATGTACCCGAAGGAACACCGCCGCCTTCACGGGACATCCTAAAGCTGCCTGAAATTGCTAAATATGTCCAGCACTGGGGGCGCAGCGATGATGCCGGATTGATTGCCATTGACGCTGAAACGCGGAACCCTATTGGGGCGGTATGGTTGAGGCAATTCTTGGAAAATGATAAAGGTTATGGCTATGTTGCTGATGATATTCCTGAACTTTCGATAGCGGTGCTTCCAAAATATCGCGGTAAAGGGCTAGGAACTCGGTTGCTGGGCGATTTGATAACGGCAATGACACCGAAAAGCCGCCCCATCTCTTTGAGCGTAGATGCTACTAATCCTGCCGTTGTGCTCTATAAACGGTTTGGGTTTGAGACGGTTGGGATAAATGGTACATCATTGACTATGTTGAGATTTTCGACTAATGCCTAGCATTAACCCTATACTATCCTGACCTTTGCTTACCAATAATGTATCGATCATGAGGAGAACCGTGATGCGCCCAGATACCGAGAACGAAAGTCCACATGTATTGTACGAGGAAATTACACACGAACTTGAAGCTGTCCATCAGGCGATGGCGGGTAAGTTATTCGGGCTGGATTGCATCAAAATCAACGGCAAGACCTTCGCGGGTTTTTATCAGGACTCGATGACCTTCAAGCTGACAGGTACACAGCACAGTGCCGCTTTGAAGCTGGAAGGCTCAAAGCTCTTTGACCCGTCAGGAATGCAGCGCCCGATGAAAGAATGGGTGCAGGTGATCTTTGCCCACGCTAAAGAATGGCATCACTTTGCTGAATCTGCCTTGGAATATGTTAAAGCGACGACTAACAAGCCGAGCGCTAAGAAAAAATAATCAAGTAAAATAGCGACACTTCGCTGGAGTATGCCTGAAAGGGACTCGCCGATGAAACTAATCATTGCCATTATTCAGGATAGAGATACGGATCTTACGCTGGAACAGCTCACCACCCGCAAGGTCCCGGTAACACGAGTCGCCACCTCAGGAGGATTCATCCGCGAAGGGAATAGTACGCTGTTACTAGGTGTGGACGATACCCAAGTCGCAGTCGTGACCGATTTGCTTCAGGAGACTTGTCGCCGCCGTAAAATGTTTATGCCAATGGCAGCCGGAATCACCGACGCTGCCTATGGTCTGCACAGTCAGATCGAAGTCGAAGTGGGCGGCGCAACAGTCTTTGTATTCGATGTAGAGCACTTCGAGCAGGTTTGACGCAGCCCTATACTGGTCATAGTTCTGCATTTTGGAACGACATTGGAAAACCGATCTTCCGCTACTTGGGCTATCGTTGATGTAGGGAGTAAACCGATTGTTTACAGGATCTTTGTAAAATCGCTACACCAGCAATTTATCTTCAAAGTCCAGAAAAATTGCGGAAGGAATTTAGTACGTGTCGGACAAACCTAGCGTCCTTTACATCGAAGATGATAAGAATTCACGGGTGCTTGTGACTCGCGTTTTGCGCCAGAAATTTGAGGTCACAACTGCCCAGAATGGCCTCGAAGGGTTGGATTTCCTCAAGCGCCAAACCCCCGATATTGTTTTGACCGACTTGAATCTGCCCGATCTGAACGGCGATGTGATCGCCGCCCGCATTCGTACTATGACCGATAACAAAGTACCGATAGTCGCGATTACGGCGAATACAGATATGGCGTTCAAACACCGAGCAATGGCGGCGGGTTGTGTCGGCTACCTCACCAAACCAATCAATGTCGAGACTTTGGCAGACACCATCACGGAATTTCTAGATGGACATACCGAAAAGATCACAGACCTTGATCGCAACCGCGCTACCCAAGAAATTCAGGCCGATCTGACGCAGATGGTAGAGAAGACGCTACGACAGGTGCAGGAAGACAACACGTCACTGCGTAATCTCGAACGCGCCAAGACTGCTTTTCTTCAGCAGGTTTCGCATGAGTTGCGTACTCCACTGACCGTCCTTTCTGGCTATATCCAAATGCTCGATCAATCGCTGCAAAAAGAGCAGGAAGTAACCGCTTCCCATCGCGATCTGGCAAAACATGCAGTGGAGAGCACCAAGCGTTTGCATATTCTGATGAACGAGATTGTCGTGATGGCTCGCTTGACCGCTGATCAGCTTGATGTGGCGAAGTCGCCCTTACGCTTCGATCTGGTCGCGCAGGAAGCGATTAGCGAATATGAGAAAGCATTTGAGCAACGCAAGCTCACTTTCGAGAAAACTGGCGAGGGCTGGTCTTCTGTTTTGCTAGCGGATTCTATGCTGCTGCGGATGGCATTTAGCAATTTGCTGAGCAATGCAATCAAAGCGACCCCCGACGGGGGCAAGATTATCATGTCTGTCAACCGGGTAAAAAGTGTACTGGAGATCAAGCTGATTGACACCGGAGTTGGCGTTGAGCCAGAACATATGGCGCTGCTGTTCAAGCCATTTTTTACGGCGATTGACGTGAGTCGGGGCAAGACTAGCAAAACGCAGTTTATGGGGATGGGCATGGGCATGGGTCTAACCATTGTAACCAAAGTAATTCAGGCACATGGTGGGCGGCTGTGGGCCGAAAGCCCCGGCTATGACGAGCAGACTTTTCCCGGTAGCACCTTTTACGTCTTGTTACCGCTACCTAATCAGCAGCCAGTTTCATCTACCTAGATTCTGAAGGTTGACCCTAGTCATTTAGGGTTGGCTTCGTCCAAGAATGTTGTGGAAAAGGGCAACTGAACAGTAACGGTTGTCCCATGCTCAGGCACACTTTCGATGGAAAGCCTTCCGCCGTACATCTCGACAAGTTTTTGGGCGATCATTAAGCCTAACCCGGTTCCCTGCTGCTCATACAACTTCCGCCCGAACTGCATATAAGCGCCAATTTGTCTTATTTCCTCTGGTGTCATGCCATGTCCTTTGTCGATGACACTCAGGGAAAACATATCGCCGCTAGCATCCGCGGTCACGCGCACAAGACTACCCTCATCGGAAAACTTGAAGGCATTCTCTACCAATTCCTGAACAATTTTGGCGAGACTCTCGTCAGAAATTCGCAGCGTCGTATCGACGATTTTTAGGTCGAGGTCAGCCGAGCGTTCGTTTTCTTGTGCTGTCTGTAGCGCTGCGATTTCGATGGTTGATGCACATTGATCGCATAAGGCTTCGTTCAACTGCGCTTGCTGTTCGGGATCGTGCATTATAAGCTCAATTTGTGCATAGAGTAGATAATGTTCAGCGAGTTTGTGCAGGCGCGTTCCTGCGGTGTGAATACGCTGTGCCATACTATATATGTCTTCTGGTGCAGCAGAATCACATTCGTCCATGAGGATCGTAGCGAAGCCCAAAATACCGAACAGTGGGGTACGAAATTCATGCGGGAGTGAAAAGATGATGGACTGACGTAGGCTATTTAGCTGCCGATCATAGGCAGCGGAAATCGCAGATCGTTTCTCAAGGCGCAGACGTACCGCCGCTAGAAGTTCTGGCGCAGTAAAGGGTTTGGTCAGGTAATCGTCGGCTCCTAGATTCATACCCTTGCGAATATCAAAGCGGCTAGTTTTCGCAGTCAGGAAAATAAAGGGGATCGTCATCATATCGGGTTTGGTACGGAGTTCCGCCAGCACATCGTATCCGCTGAGATCGGGCATGGACACATCACACACGATGAGATCGGGCATGAAGTCTATTGCCAGTTTCAGTCCCTCTTTTCCGTTAGTGGCTCCTCGAACGTCGAATTTCTCATATTTAAAGATTTCGATAATGTTTTCGAGGATTATGGTGTCATCTTCAATGGCAAGGATTTTAATCATGGCTTGGCTCCAGTGGTAACTTAACGATAAACGTCGTGCCGTTGTTTTGTTTGCTCTCGAAGCTGATGCTGCCGCCGTGCAAAATGGCAGCTTTGTTGGCAATTGTCAATCCCAGCCCGGTTCCCTGAGCGACACCCACATTGGTTGCCCGATGAAAGGCTTCAAACATATGCGGCTTATCGACTTCGGGAATGCCGATCCCCTCATCCTTGACAGTAAGCGTGACCCAGCCATCGACACAGTCTAAACTAAAAGTTATTGTAGTTCTTTCTGGCGAATATTTGACCGCGTTGGTCAATAGGTTAGTTAAGATCTGGCGCAAGAGTTTTTCATCCACGATGGCATTGGAAGTATCGCCTCGGCTCTCGAAGACAAATTTATGGGGACGAGTGGCAATCATCTCTATCTCTTCCAGTACCTCACGGCAAAAAGCTTCTAAATCCATCGGTATTGGCTCAAAATCTAACTTCCCCGCTTCCGCTTGACTCAAGGTTAAGATCCCTTCCAACAAGTCGTTCATATTCTCGACAGTGGCTTGAATCCTACGGAAGTGTAGCAGTTTCTTTTCGTCATCCATCCGACCACTGGCCATTTCGAGCAGTGATGCCGACGACAGGATAATCGATAATGGCGTGCGAAATTCATGGGATGCCATCGAGACAAAGCGATCTTTAAGCTCGCTTAAGTGCTTTTCTTCTTCAAGTTCGTGTCCGATGATCTCGGCTGTCCGCCTAGCTTCTTCCGCTTGAATGCGTTCTGTCAGATCAATAGCGACTCCAATCACACCACTGATTTGATCGTGCTTGTCGAACATAGGCGAATACCGCACCTCATAGATCTGGCCTTTGGATAGCTCAAGGATCGTGGTGAATTGGTCGCCCGCCAATGCTTGCTGATAGTTCTCAACAATTTGTGGACTGTTGACGAAGGTTTCGGCGAGCGTGTGCCCAGTGGCTTGATTGGGTGGCAAGTTCAGAGCATCCATACCCCTGCCCTCAATCAACGTGACAATTTCGTCCCGATCAAAGGCAAATAAAATAACGGGAACATTCGCCAGAATAAGCTGCAATTGAGCCTGACTCTCGCGCAGTGCTGTTTCGATGCGATAACGCTCGGCTCGCTCCCGTAGAGAGACAATCCCAAAGGCCAAGTCGTTCGCTAGTTGAGTCAGCAAGGTCACTCCTTGTGAATCAAAGGCCGATGAGTTGGTGGTGAGGATAGTCAGCACACCTATCGCTTGATTATCGGTCATGAGGGGGAGGGCAATACAGGCCGTATAGCCACGTTGGATAGCTTCGTCACGCCACGGCGCATAGCTAGCATCGGTTAGAGTATCTCTGACCACAGCAGGCTTGCCAGTTCGGATCGCCACCCCAGACGGCCCATAGCCTAATTCGTTTTCGCCCCAACTCACCTTAATTTTATTCAAGAAATCTTCTTCAAAACCAGCGTAGACGACAGGTTCTATCGTTTTCTCAGCATCATCTCTGGCGAACCCCACCCAAGCCATCTGGTATTCACCGACTTCAGTAATAATGTTACAAGTCTCGTGCAATAATTCAGCTTCATCTGTGGCACGGATCATGGCTTCATTACATTTACTAATGGTTTCAAAAGCACGGTTTAGGCGGTGCAACTCCTGCTCGGCAATGATACGTTCAGTGACATCGCGAGCCACACCTTCCATCGCAATAATATATCGATTTGCATCATAGATATACACGAGCCGATTTTCGAGCCAAGCGATCCGACCATTTTTACAGCGCCATCGGAAGACAACTGGCTCCGGTGACGGCGCATCAGGGCGCAGCACTGGCAAGGTATCTGCGATGTCAACTGGAAAAACACGCTTATTGATAAGATCGGGATCGGCGTAGAATTCTTCCGGTGTATAGCCTGTAACGACCAATGCTGAAGGGTTGACATATTCAAAAGCTGCGGTAGGCAGGACACGATAACGATAAATCATTTCGGGAGCATTTTCTGACAAGCGTCGGAACCGAATTTCACTTTGGCGCAGCGCTTCGTCGGCCTCACGTTTTTCGGCGCGCAGTCGTTTGGCTTCCAGAGTGTTGAGGACGGCTGAACCCAACCGCGCCAGATGATCCTTGAGCAAGTAGTCGGCGGCCCCTTGCTTGATGCATTCAACGGCAGCCTCTTCGCTAAGCGTCCCCGTGACGAAAATAATTGGAATATCTAACCCGCGTTCACGTACTAGTTCCAGCGCTCGCAGTGCGGTAAACTGCGGCATAGAATAATCTGCTAGGATAATATCGAAGGGATCGTTTAGTGCAGCGATAAACTCTGATTCCGTATACAACGAGGTGTATTCTGGCTCAATACCTGACTGTTTCAACTCGTGTAGTATCAGTTTAAGATCAGGAAGGCGATCTTCAAGAATTAATATTTTCATCGATATAGGCATCGTATCACCTCGAACTTACTAGAATGGCGGTTGGTTCAGGAGCAGCCAGTAAAAACCTAACTGCCGCACGGCTTCAGTAAACTGTTCAAAATCGACGGGCTTGACGATATAGCTGTTAGTTCCAAGCGCATAGCTCTTAATAATATCGCTTTCTTCGTGCGATGAAGTCATCACCACCACTGGAATCTGGCGGGTGCGTGGGTCAGACTTGATGCGTTCAAGCACCGTCAATCCATCAACTTTGGGGAGTTTTAGATCGAGCAGTATCAGACGTGGGCCATTTTGGGGAGTGCGATCCGTGTACTTGCCCATACAGAAGAGATAGTCCAAGGCCTCGGCCCCATCCCGGACGACTTCGATATGGTTAGCGAGCTTGTACTTTTTGAATGCGTACAGGGCCAATTTTACGTCATCCGGGCTATCTTCGACGAGCAAAATCTCGGTTTGCTTATCGACAAATTTGTCATCATTTGTCATTAGACTCTTCTCCAAGTGTAAAATAAAAGGTTGCGCCTTTATTGACTTCTGATTCGGCCCAGACCCGCCCATCATGGCGCTGAATCACCCGTTGGACAATGGCCAGCCCGACCCCTGTCCCTTCAAATTCTTCGGCAGTATGTAGGCGCTGAAATACACCAAATAGTTTATTCACATATTGCATATCAAAACCCGCACCGTTATCTTTGATATAGTAGGCTAGCGTGCCTTGTACAGTCTGACTGCCAATCTCTATACGTGGGTTATCACACTTGCTAGTGAACTTGACCGCATTCCCCAGCAAGTTGGCAAAAACCTGCTTGAGCAGTGCAGGATCAGCTTCGCACGGTGGCAAATCACCGATCACGATTTCGGCGTTTACCTGCCCTAGATCATCCACCGCCTTTTGTACGAACTCCCTCATATCGAGTGTTTGTTTCTGGATAGCTTTCCGCCCTAGCCGTGAAAATTGCAGCAGATCGTCGATCAAATGCCCCATCTTTATCCCATTAGCCGAGATCAATTCGAGGTACTCCACTGCTTCGCTGGAAAGCTGCGGTGCGAAATCTTGCAGCAAAATGCGAGCAAACCCATTCACTGCCCGCAGCGGCGCACGCAGATCATGCGACACCGAGTAGCTGAAGGCTTCGAGTTCCTTATTGGCAACTTCGAGTTGAGTCGTGCGGGCGGTGACACGCTGTTCCAGTTCGAGATTCAGGCTGCGAATTTCCGCCTCGGCCTGTACTCGATCCGTAATATCGTTGCACATCTTCAGCGCCCCACTAAACTGCTGCGCACTATTGTAGATGGGATTTGTCGACAGCATAACCCACAGAATCGACCCGTCTTTACGGGTAAAGCAAAAATCATACTGCTCGGCAATTCCCTGTTTGCGCCGTTCAAAGTGTTGTACTGCTTCTACACGAGCCACCTCATCCATAAAATCATACAGGCGACGATCCATCATCTCTGCGACGCTGTAACCGAGCATGTCTGCCATATGCTGATTCACGTAGGTAGTTTTGGCTTCGGCATCAAGCACCCAGATCCCCTCCTGAGCCGTATCAACAAGAGTACGGTAGCGCTGCTCACTCTCGCGCAGTGCATCCTCGGCACGTTTGCGTTCGTCAATATCGCGGGTCGAAGTGATCAACTGGATAGTTTTACCATTGCTGTTCACAATAGGCTGCAAATGAGTCTCAACCCATATATACTCGCCAGATTTTTTACGCATCCGATACGCCAGCGTAGTCGAAAGACCCCGGATGGACTGCTCACGTCCTTGCGAACGCACAAGCGCTAGATCGTCAGGATGGATCAGTGATCCTCCCTCAACGCCGATGAGTTCTTCGGGACTATAACCCAGCAGCCGTTCTGAAGAAGGGCTAACATAGATGAGCTTGCTATCTAATGAAGCAAGACAGACCAAATCGTTGATATTCTCTGCCAGCAATCGGTAACGGGCCTCACTAGCTTGCTGCGCGGCCTTCGCTTCTTCGCGAGACGTGACATCGACCATAATGCCCTGAAGCGCTGTAATATCGCCGTGTTCGTCGCGAACAACTGCCGCTTCATTATGCAACCAGACAATCCGACCATCACGGGCAAACACACGATATTTCGCTTGAAATGGTTCTCCAGTGGTTAGACTATGCACCATGCCTGCTAACGCATTACCGCGATCCTCTGGATGAAGGTGAAATTCGATGAGGGTTGGGTTGTCGAACCATTCAGAACGTGGGTAGCCCAGCATTGACTCAACCTGCGGGCCGATATATATCATTCTGCGCTCTGGGGTAATTGTAATCCGATAGAGCACTGCGGGCACTTGTTCGACCAGTGCTCGATAGCGGGCTTCCGCCTCCTCCAATTGTGCATTGCGCTCATCAAGGACTTGCGCCATGCTATCGAAGGCCGTTGCCAATTGTCCTAATACACCTGACTCATTGTGCAAATTGGCTCGGGCGTTCATATCGCCTGCGGCAAGCGCTTGAGCCGTATTAATAATCCTGTTAACTGGACGCAAAATCATCCGTGTGCTGCCGATCCATGTCGAAATGAAAGCTAACAACGTCGCCACCGCTACGCCGATCAGATAATTAGTGCGGGTCCGAGTCGCGGAGGCATAGGCGATCTCGACGGGGATAGCAACAACAACGTAAATATCGCCGGGCTGGGCGACACGACTCAAAGTACTAAAAGCATAAATACGCAAAATGCCTTCGACATCAGTCGTTTCGAGTCCGCCTTGTCCATTACTACTAACCATTGCCTGAAACAATGGCGTATCCTTGAGAGTTTTTCCAGTTTGATCTATCGAAGCAGGAAAATGAGCCAGATAAGTGCCACGCCGATCAACGATGCTCAAAATTGTGCCTTGAGGTAATTGAGCCTGCGAAATGTTTTTGTTCAGCCAGCCTAAATCCAAACCAAGCATCACAACAGATTGAACGCCACCCACATCATTCATAACTGGGTAAGCCATGGGCAGCACGGCTTTGCCAGTAAGACGCCCAATCGCATATTCACCTACAGTGAATGCATTATTTTCCAGAGCCTGTTTGAAGTAACCCCTATCGCTAACATTTGTAGCTTGTGTCAGTGCCAGACCACTACACCAAACATCACCCTTAAGATCAGCAACATAAAAATTGGTGTATTGTTTATACTGCGCAAGTATATTGCTTAGCAAAGTCGAACAGTTACCTTGTGTCCTGTCGCGCACACGGGGTAATTGGCTGAGTGTTACAAGAAGCTGTTGTCCATTATCGACGAGACTATCTTGGTTCAAGGCAGCAAATTGTGCCAGCAGCAGCGTGTTGTTTTGAACGGCATTGATTGCAGATCGTTGTTGTTCTGCATTAATGTACAACGCCAGAACGAGGGTAGGTATCGTGGCAACAAAGAATAGTATTACCAAACGCCTACGTAGATCAGCGAAATAAAACTGTATCATGTGTATTACCAACCATGACGAATAGGATCTTGATCTTGCTGCCTAAATGTGCTAGTCATGTTTTACAGACTTTTTACAAGTTTTTTTAGAAATTTATATTAGTTTGGGTTTATCGGACGACAATTGAGGTGTCTGAGTACAATTTGTTGAGGGGTGAGGGTGTGCGACGTGTGATTTTGAGATGGCTTTTACGATACGTATGCAGACACATTAAAAGAATATCATATAATATATTTACAACTAACGAAACCATTAGCAGCATTTTGTTACGGCAATGTAACTTTTACTACCAATGGTTTGTGGCTGATAATTTGACTCTACAGGGAGTTTGCTACTTCGGCATTTTGGGTTTGGGTACTTGGGGCATAGGGAATTGTGTTTTGAAAGTGAAGGCATAGGCTGTTGAGCCATTGAGATGAAGATGATCCAATCGCGCTTTGGCTTCTTCTGCTGTCGGAATTTGACCCGCTTCGATCCACCATAGGGCAAGATACGGCGTGTCGAGACGCTCAAACCACTCTTTGCGGCGTGAAATTAATTTACTGTGCTGCGTGCGAAAGCTGAACGCAAACAGCGTCTCAATCGACTCCCACATCGTCAAGTTAACAATGATCCGTTCATCGTCGTAGACACGAATTGAGGTTGCATCGCCTTCGTCAGTCTTCAAGCGCCACACAAATCCGGGAGATGCCTCTGCCATGCTGTTAAAGTGGTCAAGCTGTGCGGCAAAATCTGCCATGATGGGGTGATCTAGCGGCGCGTGCATCCGGGCGATATTGACCTCTACAAGATGAAAAATTTGACTCATCACAACCTCATCTAGAAATGTACAAATTTGTCGGTCAAGGTTAAAGTATCCGCTATGGTGATACATTGATCATAACGCATGTGTTTTGGACAGCAAATCTAAGTTAGTTGTGTGTTTTAGTTGGGAGATGTGGTCGGTGTGGGTGTCCACGAGGCCGCGATAATGATCCCTTGACCACTAATTGCGATACCATCGTTGGTGGCTGCTACGCTGCTAGCGGTCATTGCACGGTAGCTATCAGCAACAGATTGAGAATGCAATTGTAGCATTCCGATAATAATTAGGATGGCGATTCCAATTAGAATCAAAGCAAATTTTGGGGCAATAGATTTGCGCTTCATTCCAATTTCTCCGTAAAACATTTATCGAATACGAGATGTCCTTCATAAAATCTCATTTTAATTGATATTTGCCAGATCATTTTAGAAAAAATTACTTAGGAGACGCTTTTTATGGGCTATAACATTCGCAAAGTTGGCGTGATCGGGTCGGGGACAATGGGCAGTGGTATCGCCAGTTTGATCGCGGGAGTCGGTATCCCCGTCGTATTACTAGACATCGTGGCAAAGGGTACGGTTCTGGGTGATCCATCCGCCCAACGAAACGCGCTCGTTCTCGATAATCTGAACAAGCTGAAAAAGAGCCGCATTCCGGCGATATTTGCCGACTCTGATCTAGCTCGAATCGCGGTTGGCAATCTTGAAGATGATCTCGAACTGCTGCGTAGCTGCGACTGGATTGTCGAAGTGGTAGTCGAACATCTCGATGTAAAGCAAAACCTAATGGCTCGACTGGAACAGGTGCTCAAGCCGGGCGCGATTGTCTCCTCGAATACCTCTGGCCTATCTATCGGTGCGATTGCCATTGGGCAACGCGAGGACTTCCAGCGACATTTTCTGGGAACGCACTTTTTTAATCCGCCGCGACATCTCAAACTGCTCGAAATTACCCCCACCGCTTTGACTGATCCCGATGTTATCCACGCGATGGTTGATTTTGGCACACGGGTATTGGGTAAAGGTGTGGTCATTTGCAAGGATACGCCCAACTTCATTGCTAACCGCTTTATCAGCATGGTCGGCGGCTTTGCCACTGCCTATGCAATCGATCACAACTACACGGTTGAGGAAGTTGATAACCTAACTGGGCCGCTGATTGGGCATCCCAAGTCGGGCACGTTTCGATTGAGTGATATTGTCGGCAATGACATTTCGGTACATGTTGCACAAAACCTCTATCCTGAAATCCCAAATGACGAAAGCCGCGAGATCCTCAAACACGAGGGTGCAGCGCGTGTCTATGATTTTTTGCTCACCAACAACTATCTCGGTGACAAAACTGGGCAGGGCTTCTTCAAAAAGGTTGAACAGAATGGGCAAAGAGAATTCTGGCCTCTTGACCTGAACACGTTGGAATATGTTCCGCCGCAAAAAGTACGCTTTGAGAGCGTCGGCAAGGTACGCAAGATCGAGGATACGGGCCAACGTATCAAGGCGCTAACCTACGAAACAGATCGCGCTGCGCAGTATGTCTGGCATTTGCACGCCTTTTATCTGGCCTATGCCTCGCGCCATTTGGGGGAAATCGCCGACAACATTGTGTCGATTGACAATGCCAATCGTTGGGGATTCGCTCACGAATTGGGGCCTTTCGAAATCTGGGATGCACTGGGCGTGGCAGATACCGTCTCGCGCATCGAAGACGATGGCTACCCAGTAGCGTCATGGGTGTATGCCATGCTAGACACTGGTTGTTCAACCTTCTACCAACGCGATTCAATGGGTGCGGTCATAGGCTACTACGATCCACAGCGCAAAGGCTATGTCTCTATCATGCTGGATAAGCAGGTAATTATCCTAGAGCACCTACGGGCTACCGAAAAAGAGATTATCCGCAATGACGGTGCAAGTCTATTCGATCTTGGGGATGGGATTTGCCTGCTTGAATTTCACACAAAGGTCAATTCCATTGACGAAGACATTCTCAACCTCACGCGACAGGTGCTTGCCCGCTTGGACAACGATTTCGACGGCATGGTCATTGGCAATCAGGATGAGCAGTTTTCGGCGGGTGCAAATATCTTCATGGTTGCGATGGCGGCGCAATCGGGCTTGTTCGACCAACTTGATCAGGTACTCAAGAACAGCCAAGATGTGATGCAGCAGTTGCGCTATCATCCCAAGCCTGTCGTCACTGCCCCGTATGGAATGGCGCTTGGTGGCGGTGCAGAGTTCGCCATGGCAGGAGCGCGGGTTGTCGCCCATGCCGAACTATACATCGGATTGGTCGAGATGGGGGTGGGGTTAGTTCCGGCTTCTAGCGGCTGCAAGGAGATGTTACGGCGCATCGTTAATCCGGTGATGCAAATTCCCAACAGCGATGTGCTACCGCCGCTGCAAAAAGTCTTTGAGCAGATCGCACTGGCGAAGGTTAGTTCGAGCGCGATGCAGGCTCGTGAAATGGGCTTTCTGCTGCCCACAGATCGCATTGTGATGAACCGCGATACGCTGCTGACAGAAGCCAAACGTACCACGCTGGAATTGGTCGCTGGTGGTTACACGGCGCTGCCCACTCAGAAGGTATGGGCGGCAGGTCGTGATGCAAAAGCCGCCTTGAACGTGGCGATCTATAGCTTGGTGGAAGGGCATTATGCGTCCGAACACGATGGCAAGATCGCGAAGAAACTAGCGCATATCCTGTGCGGCGGCGATCTCTCTGCGCCGGGGTGGGTCGATGAGCAGTATATCCTTGATCTTGAGCGTGAGGCGTTCTTGAGTCTTGCCGGGGAGCCAAAGACGTTAGAACGTATTCAGCACATGTTGACAGTGGGCAAACCCCTGCGGAATTAACAGTAACTTGATACTGCGCTAACCATATTAATTTGAGAGTGGGGCTGGTGGGAATCGAACCCACACGCTTTTCAGCCGATGATTTTAAGTCACCTGCGTATACCGTTCCGCCACAGCCCCGAAATGTTCAATTGTAGTCATGTGGCGACGGCGGGATTCGAACCTGCGACCAAGGGCTTATGAGTCCCCTGCTCTACCACTGAGCTACGTCGCCATTGTCACTTTCACAACATCGCTGGGGATTCTAAAGCCAAGTAAGGGCGCTGTCAATCCCAAATTGACGGTGAACTGCCCACAACCAGCGATTCATAGGATTCTCAGCGCGAGGCAAAATTGTAAAAGACCATAAAACTGATCAGTCCGCAGAGGAATAGCAACATGACCGCGCAGCCAATGCGGAATAATTCGCCTGTCAATTGCAGGACAAATCGCAATACACCTAACCCAAACAGCAATCCAGCCGCGATCAGGATCACTAGCCCTGTCTGAGCAACGGTCAACCCCCAAGGCGTGTATTGGCCTAGAATTTGCTGCAAATCGTTCAATGAAGGAGAGTTTCCGTAAACGGTTTATACTATTACGTATCATTATTAAGATTAAGAAGTCAGTTTAGCACAGGTCGGCGTGTTGCGATATAGTGGTTCCATGCACATTGACGTATTTACGCTCTTTCCCGGAATGTTCGACGGCCCCCTGACGGAGAGCATCCTCAAACGCGCACAGGATAATGACCTGTTGGCGATAGCCCTGCACAATATCCGCGATTATGCGACAGGCAAACATCGCGTGACAGACGAGCCACCCTATGGTGGCGGCGGGGGCATGGTCATGAAGGCAGAACCTATTGTTACCGCAGTAGAGTCTGTGCTAGGCGACTCGTTGGGCAGAGTGCCTGTGATCTTGACTACGCCACAAGGTCGGGTCTTTACTCAGGCAATTGCCCGCGAATTGGCTGCATATCCCCGCTTGGCGTTCATCTGTGGACGTTATGAAGGCATTGACGAACGAGTGCGTCAACTTGTCGTGACCGATGAGATCAGCATTGGTGACTACGTGTTGACAGGTGGTGAACTGCCCACGATGGTCATGATCGACGCGATTGCCCGCCACATCCCCGGTGTACTCGGTACGCAGTGGGCTGCCGACGATGATTCGCACGCAACGGGATTGCTAGAACATGCTCAGTACACCCGACCACCGATCTATCGCGGCTTGGATATTCCTGAGGCACTGTTAAGTGGCGATCATGCAGGGATTGCTCGGTGGCGACGTGAGGACGCAATCCGGCGCACATTGGTCAAACGCCCAGATTTACTTTTAACGGCTGACCTGACCGAAGCCGAAAAAGATTGGCTAGCAAAACTTTCCGAGCAGCAGATCGACTTGAGGAGGAATAACGATGGCACGCACTAACTCTGATACGAACTGGATCAAAGCGCATATCAGCGATGAGTTGGGTCTAACCGCCAACGATCTTGCTGGATTGTATGGCATTGATGTCGCGGCATTGGATAGTCACCTTGTCACACTTGGCCGTGATGTGCAGTCTATTTCGCAACGGATTTTGTCTGATATAGATGCGGTGCGGGTTGGCTATCGGCGGGTTGAGGTGAGCGACGACCATATCAGCGCGATCCGCGACTTGCTGGCAAGTTATCTTTTTCACCCGTTGGTGTCGACATTGACTGCTAGCGGCGATATTGGTTGGCGGTTGAGCGGCGACGATGCTCAGTGGGTAGCTTTCCGCACAGCAGATGTAGTAGGAATGGCATTCGGCTGGGATGAAACGCTGCGCGTGCGCTTGAATCGGCTGGTGCTGTGGCCCGATGCCAAAATGCCCGATACCAATCAGGCGTTCCGGGATCGGCTGGCAGATGTGACCTTCTACCTAACCGAGTTAACTGAGGTTCTCTAGTCTTTGCGCCGACCTCACAAAAGTATATACAAAAGCATAATTGTGTGTCTCAATTTTAAAAAATAGCTGAAAGTGCCCCGCACAAAAATTCACATGCTGCTACAATAGAAGGGGTTCAGTGCTTGACCATTATACTGAACCCATTAGTTACCAGTGGATAGAATTGCATAGTTGATAGTCTAGCTGCCCGTAACCTATAATTACTGGCGCGATCAACGAAGAGAGAAACGTATGCCCAGACCAAAGTTTCGACAGGAATTAATTGACGATACGCTAAAAAAACTGCACAGCGCCGTACAGGGTATTAAAGCCTCTGTGGTCGTGAACCGCGATGGCTTGTTAGTCGCGTCGTTCCCGCCCGGTGATGACGACGATCCGTTGGCGAACCCAACCAGTAGCCCTCAGGTCGCCGCGATGTCTGCTACCTTGATTGGACTTGCCGAACGTACATTGGGTCGGCTCGAACAGGGTGAACTGGAACGCCTGCTGATGGAAGGTGAAGAGGGCGTAATGGTTGTCTACCCGGCAGGGCGGGCGACTCTGGCGGTGCTGGTGGATAAAGAACAGAAACTTGGCCCGGTATTGTATGCGGCGGCTCGTACAGCCAAAGATGTGGCAGAAGTGCTACAAGGGTAATATCAGGCCATAGTTTTCCCCTATCCTGCCAGATCAAGCACCCCAATTTCCAGTTGGAGTTCTGACTTGATCTGACTGCCTCGCCATTATTTTTCGCTAGATAGTGCTGTTCTTCGGCTAGAACTATCCGGTGATTCCGTCACGCCGGGGTCATCGTCCGGTGGATAGGCGGGCAAGGGGAGCAGGCCTTCCAGCAAATGCCCCAACACGCCCACAGGTTTGCCTAGCACCCGGTCAGCCGCCAACCGCCCCGTCAACGAAGCCATCGGCACACCGCCGGGCCAGATCGCGTAGTGTCCGGCGGTTAACAATCCCTCTATCGGGGTACGGATGGAGAGAAAGCGGTTGCGAAGTGGCGAGGCGTGGGGATCAAAAGTCCAGCCTGCCGTTGCCCCGCCGGAGTTGTGGGTAAAGCGTGAGGCGCTCAACGCGCTGCCCACATCCCTATACACAATATGATCCTCGATGCCGGGCAGCAGATGTCCCAATGTGTGTACCATTTCATGCGCCACTTGATCTTTCAGTTCGCGGTACGCCTGTTTATTTACCGCACCGCGTGTCTGCCAGCGACCATACCATGCCGCCCGTACCATCGTTTGCAGCACAATTGTGGACTGTCCCGGCGGTGCGAGATGGACATTTTCGGGATCGATACTGGGTACACTGATCTCAACCCACGCCCGCCCATGCAAATCCGATCCATTGATTTCATGCGGATCGTGAATGTTGTAATTGGGGAAGTAGAAAGTGTGATGGGTTTGGAGACAGCTTCGCACGACTTCCGGCGGTATATCCACTCCCAGATAGACACTGGTTAACGCCTCACTGAGCGATCCCGCCATAATCCGCTTGCTAAATTCTTCAAGGCTTGGATGCTTGGGCAGCAGATTTTTATACAGTGCTTTCATATCGCCTGTATAGACGACATGCCTCGCTTGGATAGTCTCGCCCTTTTCAGTCTCTACGCCGACCACATGCAAGCGGCGCTGGCCTTCGGTAAGCAGTCGCGCAACCGCCCGCTTATAGTAGATTTGCCCGCCGAGATCCAAGACCAGCGATTCCAGCCGATTGAACAAGGCTTGAATGCCGCCAACGGGATACCAGTAATCATTCCACCATGAGTGCATAAAGCCTAGCCACACAAATAGACTCATGTGGCGGTAGCCCATATGCTGCCAGAAGTCGAACACTTCACTACCGGGATCGTAAAAGTCGGCGGCACGGGTCGAGCCGCGAGTGTGCAGCAGTCGCCACAGGCGGGGCGTATTTATCCCGACCCGCGCTGCCAAGCGTGCCGTCGCCATCCATGCCGCGATTCCTTCCTGCCCAATCGGGTTGTGATCTTCGCGCAGCAGCGGCAGTAGGTGATCCATATCGCGGTTTAGTTCGCCGAAGAAGGCGTGAGTAGCAGCCACTTGGTCGGGAAAGGCGTTGGCGAATGCACGCGGAAGATCGCCTGGTCTTTCGATTCGCACGTCGATGTTAGGCGTTTTGAGCCGATACCATGCCCTCAGAAAGTGAAGATCGTCAAAAATGCCAAGCTCTTTAAGCAGCGGAAATAGAATATTGCCCTGTTCAAACGATTGATCGCCTACATCGAAGTAGAAACCTCGTCGGGTAATCCCTGCCATAAGACCGCCCGCCTGATGATTGCTTTCGAGTACGCAGACCTTCGCGCCGCCGCGTGCCAAATACGCTGCCGCAATCAGCCCCGAAATACCTGCGCCGATTACGACTACATCATACGATTTTTCGGGCGTTGGTAACGGCATAATCTGAGATTGCCTATCTGCGTGTGGTGGATCTATCTCTTAAGAGGTAACAGTTTATAGGCGGAATAGCAACATGATCACGGCGCGTGATGCACATCAAAATCGCCACAGGCAGTACACGCTACGATCTTTTGCGATACGTTATTTGCCGAGTAGCGCACTTCGCCCACACTGCCGATGCTGGTTTGATAGATATAGATCTGCGGGTCTGCCCACTGTAAGGTGAATACAAGATTGCTTGTCAACCGATGCTGATCATTTGCCGCGATCCACACTTCGCCGGGGTTGCCATGCACAAAGGTGTAGTTGTCGGTGTTGAGTATCCATTGGGCAGGCTCAAGCTCCCCAATTGTATCCCGTACAATCTCTCGTTCACCTGAGCCATCACTGTTGGCACGGAGCAACGCAAGCTGATTCTCCTTTGGCGTTCCAATCCGCCGCGCATATAGGATAAACTTGCCATCGACAGAAAAGCGCGGCAAGCCAAAAAAATCGGCTTGAACACCGCCCAGCCGCACGGCTTGACCTGTGACCGATAACTGCCATAATACTGTCGGCGGGACGTTCTCGGTTTTATACACGAGGTTTGGATCGGGAATAGCGACATAAAGAGCCTGACTATCACTCGCCCACTCTACTTGCGGATAAAATTGTGTCGATGCGCCTGTAGTGACAAAGGGGTAGTCCAACAACCGAACCGGAGTTTTAGCTTGTTTATCCACCACATCGATTGAACCCGGTTGATTGGAAGCGTAATCGCCGGGACGCACTAGCGCAATATGTTGTCCGTCGGGGCTGATGCTAAACGCGCCGCCCTGCCTATCCTCGCGCAAACGGCTAACGCTGTCCGTCTCAACATCCACCTGCCAGAGATCGTCAGCAATCTGCTGCTGTACCAAGAGTTTGGGCATATAGCGGTAAGTATTGAAAATAACGGTGCGAGTATCGAGCCATACCATCTCTAACACCCGTCGCGATAGATCAGAATCCAATGTTTCAGGTTTGACCAGCATCGTCGCAGGTTTCTCAGTGGGGTTGAGGCTGGCGATCCATAGCACATCATCGCGCAAAAAAATCACTCGCGAAGCATCTGGTGCGATCAATGGATGGGCTAAGAATCCACCTTTCGCCAAAATACGTGGCTCGGTTCTGGGTTGCCAAACAAAGAGCGAATCGCCGTCAAGATAGGTCACGACAAGCGGCGGCGATTGTGCGATAATTGGGGTGCTGTACGGCAAAATAAGTAGCCAGATCAGCATACACAATCCAAGCCGCCAACCGCTACCTAGTAAACGGATAATGCTCGACATCGCTGACCCTTCACTAGATCTCATAGTTTCAAGATTGGGTATAGTGGAATAATGCCAATTTCAACTTGCCTCAAATGATGAATATCGATCTAAGGAATGGCTATCAATGAATGATGCAACACCCTCTAAAAAACGCTATTTCGCTTGGGTACTTACGTGTTTCATCTTTATCGTTATCCTGTATCCTATTGGCGGATGGCTAACCATTGTTGGCGGCTTAGCATTGATAATTTTGCCGTCAAGGTTCAGAGCAGAATCGTTAGGCTCTAACCAAACGCTGAAACTGGTAATATTCGCTATCGTCATTTTGCTTTTGGGTTTTGGACTTGCTTATCTGTATATCCTCACGCACATGGTTCCATTGCCAACTGCAAATTGAATTGACCGATGTAAGTGGTGTTTAGTGGTAAGGTTATCACACTATGCAAAAAGAAACTCTCGACGGTGTGGTGGAGCGCATCACTTACCACAGTGACGAAACAGGCTATACCGTCTTTCGGCTGCGTCCGAGTACGTTGCGCGTAGGTCAGGCGAACAATCAGGGCTTGCTAACTGTCGTCGGCACGCTGCCAGAATTGCAACCGGGCGAATCGGTGCGATTGTCTGGACTGTGGACTAGTAATCCTGAATACGGGCGACAGTTCCGCGCTGAGGCGGTGGAGCAGATCGCGCCTGCCACGCTGGAAGGTTTGGAGCGCTATCTGGGCAGCGGCCTAATCAAAGGCGTTGGCTCGGTCACTGCCAAAAGAATCGTTGCCCACTTCGGAATGCACACGATGGACATTCTCGAACAGGATGCCACCCGCATGATCGAAGTACCCGGAGTGGGCAAGCATCGCGCCCAACTGATTACCGAGGGCTGGGCGCAGCAGCGCAAGATCAAAGAAGTCATGATTTTTTTGCAAAGTCATCGCGTCAGCACCGAGCTAGCCGTCAAAATTTACAATGCCTATCATGACGAGGCGATTGATAAAGTGTTGGCTGATCCGTATCGGTTAGCGCGTGATATTCGCGGCATCGGCTTCAAGACCGCCGACCAGATCGCCCGCAATCTCGGCTTGCCAGAGGATTCGCCGGAGCGTGTCGCGGCGGGCGTAACCTATGCGATCCAGACACTTACCGAGGAAGGCCATGTTTACGCGCCGCGATCAGTCGCCGTCCAAACGGCGGCGGAATTGCTCGATGTACCCGCCGAAGCCTGCGACACAGCGGTAGATCGGCTGTTCCGCAGCGAACAGATTATCATCGAAGGACTTCCCGTGTCGGAAAGTATGGAAAATACAGCGAATTCTGAAAATGCCATCGTCGAAGCGCTGTATTTGCCCGTGATGTACGCCAGCGAAAAAGGCTCCGCCCGCCGAATGCGGAACATGCTCGAAGCGCCAATCTCACGATTAGACGCGGCACGTAAAATGGATTGGCACACCTTTTTTACCCGAATCGCTAGCGAAGACAATATCAATCTGACCGAACAGCAGCAAGAGGCTGTTCGCGCCGCGTTGACCAATAAGATCAGCGTCCTCACAGGTGGCCCCGGCACGGGCAAAACGACGACGCTTCGGGCAGTGATCCGGGCGTTGGAAGCGCTAGATGCAAAATACGCCCTTGGCAGCCCGACAGGTCGCGCTGCCAAACGGCTGGGTGAAGCCACCGGGCGACGCGCCCAGACGATCCACCGATTGTTAGGCTATAGTCCGCGTGAAGGTTTCGTCTACAATGAGCATAGGCCGCTGGACGTGGATATTCTTATTATTGACGAAGCCTCTATGCTAGATCTTTTGCTATTTTACAATGTCCTCAAGGCGCTCACGCCCGAAACCCATTTGATGCTTGTCGGTGATGTTGATCAGTTGCCGAGTGTCGGTGCAGGCGATGTGCTACGCGATGTGATCCGCAGCGAGGCGGCGCATATCACACGATTGGCGGTAATCTTTCGGCAGGCAGGTGACAGTTTGATTATCACCAATGCACACCGTATCAATCAGGGTAAGATGCCTGAACTCAGCAATCAGGGCAACGACTTCTTCCTGTTTGGCGAAGATGATCCCGACGCATTGACCGATCTGATTGTTGATGTCGTGCAGAATCGCATCCCGCGCAAATTCGGATTAGACCCGATTGAAGATGTACAGCTTCTCTCGCCCATGTACCGAGGCAGTGCCGGGGTACAGGTACTCAACGAACGCTTGCAAGCAGCACTTAACCCATCGGGCAGCAAGGCCGAACGACGTATTGGCGGACGTGTATACCGCGTGGGCGATAAGGTGATGCAGACGCGCAATAACTATGATAAAGATGTCTATAACGGCGACATCGGGCGAATCCACAGTATCGACTTTGCCGAACAGTCAATCCGCGTGGTGATTGACGGACGCTTTGTCGATTACGATTGGAGCGAAGCCGACGAATTAGTTCATGCCTTCGCCGTAAGTGTCCATCGCAGTCAGGGTAGTGAGTATCCCGCCGTTGTGATCCCAGTCGTGACGCAGCACTACATGATGTTGCAACGCAATCTGCTGTACACGGCGATTACACGGGCTAAAAAGTTGGTTGTGCTGGTGGGAACCAAAAAGGCAATCGGGATCGCTGTCAGCAATGATCGGGTGACACGGCGTTATAGCGGGTTAGCGTGGCGATTAGGCAAGGTGGTGAAATAGTCGTACTTTCGCCGCAACCCCGACGCTACATAAACTATAATCTGCAATCGACTAACCCCACTCTAGGACAAACTGAACATGAACTTCAAAAATCGAATGAGTATGCGGGAGAATACGATACTTGTTTTTAGGTGTGAGGCATAACTAATAAATTCACACAAATTTCACGCAGCCAAGTTGACTCAAATTTTGGTCGGGTGTAGCCTTGACGGTATTACTTAATGTCACGCAGGAAAGAGGCTAACATGGATTTCATTGATAAACTTCGTGAATTGGCTGCGTTAATCCCCAAGCAGGTAGAGCATATCCGCACCGAAGAAGCCACCAAGAGCGCCCTAGTTATGCCTTTTATTAATGCACTCGGCTTCAACGTTTTTGATCCAACCGAAGTAACACCGGAATTTGTGGCTGATGTAGGGGTCAAAAAAGGCGAGAAGGTTGATTATGTCATCCTCAAGGATGCACAACCAATTATGATGTTTGAATGCAAGGCAGTCAGTACGGATCTGGATAAGATCACCCCTTCGCAGCTATACCGCTATTTCTCTGTTACCTCTGTAAGGATCGGTGTCCTCACCAATGGGATTGTGTACCGCTTCTTTTCCGATTTGGAGGAAAAGAATAAAATGGATACAAAGCCCTTTCTTGAACTCAATATGCTTGGCATCGAAGAACCTGTCGTAGAGCAGTTAAAAAAGTTTACAAAGCAGACTTTCGATGTTGAAGACATCCTGACTTCAGCCAGCGAATTTAAGTACACCCGCGAAATCAAGCGTATCCTAGCGACGCAATTCCAAGCCCCTACTGATGACTTTATCCGCTATTTTGGCAAGCAGGTTTACTCTGGGGTGATGACACAGAGTGTGCGTGAACAATTTTCCGAGTTCCTCAAACGTGCCTATACTGAGTTTATCAACGATCAAATTGCGGCTCGTCTGCAATCTGTCATTGCCCCTACCCCTGCTCCCACGAGTGTTCCTACACCCGAAAGTATGATACCAGCAGGGTTTTCGGTTGACGTTCCAGATGTTAAACAACCGGATGAAGTAAAAGACGAACGTCAGGTAGTCACCACTGCCGAGGAATTAGAGGCTTACTACATTGTCAAAGCGATAGTGCGAGAAAGCGTGGATTCCAAGCGCATTGTGCTGCGTGATGCACTTAGTTACTGTGCAGTGCTATTCGACGATAACAATCGCAAACCAATATGCCGCTTTTGGTTCAACGGGGCTAAGAAATACATAGGCTTCTTTGATGAACAAAAACAAGAAGAAAAAGTGGGTATTGAAGTTGTTGACGATATATACAAGCACACAGATCGCTTGAGGACGACTGCTGGTTTCTATCTTAAGCCAGAAGTAACCAGTAAGGCTCCAAAAGTCAACGGAACAAACCGTGTCGAAAGCTAAGTTTGCAGCCGCCCACGAACTGATCAACGAAAAGAATTATGATGAGGCGCGGGCGGTACTCGAAACATTGAGCGATCCAATGGCAGACGAGTGGTTGGGTAAGCTGGGAAGACTGACCCGCAAGATCCTCCTAGAGACAAAACTGGACGCAATTGGACCCTTATCGCCATCATAGCAGCGTTGGTGATTATTGGTTTTACTGCGTTCGCTACCTACCAGTACGATCTATATTGCATACGTGTCATCTTCGAGGGAACTACTTGTCCACTGTGGTGAAGCGTGTAGCCCTCTGGCTTGCTGTCTCCTCACAGACGCAGATCGGCGAAGACAAACTAAGCCTCGAAGATCAAGAAGCTGCCGCCCGTGCTTGGTGTGTCGCCAACGGCTACGAAGTCGTCGCCGTGTATAAAATGCCGGGCCATTCGCGGTGCGAGTCAGACACGATCAGCCTCATGGAAGACTTCGCTAAAGAAGAGATCTGGGCCTACCACGATCTGCGGCAGGCGTGGAAAGATCATTCCTTCGACGTGCTGGTTGCCTACTCGCACAGCCGCTTTGGTCTCAGCAGCACTCGCATAGCTGGGTGGTCGAGAACACCATCTTATCGGGCGCAAAAACCTACCTGATCGCATCATACTTGCGTTCATAGTGCAAAAGATAGTGGTCTAGCTGGCATGTTCCTTCACTGTATGAAAACTATTACCCACTGTTGCCGCTTTGGGATGTGGCAATGCTCCCATCTGTCGGATCGCCACCCATGCTACAAACCCCGAAACGCCCAGCATCACGATCAGTACCACAGAGGCCATCAAAAGACCGCTCAATGCTATCTCGTGGATATTGGTCGTCCAAGGCATCAGCGGCAGAACTAACTGCGCCAATGGGGAAGTTCCGCCATCGGCAATAGCAAACGGCGGAAAACGCATCACGCGATAGGAAGGTACTGCGCCAAGTTCATAGCGGGTAAATGCGGCGAACAGCGCGACCGGGGCAAAGCGAATGGTGAAAGCGATGACAGTGGCGATGACTCCGCGCCGCGTAATGGCACTGGCAGCTAGCCCAAGCATAGTACACACAGGATTTCCAGAATCGTTAGCACAACAGTCCCTATGATGGCAAGGAGCACCGCCCAGACTTCCAACGAAAACATCGACGTAATAGGGTCTTATGCTAGTTCGGGAAGGCTAAGGCCTTGATTTGCAAAAAGTC
>JBDTVG010000072.1:0-10275 GCA_040007395.1 Chloroflexota bacterium
ATGTGATGACCCTTGGCACCCTGCTGCCTAGCCAGAACTTTTTTGAAATGCACCCGCTAGCCTGCGTGGTGCGCCCAATTTTGATCATCCTACCAGAGGAAACATCATTTTTGTTGGGGTAAGATCTTTTGCAAAAACATTGTTAGAGGCGTTTTTTCGTCTATTACATTTTGAACATATCCGCTTTTTTGATAACGAAGCACAGGCATGGGTCTATCTCCGTCAACTCATTGCACAGGAAACCCCCACTGTCAGCGCTAAACGTTGACGATAGAATTGCCTCAATTAGCTGTCGGGTGCCGCGTGCTTTGGCTTCAACGACAGCGAAACTATACAGCACAAAGTTATTGTGGTAGCCGTAGATCCAACCAGCCATAGCCAAGCTCCTCAAAGGTCTTGCCGCCCCAGTTGAGGTCTTTCCACCGAACCACTTGACCACCGCAACGCTCGTAAAAGAACCGGGCAGAGTTAACGGCTAGCACCCAGATAAGCATAGAAGCAATGCCAGAATGGAGTAGATGATCCATCACCGCTCCAACGAGTTTCTGACCAAGCCCTTGCCTCTGGTAGGCTTTGAGCAGATACAGCGCGTATAGTTCACCTTTATATTCAGGATCGTTTGAGCGTTCGGGGCCACCTGCCGCAAAACCAACCACCTGACCATCGACGACTGCAACATAGACGAAGGTTTGGCTTTGTGAATTACAGAGGGTGTTTCGCCAGTATTCGACCCGTCTGTCTACCGATTGATTATCGATATATTCATCGATCCCGATGCCCCAGTACGTTGTCTGCCAGCTTGAGATGTGGACTTGCGTTATTGCCTGAGCATCGTCACAAGTGGCGAGACGGATTAACCCAAAATCATGTGGCATAGGCGCAGCACCCCGGTAGACATGGGCTAACCAAGTTCAGTCAAGGCTGCTCAAGTCGGTAAGTTAAAGTATTGATTCAAGAACACGGTGAAGTCAAGATCGCCCGGTGACTGACCATAGCTCGTCAAGAGTGCAGCGGCCTCACTGCGGTGCTGTGTCCCATGATTGACCAAATGTAGCAAGCAGTGCCACAAGACTCGCTCTCGCACAGGGCCTTCTGGAATTCCATAGCGTACAAGGCCGTTCAAATCCTGATCAGTTAGGCTATCGAGATATACCCACAGCGCTTTTACTTCGGCTTGCCAGCGTTCATTCACGGCATCGAGGGTCGTCAAATCAGCGACCGTCAGTTCACCAATATCCCAGACCTTGGTTGCTTCGGTTGGCGAACTTGCGTTCAAGGGATCAACCGCGAAGAAGTACTCCTGAAATGCCGTTCGCCAAGACCACGTCGTATCTACAATATGGACGAGGATCGCCCGCAAATTTCCAAAATTGGTGGTAGTAACATACTGCTCCTCGCTGACTTTGGCACAGGTCGTCAAAATACACTGGGTTGACCAATAATTGTATTCATACAGCAGCTTGATTTCGTCGGTTTTCATGATGTACATTCTCGTCAATATAGAAACAAAGTTCAGTCAAGGGTGATGAGTTTCCCTTGTTTTTTTAGTTCGTCTGCTGAACGCCGCGACTCTGCGCTGCTGACCCGCATCTCAGTATCTATCTCAGTTTGGTGCATGTAATAGTAGGCCAGTGCGGCATGGACTTGGCCTAATGTTAGACCAAATCCTGCCGCCAACGCTTCGGGCCTTTGTCTGTCGAAAACGTGATAAACCACGATGTCCGATACACATATCCCTGTGCCAGCAATGACAGGCCGTCCGCTGCGTTTTTGTTCGTCAGAGACAATCACACCAAATCCTATCTCAACTCTATGTTCTTTAGCCCATTAGCTCATAGTTGTTTGGGTAATCGGGAGAGTGACGACGGAGCGTACCCGCTTGATACAATTGCTCAAGGATAGCGAAGATTTTATTCCGGAAAGCGTCACCTTGGTCATTTACCTGCCCCAATATGATTGATGTAGATTCATCTTCTGTGTTCTGCGCTAGGAACCAGGTAAGCCACCAAACAAACGAGTCGGAATCAAAGCGATAAGGGTTAGGCGCATTCCAGTCGATAACCTCTCCGGTGACTGTATGGATAAGTCGACAACCACCTCCATGCAGAAGATATTCCCATTCATTATCGTCACCCCAATGCCCCGATCCCGTTGCGGACGCATACTCTTTACTTGGGCGGCGTTTGGTTGAATCAACCATATGCGGACGAAATTGGCGGATAACTTCAAGCGGAAGCTGTTGGCGTTGAACAAATCGCCGAATCAGATGATCAACTGAAGCCTGTAGAGTATCCATAAAATGCTCATCCACCATTGATTTATATGTTGGTTCGGGGACAGACCGATAGTCAATTGACGAATTGACGGTCAGTCATTTCGCTGCAAACGCTGGCTCAATGTGCCAATGTTAGCCCGAATTCCACGCTATCGATCAGCGCCTTCCATGACGAGTCAATGATATTTGTCCCCGCGCCGACACTGCTCCACCGATCTGTGCCATTCTGGGTATCGATCAGCACCCGCGTATACGAGGCCGAACCATTGTAGCCATCAAGGATACGCACTTTGTAGTCGGCAAGGTGAAATTCGTCGATATGCGGATAAATGGGTGAGAGGGCTTTCCGCAGCGCCGTATCCAGCGCGTTTACGGGGCCATTGCCTTCGGCGGCGGTGTGCATAATCTTACCGTTGACCATGAGCTTAACCGTTGCTTCGGCAAGCATACCGCGCCCGTTGCGATTTTCTACCACCACCATAAAGTCGATTAGCTCGAAGGGTGGCTGATAACCGGGTTGCGCCCGCTTGAGCATCATGGCAACCGAGGCTTCCGCGCCCTCGAAAGCATAGCCAAGATTTTCGAGGCGCTTGATCTCCTCAAGGACGTGGCGGGCTTCTTCGCCGGAAACATCCATACCGAATTCCTCAGCTTTGCTCAGAACATTCGCCCGCCCAGAGAGATCCGAGATTAGGACGCGCATTTCATTGCCGACCAATTCAGGATCGATGTGCTGGTAGGATAGTACGCTGCGGCGCATCGCGGCGACGTGAATTCCGCCCTTATGGGCAAAAGCACTGCGCCCGACATAGGCAAGGTGATTGTCGGGTTGCAAATTGGCGATCTCGGCAACGGTACGCGCCACACGAGTCAACTGCCTAAGGCTTTCTTCGGGCAAGCACGGGATACCCATCTTGAGAGCCAGATCGGGGATGATGCTGCACAGGTTGGCGTTACCGCAGCGTTCGCCGTAGCCGTTGATTGTCCCCTGAACCATCGTTGCACCGTTACGGACTCCGGCTAGCGTATTGGCAACGCCTAGTTCGCTGTCGTTGTGGGTGTGGATACCCAACTTGACTCCGGGGAGGGCTTGCATCACTTCGCAGACGATGCGCTCGGTTTCCCAGTACATGGTGCCGCCGTTGGTATCGCACAGCGTCACCCAATCCACGCCGCCCGTGACCGCCGCTTGCAAGGTTTGCAGCGCATACTGCGGATCGAGCTTGTAGCCGTCGAAGAAGTGTTCCGCGTCGTAGACGACTTCACGTCCCAACGACTTGAGATAAACGAGCGACTCGCGGATCATGCGGAGGTTTTCGTCGGGCGTGGTACGCAGCACATCGTACACATGCAGCAGCGACGACTTGCCCACCACCGTGACAACGGGCGTTTCAGCGTCAACCAGCGCCCGGATATTTTCATCGTTGGCGGGTTGGCTATCGACGCGGCAGGTCGAACCAAACGCGGCGATTTTGGCGTGCTTGAGCGATAGTTCTTTAACTGCCTGAAAGTAGGTCGCATCTTTGGGGTTGGAACCAGGCCAGCCGCCCTCGATATAGGCTACACCAAGATCGTCTAGCAGCGTGGTGATCTTAAGTTTATCTTCGAGACTCAGCGAAATGCCCTCGCGTTGGGTGCCATCGCGCAAGGTGGTGTCATAAACAAGGACAACGGATACGGCAGGTTCTGGTGTTGACATACAGATTGCTCCTCATGCTTGAGCGAGTGCCAGACCAGACGCACCCGCCCCTCTTGGGAGCGGGTGATTCCCGCTCCTAGCCGATAATAATGATCGCAGTAATCGACATCGAAACGTTTAACATGCGGGTTTACTCAGCAGCGCCCATGCGGATCGTGGCGGCATCGCCCTCGGGGGCAACCCCGGCTGATCCTGTCGCAACCAGCATCCGGTTCAGGGCGGCGAGATAGGCCTTGGCGCAGGCCACAATAATATCAGGATCGGAGCCGTGTCCGCCAAAGGTCTGATAGTCGCCATCTTTGGTGCAGATTCGCACGGTTACTTCGCCCAACGCATCGATGCCTTCGGTAATGGCGTGAATGGCGAATTCGAGCAGCGTCACGGGTGTTTTCACGATCTTATCGATAGCCGAATAGGTCGCATCGACTGGACCCGTACCGATCCCGGCTTCGATATATATTTGCCCATCGGGGCCTTCCAGTTTGATCGTCGCGGTGGGCATTCCGATCTGACCGGACGTAACCTGCATCCCGCGCAGCTTGTACAACTCGACAGGCCCTTGTAACTGGTCGGCAAGAAGCGCCTCCAAGTCTGCGTCGGTGATATGCTTTTTGCGATCCGCCACATCCTTGAAGCGCTTGAAGGCTTCCTGCAATTCGCTGTCGCTCAACTTGTAGCCCAGATCCAGCAGCCGAACCTTGAAAGCATGGCGACCACTGTGCTTGCCGAGTACGAGGCGGCTTTCTGACAGCCCTATCGACTCTGGCAGCATGATCTCATAGGTAGACTGATGCTTGAGTTGTCCATCCTGATGGATGCCGGCTTCGTGGGCAAAAGCGTTCGCGCCGATGATCGCTTTGTTGGGCTGGACGACCATGCCCGTATAATTAGCAACGAGGCGGCTGATGCGCGTCAACTGTGGCGTATTGATTCCAGTCTTCAATTCGTAGAAGTTCTGGCGAGTGTTGATCGCCATGACGACTTCTTCAAGGGCGGTATTACCAGCCCGTTCGCCAATGCCGTTGATCGTGACTTCGGCCTGACGCGCCCCGGCATGGATGCCTGCCAATGTGTTGGCGGTTGCCATGCCCAAGTCATCGTGGCAGTGAACCGACCAGATAATATTGGGATTCTTGCCACCGGGTGTATGCTCGATCAGGTAGGCTATCATCGCACCATATTCGGTGGGGGTCATGTACCCTACGGTATCGGGAATATTGAGGGTCGTCGCGCCTTCCTCAATAGCTACCGTGCAGACCTTGACCACATAATTCCAATCGGAGCGCCCCGCGTCCATTGGGCTGAACTCTACATCGGCGCAGTAAGCGCGGGCGTAGCGTACCATTTCACGGGTGCGTTCAATCGCTTCCTCGCGAGTCATGTTCATTTGATATTTGAGGTGAATATCCGAGGTGGAGAGAAACGTATGAATGCGCGGCTTGGCAGCATACTGGACTGCTTCCCAAGCTTGGTCGATGTCGGTCTTGACGGCACGCGCCAGCCCGCAAATAATTGGGCCATCGGCTTTACCGACTTCCTCAGCGATACGCCGTACCGCCGCCAGATCGTCGGGTGAGGCTGCCGGGAAGCCTGCTTCGATAATATCTACGCCCAAGTCGGCTAAATGACGGGCGATCTCTAGCTTTTCGGCGCTGTTGAGTGCAGCCCCCGGTGACTGTTCGCCATCGCGCAGGGTGGTGTCGAAAATACGTACATAGTTCGGTACATCAGTTTCCATTGATCGATTCCTTTTTGCTTAACTTCAGGTTTCAAATGAGGGCTAAGGAAACTAAGGCCATCGTCGGACATCGACATCACCCCCTTTATACCTGAACATTGATACTCGCGTAATGCTCCACCGTCGGAAAGGGATCATAAAAGTGATGCAGCAATCGTCGCCACTCTTGATAGGCCGCTGACCCACGAAAGCCAACCGTATGATCTTCGAGCGTTTGCCAACGCACCAGCAAAATATACTGATTCGGCGTTTCGAGGCAGCGCTGCAAATCATGCGAGAGATAGCCTACCATCGAGGCAATGATCGGTGCAGCTTGTGCAAAGGCCGCTTCAAACTCGCTCGATAACCCCGCTTTGACATTCAAGATCGCGACTTCCAGAATCACTGCATCACCCTTTTGATTGATAAGAATAGCCCTCACCCCCAGCCCCTCTCACAAAGGAGAGGGAAAAATCCCTTTGACTCCCCCTCTCCGAATTCGGAGAGGGGGCTGGGGGGTGAGGTTAGCTCGGATCGTACTCTTCCATGCGCTTGGGCTTGATAAACGGCATCATATCGCGCAGTTCAGCGCCGACCTTCTCGATCAGATGACCGCGCTCAAGTTTGCGTTCTTCTTTGAAGTGCGGCAGACCGTCCTGATTTTCCTTGATCCAAGCTTTGGCAAAGGTGCCGTCCTGAATCTCCTTGAGCATCTTGTCCATCTCACCTTTGGTATTCTCATCGATAAGACGAGCGCCGCCCTTATAACCGCCCTCTTCGGCTGTGTCGGAGACTGAGTACCACATATAGCTCAGACCGCCCTGATACATCAGGTCTACGATGAGCTTGAGTTCATGCAAGCACTCGAAGTAAGCTATCTCCGGCTGATAGCCTGCCTTAACGAGCGTCTCGAAGCCAGCCTTGACCAGCGCCGATACGCCGCCGCACAGGATCGCTTGTTCCCCGAATAGGTCAGTTTCGGTTTCCTCGGTGAAGGTCGTTTCGATTACGCCAGCGCGAGTCCCGCCAATGCCCTTGGCGTAGGCCAACGCCTGAGCTTTGGCATGACCGCTTTTATCCTGCTCAACGGCGACGAGGCACGGCGTACCGCCCCCCTCAACGAATACTTCGCGGACGCGATGGCCCGGCGCTTTGGGCGCAACCATCGATACGTCGATGAAATCCGGCGGCTTGATTTGCTCGAAGCGAATATTGAAGCCGTGTGCGAACATGAGCGTATCGCCCGGTTTGAGGTTTGGCGCAATGTCCGCGTTATAGACAGCGGCTTGCTTGGTATCGGGAACCAGCATCATGATTACGTCGGCGGCTTTGGCTGCGTCTGCGACTGACATTACGTCGAGGCCAGCCGCCTCAGCCTTTGCCCATGACTTGCTGCCTTTTTGCAATCCAACAACGACCTTTACGCCGCTGTCTTTCAAATTGAGCGCGTGCGCGTGTCCCTGACTGCCATAACCGATTATTGCGACGGTCTTACCATCAAGCAGTGACAGGTCGGCATCACGATCATAATAAAGCGTAGCCATTCAAGACTCCTTTTGCGAGAACAATATATTTATGTGGGTAGGCTAGTATACCCGCTGCCTACCGGACAAAGTAGACTAGACTTAATCGTTGATCCCACCCTATAGTGGTAAATATTTGATCAATTCAGCGGGCGAGGCAGGCATCGCCCCTATATCTAAGCCGTATTATGTAGGGGTCGGGCCTACCCGACCCTGCATTTTAGTGCAATTAGGCCAATGCCGTATCGGTTTGCAGGATGAGATCGCCCTGCCCCATCGCGACAACCCCGGTACGCACCAGTTCGACAATGCCAAATGGACGCAGTTCGTCGATCAGCTTCTCGACGCGGTGTTCTTCGTCGCTGATCTCGATGAGCATCATATTGTTGGTGTGGTCGATAATGCGTGCGCCGTAGCGATCCGCAATCGCGCCCACCGCTACTGCCGCCTTCACCTTGATCAACGCAAGATCGCGGCTGAAAAAACGTTCGTTGGTGACATCATCGACCCGAATCACGTTGACCAGTTTGTATAGATTCTTTTCCACCTGATAGGCGCTGGCGACGTTGCTGTCCAGCACAATCGTCATACGCGACACATTGGGATCTTCGGTGCGGCCCACTGTCAGGCTATCGATGTTGAAGTTACGGCGGCGGAATAGACTCGCCACACGGTTCAGGACACCGGGTTCATTTTCCACAAGCGCAACAAGCGTATGCTTCATTTCTTCACTTCTCCTAGACCTTACTGCCTCACCTACGTATTCGTTTACCGCTCTCACCTGCCAACTCTCCCTCTCTGTTCGCGGAGAGGGAGTCGGGGTGAGGTAAATCGTTTAGTGGCTATCCGACCAATCGGGCGTTTCGGTTGGGCGGCGGATCATATTGGCCAAGTCTGCTCCCACCGGAACCATTGGGTACACCACATCCGACTTTTCAACGACGAACTCAACAATCGTTGGGCCATTGATGCTTTCGGCCTTCTTGACGGCGGCCTCAACTTCATGGCGGGCTGTGACCCGAATGCCGGGAATACCGTAGGCTTCCGCCAGCTTGATAAAGTCTGGACTGAGCATCGGGGTCGCGTTGTAGCGGTTGTCGTAGAAGAATTCCTGCCACTGACGCACCATGCCCAGAAAGCCGTTATTGATGATGGCAATGTTGACGTTAACGTTTTCCTGAGCCGCCGTTGCCAGTTCGCACAGCGTCATCTGGAAACCGCCATCACCGACAATCGCCCACACGGTTTCATTGGGCCGACCCATTTTCGCGCCAATCGCGGCAGGCAGACCGAAGCCCATTGTTCCCAAGCCGCCCGATGTGATCAGCGTGCGTGGGCGATCATGCAGGTAATACTGCGCTTCCCACATCTGGTGCTGGCCCACATCGGTCACGACAATTGCATCGCCGTGTGTGGTTGTCCATAGGTCATGGATAGCATGAGCCGCGAACAGCTTGTCACTGGGGGTCGTGTGATTGACAATATCGCGCTGATCGCCTTCTTCGCGCCAGTCGTTCAGTTCGCCCATCCACTCCCGATGCTGCAATGTCGGCAGCACGGGCAAGAACTGATCGAGTACTGTCTTGAGATCGCCAGCAATGCCCACATCCACCGGAACATTCTTGTTCAGTTCCGATGCGTCGATGTCGACATGGATCTTGCGCGAGTTGGGCGAATAAGTCTTCAAATTACCCGTCACGCGGTCATCGAAGCGCATCCCGAAGGCCAACAGCAGATCCGCACTTTGGATAGCCTGATTCACCGCCGCCGCGCCGTGCATTCCCATCATGCCCAAGCACAGGGGATGGCTTTCCGGGATAGCGCCTTTGCCCAACAGCGTTAGCGCCACTGGAGTCTGGGTACGTTCGGCAAAATCCAGCAATTCACGTTCCGCGCCCGACATATTCACGCCATGCCCCGCCAGAATCAGCGGACGTTTGGCGTTACGCATCAAATCGATAGCACGCTCAATCTGTTCTTCGGAGGCGTAATCTGGCGGACGATAGCCCGGTAACTTGATTTCCCCTGCGGGATATTCATATTCGACGGTGGCGTTTTGCGCGTCTTTGGTGATGTCCACCAGCACTGGGCCGGGACGACCTGTTCGGGCAATGTGAAAGGCTTTGCGGATAATGTAGGCGATTTGGCTGGCATCGGTCACGAGGAAGTTATGTTTGGTGATGGGGAGGGTCACGCCTGTCACGTCGCATTCCTGAAAGGCATCTGACCCTAAGACGGAACTCGGCACTTGCCCGGTGATACACACAATCGGCGAAGAGTCCATCATGGCAGTGGCGATCCCCGTGACCATATTGGTCGCGCCGGGGCCAGAGGTCGCCATTGCCACGCCGACTCTGCCCGTAGCTCGCGCATAGCCGTCTGCCATGTGGGTTGCGCCTTGTTCGTGGCGCACCAACACATGATGCAGCTTGCCCTCATATTTGCTCAATGCGTCGTAAGTGGGCAGGATGGCTCCGCCGGGGTAGCCAAATACAACCTCCACGCCTTCGCGCAGCAAACTTTCCCAGATAATTTCAGCACCTGTGAGTAACATGGTTTCTCTCCTGCTCTTACGATGACGAGTCTCTACTAATTGCCGCTTGCAGTTTCACGAATAGTCACGGGAGTCAGCCAGTTGTACTGGTCTGGTACATTCCCGCTGGTAATGGCAAAGAACCGTTCCTGAATGGCTTTGGTGATCGGCCCACGCGATCCGGTGCCGATGGCGATCTTGTCAATCGAACGGATGGGACTGACTTCGGCGGCGGTTCCGGTGAAGAAAATCTCGTCGGCAATATAGAGCATATCCCGCGAGATAATCTGCTCCCGGACTTCGTAACCGAGGTCGCGGGCAATCGTCGCGGCTGAGTCGCGGGTGATGCCAGACAAGATCGACGAGCCGACGGGTGTGGTATAGATTACGCCATCAAGGATAACGAAAATGTTTTCGCCCGATCCCTCGCTGACGTTGCCTGCTACATCCAGTACAATCGCTTCGCTGTAGCCGTTTTCAATGGCTTCCATCTTGGCAAACTGGCTGTTCACATACTGCCCGCCGATC
>JBDTVG010000073.1:0-10925 GCA_040007395.1 Chloroflexota bacterium
CAAAAACATGAGTCGTTTCCCGATGGGATCTTTTTTGTGTCGCTGGCTCCCCTGAGTCGCGTCGATGATATTCTGACCGCTATCGCCGAAGCTACGCCATTTCATTTCCAGCAAGACAACCGTGACGCACACGAACAATTTTTTGATTTCTTACGCGAGAAACATGCCAAACGTCTACTGCTAGTAATCGACAATTATGAGCATCTGTTAGACGGCGTAGATATTGTTTCTGAAATCTTGGCAGTCACTACCAACATGAAAGTTCTCGTTACTTCGCGAGAAGCGCTCAATCTTCAAGAAGAATGGGTACGTCCGATCTCAGGGCTAGCCTATCCTGATCAAGAAGATGGCAAACCGCTTGAAGATTATAGCGCAGTGCAGTTGTTCCTTGACCGGGCGCGGCGGATACGCGGCGATTTTGATCTTTCCGAAGACCGCCGCAGCGTACTGGAAATCTGCCGACTGGTCGAAGGGATGCCACTGGCAATTGAACTGGCAGTTGGTTGGCTGAAGACGCTGCAACCTGCCGAAATTGTCCGAGAAATTCAACACAATATGGACATTCTAGCCACCCGTTCGCGCAACTTGCCAGAACGGCATCGCAGTATCCGTTCGGTGTTCAGCCAGTCTTGGCAACTCATGTCCGAAGCTGAACGCGACGTGTTCCAAAAGTTGTCAATTTTTCGCGGCGGGTTTACGCGGCAGGCGGTAGAAGCCATTGCCGGAGCGTCACTCAACACGCTTGCCGGGTTAGTCGATAAGTCGCTGGTGCGTTTGAGTGCAACAGGACGTTATGATGTCCATGAGCTGCTGCGTCAATATAGCGCCGAACAATTGGATGCTACCAAGCAGACCGAAGCGCTGCAACGGGCTTATATTGACTATTATCTGGGTATGCTGTACCGACTTGAGCGTGACATCAAAGCACAACAGCAGATCGCAGCACTAAATACTATCGAAGCTGAATTTGAGAATGTACGATACGCATGGCAATTGGCGGTGCAGCAGAACCAATTTGCGGCGCTTAATCAGGCAGTCGAAAGTTTGCAGTTTTTCGCTGATATGCGCGGACGCTATCATGAAGTCGTGACACTGCTGCGGCTGGCGGTTGACCAGTTCGCCCAGATCCCCAATCATGACCAGACCTATATCTTGTACCGCATTCAGGCACGGCTGATACGCCTGATCTTGCTGGGCAATATACGCATCGACTTTGATGTACACGCGCAGATTGATACCTGTCTGGCAGCCGCACGGGTGCGACAGGATCAGTCAGAGGTGGGATTCTGCCTGCTAGTACAGGCGATTGTCGCGAAATGGGACATGATTAATAAAATCCCCGATGCCAACGACAGAACATTGGCATTCTTCCAAGAGAGTTATGAGCTTTACAAGAGACTAGGTGATTCATTTTACCAAGCGGAAGCGCTTGTCTGGCTAGCCTGCTGTGACAACCCACCCGATCCAGCGGCACAAATTCTCGCGCAAAGCCTAGCCCTACGACGCGAGATCGGCGATTGCAACGGGATTGCTTGGATTAGCCTCAATCTGAGTTGGGCCATGCACACACAACTGGATTACCCAGAATGTGAGCGGTATGCACGCGAGGCATTAGCCCTGATGCGCGAAATTGGCAGTTTGAAAGGTATCCTTCAGGCTATGTTCAAGTTGGCACAAACTACCCTATTAAAGGGTGACTTGGAGGAAGCCCAAACACTCGCTAACGAAATGCGTGATCTCGCCGACCAAACCAATAATCTCGACGGCATAATGCTCTCGGCTGGGTTGCTAGCATTCCTGACCTGCGTGATGGATGAAAACTATACAGAAGGTACAGCGCTCTCCCAGAAAAATCATGCCATTTCGCTGGAACCGTTCTTTGGTGAACACGATGCTCTGGTAGCAAACTGGGGACAGGCACTGGCAGCTTGTGGGCTAGGACATTATAAAGAGGCTCGCTTGGGCTACGCCTCTTTATTTTGGGATCGATACGATGATCCCGGCTCCGCGACGGTTTGTTTGGCACTGGAAGCTGCCGCCCACGCCCACGAGGGTGCTCTGGAAGAAGCTGCCGAATTATTAGGCTTGGCTTTTGACCAGCCGATTTGGGTCAGTGGATGGCTAAATCATTGGTCGTTGCTAACGCGGCTGCGTGCTGACTTGATACGCCAACTTGGTGAGGAGGCATATCAATCCGCTTGGGAACGTGGCTGTCGCCAGAATCTTGAAGCGGCGATTCGTTCGATCCTTGCTGAACCGGACAATACACCCCAATTGGCTCAATCGTCTCAATTGACAGCTAACCAATCATTGGTCGACTCCCTCAGTGAGCGTGAATTGGGGGTGCTAACCTTGATTGCGGATGGACTCTCCAACCGCGAGATTGCCGAACGGCTGGTACTTTCGGTAGGTACTGTGAAGGTACATACACGCAATATCTATAGTAAGCTCAATGTCAACAGCCGCACACAGGCTATCGCACAAGCCGCCAAATTCGATCTCCTGTGAACTCGGCGAATTAATACCCCCATTGGCGCGGCAAGATACCACTTTAGGTAGATCACACTACCACCACTCATGAAATATGCTACTGATATTAGCAATGAGTAGGGATGTGGGACATGAATACATTTCTGGAGAAACTAGATCGTCGAGCCAAAGCATGGTTAGATATGGTTGACAGCCAACTACATGATCCGATAGTGCGCCTTTTATCCGGTGAACTGCTTACGCACGATAGTTATTCAAATGAACGCGATTACCACCAACAACCTGAGCAACAGGCTGTCCAACCGGTAATTACCCCTGCTAATCCTGTTCCGCACGAACCCGATACGATGGATAACACTAGAGTACGCCGATTGCTGATACAAAAAGCTAACGCCTCATACAAGCGGTAAGCACTGTCGAAGATAGGGACACTCAAGCCGATTAATCTTGGCACATGGTTAGCCAAAGGGGATGATCTTCTTTGGCTAGTACTTTCTCTGAGAACGAGCGCCTCAACCATCCAACCGAAGTATTCCGTGATAATTATCAGTCGTGAAACCTGCCTCAGCGGGTAGGATACTCCCTAAACAGAATAATTCTTGCCCTGCTTGGACGATCCCTTCTTATTCGTATTACCTCATGCTGTGGAAGAACGTTTCAGGAACGCAAGCGTTCGATCCCAAGCCAGATTTGCTGCTGCTGGGTTGTATGCGTCTGCACGGTCAGGTTCAAAAAACCAGTGTCCAATCCCGCTGTACTGATAAAAGCTCACTGGGCGACCAGCACGCTTTAGGGCCTCTTCGAGATCGCTGACGTTGGATTGCGACTCAAACTGATCTATCTCCGCGAAGTGACCAAGGTAGTCTGCTCTCGATCTGTTGAAGTCAAGCGGGACAGTGCCAGCCGTCCCGTAAAAGAGGACAACAGATCGAATAGCTTCGGGGACATTGACTGAGAGGTCTAGCGCATAGTACGCCCCCAGCGAGAAGGCCACCACCGCAATGCCGGGATTATCCGATCCAGCACGTTCCCTGAGAAACATTGTGGCATCAACGAGTTCGGCTCTGGCTTGGTTAACGTTGGCATCTACCGCAGCGCCAAGGGTAGTGGCTTCGTCAATCTTGTCTGTGACCTTGCCATGATAAAGATCTGCGGCAAAGGCAACGAAACCTGCCTCGGCTAGTCGCTTGCAGACAGTCTTGATAGTGTCATTCAGCCCCCATGAGGCGTGGAGAACCAACACGATGCTGCCCTTGCCAGTGGAAGGCAGCGCCAGAAAACCTTCAGGGTAAGTCGGTGACATCAGCCTCTCCTCATTATCTATGAAGATCATTATAGAACATTTGTTTAATGTTTACGATCCAAGGTAAAGTCAGGTTCAAGGATTAGAGGGCTTTTTTAGGCGAGAACGGCAAGAACTGGTGAGGAAGGTTAAGTCCAGATGATGTTTCTCGGCATACTGTTTTGGCCGCTTTTCTTCCCTTTTTTCTACTCTGACTTCGTTTTGTATTTGCAAAATAGAACGTATGTTCCTATAATCAGCCATACTGAAAGCAAGGGGATGCGGTATAATTTATAGAGTCTGAATACTATCGCTTCAGCCTGATTTCAGTATCGTCAGCAGAATAATCGAGAACATTGGGTCAATGAAGTTTAAACGAGTTGGCATTCTAGGACATCCTTTTCGCCCGGAGACGGGCGCGATCTGCGATCAGGTGGCACAAAGTTTGCAGGCGCGAGGAATCGATACATGGCAGCGTAGCCAATGGGATGCCACAACCATCAGCCCCCTAATTGCTGAATCGGATCTCGTGATCGCTATTGGCGGCGATGGCGCAATGCTGCGGGCGGCGCGACTGTGTGCCATCGCGAATGTCCCTGTTTTTGGCATCAATGCTGGACATCTAGGTTTTCTGACAGAAGCCAGCCCTGCGACATGGGAGTCGTCTGTCGATGTGCTGCTTGGTGATGGTTACTGGATCGAGGAACGGATGATGATCCATTCCGAAGCGTGGCGCAACGATACCCTGTTGAGCCGCGAAGATTCGCTGAATGATGTAGTAGTCAGCCGAGGATCGATAGCCCGTTCGGTGCTGCTGGATCTGTATATTGATAACGGTTGGGCAACCACCTACAACGCCGATGGCCTAATTATCGCCACTCCGACAGGCTCAACGGCCTATGGCCTTGCCGTTGGTGGCCCAATCTTGCCGCCAGAGTTGAAGAATATTCTGGTGGTACCAATTGCCGCGCATCTGAGCTTTGACCGTCCGTTGGTGCTCTCCGAAGGGGCAACCGTTGAAATTATCGTTTCTACGGAAACGCAAGCCGATGTTGTATTGAATGTCGATGGGGAACATGTCACTAATTTACTGGAAGGGGATGCAGTTGTTGTACAGGCCAGTGAGTATCTGAGTCGCTTTGTCCGTCTGCGTGAACGCAACTACTTTTATCGCTCAATTTTGGATCGTATGGAGCCGCGTATCCCGACGCGCCGTGCCCCTGAACAACGCACGCGGCCTCTACCGGGAGGGAACTTCAATAACCATGACCACAATCGTTGACCCCGTTGAGCCTGTAACGGAGCAGGATCAACGTACTTTTTGTGCCGTCCATACCACCGTTGAAACGACGCTGCGTTGTAATAAGTGTGGACGCTATATGTGTACCCGCTGCGCCGTGCAAACTCCGGTAGGCTATCGCTGCAAGGAATGTGTTCACCAGCAGCAGGATGTCTATTTCACCGCTACCCAACGCGACTATGCGATCGCAGGCATTGTGGCGTTAGCATTGGCTGTTCCTATCGGCTTCGTTGTGCCACGTCTATTTGTGATTCTCGTGATCATCCTGTCACTTCCGATTGGCGGCTTCATTGGGCAGATCGTCCACCGCGCTATCGGCAAGCGGCGTGGGCGCTATATCTGGGCTGTCGTTACTGGGGCAATTGTCGTTGGAACACTGATTCCTCTGCTGCCATCGCTAACCCTTCTCTTCTCGGCATTAAGTGCTCTCAGCCCCGCCGTGCTATTGTATTTTCTGCCATCGCTCATTTATGTTGTGTTATGTGCAGGTGGAGCCAGCGCTCTGCTGCGCTATGGGAAGTAACGTATGTTATGCGAAATTCGTATCGACAACTTCGCAATCATTGACCATCTGGAAGTCCAGTTTAGCCCCGGCTTCAATGTCATCACGGGCGAAACTGGCGCAGGTAAATCGATTATCATTGATGCCGTCGATCTGCTGTTGGGCGGGCGCGGCGATGCCGACTTCGTGCGAGCCGGGACAGACAAGGCCACGATAGAAGGCGTGTTCAAGATCCCCAAACCGCTGCTGTCCGACATCAAAACGTTGCTCGAAAGCGAAGGGGTCGATCCAGCCGATACCCCCGACGAGATCATCTTGACTCGTGAATTACGCAGCAACGGGCGCAACGTTTGCCGGGTGAACGGCAGCAATGTTTCTTTGCAGTTTTTCCGTACCCTCGGTGAAAAAATGGTCGATATTCACGGGCAGAGCGAACATCTGTCGCTGCTCAAGGCTCGCGAACACATCAATCTGCTAGATGGTTACGCCAATCTCAGGGATCAACGCAGTGCCACAAGTGTCCTCAATCACAAATTGAAACAAGTTCGCGCCGAGATCGATAATTTGCTTCAAGATGAAGCGGCGTTGGCGCGGCGGGTTGATATGCTCGGCTACCAGATCGAGGAGATCAAAGCGGTTGCGCCAGAGCTTGGCGAGGAAGAAACGCTCCGCGAGGAACGTACCCGCCTTGCCAACGCTGAACAATTGGCCTCACTGACTGCCGAAGTTCAACAAATTCTGTACGAAGGCAGCGACGATAGTAGCCCCTCAGCAGTCGATCTGCTCAATCAGGCAGTGGCGAGTCTGACGAAGCTGGCGAAGATCGAACCCGCCTTCGAGGAACAACATACCCTTGCTGAAAGTTTGGCAGTACAGGCCGACGAACTAGCCCGTGCTGTGCGTACCTACTATGACCGGGTGGAATATAACCCTAGCCGCCTCGTGGAAGTCGAGGAGCGCATGGACGCACTTACCCGCCTCAAACGCAAGTATGGCGGCACGCTGGAAGCAGTGTTGTCGTATCGTGAGAAGGCTCAGAAAGATCTTAGCGACATCACCCACAGCGAAGAACGGTTGGTAGAACTTCGCCAGCAAGAGGAAACGTTGCTGCACCAAATTGGCGACATCGCGGTGCGTTTGAGCAGTGCCCGTGCCAAAGCCTCGAAAGTCCTCAGTCAAGGGATTGAGGCGGAAATGCAAGACTTACGCATGGAAGGCGCACGCTTCGAGGTTTCGATCACTCAAGAAGAAGATCCCGAAGGCTGTTATGTCGGTGAGCAGCGTCTCAAATTCGACAGCACAGGTATCGATCACGTAGAATTCTTGATCGCGGCGAACCGGGGCGAACCGCTACGTCCGCTGGTTAAAGTGGCCTCTGGCGGCGAAACCGCCCGGATCATGCTTGCCATGAAAGGTGTGCTCTCGCGTGCCGATAGCACACCCACGCTGATCTTCGACGAGATCGATCAGGGTATTGGTGGGCGTGTTGGCGCAACCGTCGGGCAAAAACTTTGGAATCTCTCCGATGGACATCAGGTGTTATGTGTAACGCACCTTGCCCAGTTAGCCGGATTCGGTGATGCTCACTTCAAAGTTATGAAGGGATCACGCGGGGATCGGATTGTTACCACCGTTGTGCCGTTGGATGACAAAGCCCGCGTCGAAGAGATGGCAGAGATGCTTGGTGCGGAGACTGTGAGTGCCAAACAGAGCGCCCATGATATTTTGATGCTGGCTCGCCGTTCAAAAGAAAACAAGGGAGTCCAGTCGGCGCTGCTGTAAACTATCGATTCCGAACACAACTATAAACCAATAGGAGCTTGCCATGACCCCAGATGAACGCAAAATAAAACTGGATAGCGTGGCAAGCGTTCTGTTTGCTGCCATGAAAGATCTCGACGATCTCATTCCTCACCTACCTTTGGTAATGGATCAACAGGCCGCCCGTGCTATTGTGGACGATCTCGTTTGGGCAACCGAAAATTGTACAGTCATGGGACTACACCAAATTGGTGAGGCGCTTGACGATAACATGGGCGTTACCAGCTAACGCAGTTTTGGCACATTGTGTGTCACAATTATCCTCTCTCTATGCAACCCGCTACACAGCCTGACGTATAGATAAGTAGCACGGTTTGCATAAGGAGAAACCTCTATGTTTGAAAAACTTGGTCGTTCGTTAGACGAACTGATTCACACGGTTGGCGACGACATGCGAATGACCCATATCGACCCCAAAACCGATCCGATGTCGATTGCCTATCCTGACAATAGTCCGGCACAACTCCATCTCGAAATGGGTGTGGGAAAGTTGAACTTGACGGCAGGCGGCGACAAACTGGTCGAAGGGACAGTCACTTACAATGTTGAGGAATGGCAACCTCAAATCACCGTCGAAAACAATCAGGTGATGATTCGGCAAGGACGCGGTTGGCATGTGCTAGGCGGTTGGAGCGATGTTCAGAATAGCTGGGATCTGGCACTTGGGACAACACAACCTATTGCGTTGAGCGTGGCAAAGGGAGTTGGTGAGGGTCGTCTAGCGCTTGGTGGTGTGCCGCTTACCGAAGCCCAGATCGACACTGGCGCGGGTGCTACGGTCATTAACTTCGACAGGCCAAACCCCGAAAACGCTAAACGCCTGCAAGTCCGGCTTGGCACAGGCACTACGAAGATCGATAACCTGTTGAACGCGAACGCTCAAGTAGTCGCTGTTGATGGCGGTGCAGGCGAAATCACGCTTAACTTTATGGGCGAGATGCTCAAGCGCGACACAACGGTGCGAATCAATATTGGTACAGGCAGCGTCAAGCTCAATATTAAACAAGGGATACCAGTTCACGCTTCGGTTACGAAGGGGTTAGGTGATGTCAAGGCGCGTGGCACGCTCAAAGGCATCGGCGGCAATCTGTACGAAACCGCCAATTTTGCCAGCGCCAGTGGCCCCAAACTCAACCTTGAGATTACCGCTGGTCTAGGCAGCGTCGTGATCAATGCGATGGATGGCCTCGAAGATATTCTCTAAAATCTGCTGAACTTAGGGGTCGGATCGGCCCGACCCCTGATCTGTATCGTTAAATCTCCGCAAACTGCACCCTGATAAATTTCTATTCCACGCTTTTCCCCATTATAATCGACAATGCGTAGAACATTCTGAAAGGATTCGCTATGTTTGCCGGGAAACGAATTGCACTTCTTTTTATTACTATTGTGTTAATTATGACAATTAGTCCCGCCCTTGTGTCTCAGGCACAGGGAGATATATCTACCACTATCATTGATGCCGTCTATTCAGATCTGAGCCAAAAACTTGGCAAGTCTGTCGCGCGTGGTGGCGATAGCCAGTTTAGCTGGGAAGAAGATGTTTTTAACGATACCAGTCTTGGTTGCCCGCAGCCGGGTCAAAATTATACGCAAGTCACGACCCGCGCCTATAAAATTACGATCGTCTATCAAGGGGTAACTTATAGTTATCGAAGCACTAAAGATGGGGGAGTCATTTTCCAGTGTACGCCCAATTTCAGTGGGCCGGGTGCAACGCCACTGGCACCAGAAACAGCGATCCCTCCTTCTGCTCCGATTGCTTTGAACAATCCATTGGCCTTTATCGACTACAGCGGAAATGTAGCAGTCAGTACGCCCGGTCAGCCGCTGGCTCACCTGCTTACTAATGATGCGAATGCGCAATATACCCAGAACGCGCCATTCTTCAATGCCAACCGCTATTATGGACGGTTCCGCTGGTCGCCTGATGGCACTAAGTTTATCTACACCGATCTGCGGAGTGGAACGGCTTATGTTGCGGTATCAGGCCAAGCGCCGATTCAGGTCGCCGTGGGGGTAGCGACTATGCTTCCCATCATATGGTCAAGCGATGGCACCAAGATCGTATTTGCAGTTTCAACCAACGAACACAAAGGCGACAACGGCGTAGTACAGCAAATTCAGGCGGTGCAGCTACTTGGAAACTCGGTCAGTGCGCCCATCTATGCTAGCTCGTTTGTGGTGAGCGTTGGCTGTGGCGGCGGCAATCCTGATCCGGCAGATAACGCATTCAATGTCGAAGCCGGCTTTGGCGGCAGCAATCTGATCATGGAGTGGACTGATCAGGGCCTTATTCACTCAACAGCGTGCAGTGGAATAGGGATCGCGCTGACCAACTTCAATGGGCAGGATCTTTGGACAGCCCCCCAGATCGCTCGTGCCGCCCTTTCGCCAGATCGAAAGCGTCTTGTAGGAGTAGCCTCCGAATCGGCGGACCCCCTAGCATTAGTCGATGTGGCGACAGGCGCACTTACCCCCCTCCAATCCGAAGTGAGCGTCGATCAAGTGGCTTGGAGCGCCGACGGTCAGACGGTTGTCTACAGCACTGTTACACCCGGACAATCGGTCAATGGCACCCCTAACCTCGCGGTTGGAATGCAGCTATTTAATGGGCAGTGGCCTGTTGAAGGGCGTGTTTTCAATGTCACTTTGTGGCGAGTCCCAGTAACGGGCGGCCCTTCAACTAAGCTGTTCCAGAGTCAAGGTCGTGCGATTGGGGTCATCGCTCCCGCGCCAGATAATTCCAGTGTGGCGTTTAGCTTCATCCAATCGACGGCGGCGATGGTTCAACTAATCAATGGCGGCGCAACGGCTGATCAAGCACTTGCCGCTGTCCCTCACGCACAGTTGCTATCGGTCAAATGGGATGGATCGCTTACCCCCAGTACGATTGCACAGGGCGGTCAGCCTGCCTATAGCAAGGGGTCATTTACCCCTATTGGTGGTCTGGTTGCACCAGTGGCAGCCGCGCCCACCACGCCAACCATTGCCCCCACTGCGAACCTTGCACCGCCTGCGTTAGCCATTGGGGGTAATGCGATGGTCAACACTTCTAAGGGCGATACGCTCAACTTGCGCCAAGCGCCGGGGCGCACAGCTCCGATCTTGGGCATCCTCAAACCGGGCGTAATTGTCACGATCGAGGAAGGTCCACAGTCTGCTGATGGCCTGCGTTGGTGGAAGATCCGCACTGCTGATAACGTCGTTGGCTGGGTCGTTGATCAGGTCACGGATGCGGAGGGGACGGTCAATACACTTATCCCGCAGTAAATGCTTTTTACGCTGCTCTCACCCTAAGTCCCTCGCTCAAAAGAGAGGGACTTTCTAGATTGCTATTTTGCGCCCCTCACCCACAGGGCGAGGGGTACCTCGACGCTAGATTACGGCAAGGCCCATAATGAGTCTCAGATAGCGTAAATTAATTCCCCATTTTGATTTCTCCACGTCAGGTCTTTAGATAAAGTGTCTGTCAAGACTAGTCACCCGACAGTAGGAGGGAAAGGGCTTGCAGGGCAGGAAAATGCCGG
>JBDTVG010000074.1:0-4206 GCA_040007395.1 Chloroflexota bacterium
AAGTGGACTCGGTAGTGGAGCAGCGATTACTGCGGCACTAATCCGTGAATTGAGTGCAGCACTGGGTTCTCCGTTGGAAGGCGATGAACTTAACGCACTAGTTTACAAAGTTGAAAAGGTGCATCACGGTACGCCAAGCGGTATCGACAACACGGTGATTGTGATGAATGCCCCTGTGTACTTTGTCAAGGGACAGCCCCCACGTCCTTTTCGCATCGGTCAGCCGCTAACCTTCGTGGTCGCGGATTCGGGGGTGCAGGCTTCCACTCGTGAAACGGTCAATGCGGTACGCGATCTTTACAACTTTGATCCCGAAGCCTATCGAGGGTTTTTCGAGGAGATCGGCGCAGTCGTGGACGACGCACGCAACCAGATCGAACAGGGCAATTTGAAAGACATCGGTCAGTTGATGAATCGCAATCACCAGATGTTGAGTATCCTTTCAGTTTCCTCACCCCGGCTGAATAACTTAGTCAGTGCTGCACGTCAAGTTGGGGCACTCGGCGCTAAACTTTCTGGTGGCGGGCGCGGCGGGAATATCATCGCACTGGTCGAGCCGGATAATGCACAGCGGGTGGCAGACGCATTACGCGGCGCAGGGGCGGTTCAGACGTGGACTACTACCGTGAGCCAACAATGAGCGACTCCACGCTCACTTTTATCAAACTTGGCGGATCGCTGATTACGGATAAGCGCGAGTCACAGCACTTCCACCAAGCGATTATGCAGCGTGCCGCCGGGGAAATCGTGCAAGCATTGGCAGCCCAGCCATCACTAAGGTTGCTGATCGGGCATGGCAGCGGATCGTTTGGGCATGTGGCGGCGCAGAAATACGGAACTGCGACGGGAGTACACTCACTCGACGCATGGCGCGGTTATGCGGAAGTTGCCACGATTGCCCGCCGTTTAAATTCGCTAGTTGTGGAAGCGCTGTTCGAAGCTGGCCTACCAGTATTAAGCATTCAACCCTCATCCTCGGCACAATGCGACGATGGCAAGATTATCTCAATGGCAGTCGAACCAATTCGCGCCGCGCTTGAGCATCAGCTTGTGCCGGTTGTCTATGGCGATGTCGCGCTTGATTCGCAGCGTGGCGGTACGATTATCTCGACGGAGACAATCTTCTTTACGCTTGCCGAATCATTGCATCCGGCACGAATTATGCTGCTAGGCGAAGTTGAAGGAGTCTATGATGCGTCGGGCAACATCATTCCGCACATTACGCCCGACAATCTAGAATCCATCGCGACGGCGTTGGGTGGTTCACATGGCACCGATGTAACGGGCGGCATGGCTTCCAAAGTGCGCCAGATGGTCGCGCTGGCGCAGCAGTTGCCGGGATTGCAGATTCGCATCTTTAGCGGCACTACGCCGGGACAGATCGAGTCAGCCGTTACAGGCCAATCCGCACCGGGGACGCTGATCACGGCGTAGTTGACCTGTTCGCCCGCAAGGTATATTGCTCAATCTCGGAAGTTGGACTTCGCAATCACCGAGATCAAAAAGGGAGTCGGCATATTGTCCAACTCCCTTGTTAACTGTTCCCGCTAGAGACCTCGATATATTGTTTCCAAGCATCGGGGCCACTGCCTACCGCAATGACAAGATAACTAGTACGCGGTGTTTTCGGCTCCCACGCCATACGTAACCCCGCTTCTCCGGGCAACCGATTGCCTTTGCGATGATTGCACACATAGCACGCGCAGGCCGTATTTGTCCAGTTATCTTTGCCACCACGCGAACGGGGCAGCACATGATCAACGGTCAGATCGGCTTTAGTAATGATTTTGCCCCGCGCAAAGTCTCCGGGACGAACCCCACAGTAAATGCACGTATAGTTATCCCGTGCCAAAATACCCTTGCGGCTCCAATGGGCTTTGCGGCGTGGGACGTTGATGAAGGTGCGGAGTGCAATAACTGAGGGAACCGGAAATCTGCTTCCGACTGACCTCAGAAAATGCCCCGTATCTTCGATGATTACGGCTTTTTCAGCCAGCACCAAGTTGATCGCTCGTGGCACTGAAATGATTGCCAGCGGCTCCCAACTGCTACCATTGAGGAGAAGAACTCGCCCTTGCAACCCGATCACCCTCCCCGACCTTGACGGTCAGACATTTACCAGCCTGCATAGATAGCAGAACGGCGCGATGATTCTGATGAAATACCAGAGCTTATGGTTACTTGTTTGGTAAAATTATACGCACATTTGAGCGTATGCGCTATCCCCAAGTGACAAACAGTGGTAAGGCTAATCCTGAGTTTTTGACAAGCATCGTGGTCATTCAAAAGTCGGTTATACAAGGTAAACTACAACAATGTTCAAACGACTCATGCCCGTAAGCGATTTTCAGCGCGTGGTACGCTTCGATGACTACGATCTGGCAGCCAACCGCGCTGGCGTGTTGAGCGTGCGTCAACGCTGGAATTTTGTTGCACTGCGGTTGGTGGAGCACTTGCTTGGGCTGCTGACGGTATGTTTTATCGGTATGTGGATCATCGACACCCTGCACTATCTTCCGTTCATACACTATGTACCCGATCCCGGTCTGATTGGCATGGCATTCGTTGTAGTGCTGATCCTGACGGCTGTGTTATATGGGCTGCATGTGCGACCTGCCTTCTCGAAATCAGTCGAGTCGATTAAGGGCAAACTGATCAAACGCGATCTTGTTGCGCCCAATGTGCTGCCGTTGGCAGAATTGATGATTAGCTCAATTCCGTTTTATGTTCATTATTCTGTTTTCGGCGTGTTGGAAGAAGGCGCAATTTATCAGGCGTACTACTTGAAGCGCAGTAAACGTATTGGCGGCAACCAGCTACTTAGCCTCGAACTGCTTGAACCTGCTCCCCCGAACGATGAATATGATTTTGAATAACTTACGTTACGCACGACTTATTTTATGCTAGATGGCCCTCACCCCGGCCCCTTGCCCGGCGGGAGAGGGGAGCAAAATCCGGCTGGTTGAAAGTCCCTCTCCTTTGGGAGAGGGATTTAGGGTGAGGGCTGCTTTGCCTAAAAATACCTTCTGCGTAAGGTGAGTGAATAACCCAGAGCAATGGAACGCTCAATTGGGCATTGCAAGAAAAATCACAATCGAATATGCTGATATAACTCTAACTTAATGCACATATCTTGCGTAATATATGCGTGTTAACATCATGTCTGGTTTTTGCGGGTTGGGTTGCAGGAAGGATAACGGGGTTGTCGCAGCTAGTGTGTATTGGGTTAAGCTATAAAACCGCACCCGTCGAGATCCGTGAGCAGGCTGCGATTGCGGCGGCCTCACAGATCCAACTGTTGCAGCAGGTCGCTACCGGACAGCTACCGGGCGTAGACGAATTCGCCATCCTTTCCACTTGTAACCGCACAGAGTTATATGCCGTCGGTGAACCAGAGATCGCCTCTCAAACTTTGCTCCGACTCTGGCAGGAACATAGTGTCCTCGCGGATCATGATCTGCATACCTATACCGTCTGCCTGACCGGGGAAGTGTGTATTCAGCACCTTTTTAATGTGGCGGCGGGATTAGAATCGCAAGTTGTGGGCGAGCCGCAGATTTTGGGACAGGTCATCGAAGCTTACGAACGGGCGCGTTCGCATAACGCAACTGGCGCGGTACTTTCGACTCTATTCCAACAGGCCATCCAGACGGGGAAACGGGTGCGCCATGAAACCGAGCTAGGACACGGCGCACTGTCGATCAGTTCCGTCGCCGCGACCCACTCCAACACGATCCTTGGATCACTGGAACAAGCCAACGTGCTGATTATCGGCGCAGGCGAGATGGCGCGGAGTGCTGCTGCATCTTTCGTGCGGCGCGGCATCGATCACCTATCGATTGCTAATCATACGCTGGATCACGCGAAGGAACTTGCCGATCAATGGGGCGGGCAGGTCGTTCCCTTTACCCAACTCAGTGCTGCCTTGATTGCCGCCGATCTCGTGATCACGGCAGCAGCATCACCCCACGCCCTACTCAATATCAGCGATCTCGAAGTTATCTTGCCGCAGCGCTCAGACCGCCCGCTGATCATTTTCGACATTGCCCTGCCACGCAATGTCGATCCCGAAGTCGGGACTTTGCCGGGAGTCCAGCTTTACAACTTGGACGATCTGCAAGCGGTGACAGACGCGCACTATTCGGTGCGCCAAACGACAATCCCGTACGCCGAAGCGATTGTTGCCGAGGAAATTCAAGGCTTTGC
>JBDTVG010000075.1:0-20443 GCA_040007395.1 Chloroflexota bacterium
TTTGCTGTTGGTTATCCTACAACCTTAAGCGCCTGAATGGCGCTTTTTGCCTTTCCCTTAATTTCTAACCCCATATTAATGGGCATGTTTGACAGACACAAGATCCCCCACACTAAATGCCTGCCCATCGGCGGCGGCAGAACGATAAGCGGCATCAAGCAGTTCAACGACTCGCACGCCGACAATCGCAGGCGAACCATTCTCGGCCTTGCCCAAGATCACATCGACTAAATTCTGGCTTGTGGCAAAGCTAGGATAGCGATCTTCGGGCGGAAGTGCCGCAAAGTGTTGTTCAGGCTGACCATTCTTGTGAACGGTAACAGTCCCATCCATTTCATTCAGGAACAAGTAGCCGTTTTCACAGTAGACATTGACGTTGTATTCGCCCCCCGTCGGAAGATCGATATTCCCGGTACTGCCTAACACGCCCACTGCCCGACGATTACCCTTGACGGGCTTAAACCGCACCGAGATAGCATCTACCAGATCAACTGGCACATCCCAGTTTTCCATAAAGCTTGATACTCTGTCGGCCTGCAATCCGGTCACAAAGAACATCGCCGCCGCTGAGTGGGTGATCTGTAAATGACCCTGACCGCCACCCGCGAGTTTGGGATCGGAGTAGGCAGTACCCGGCCCCGTCACAGGATAGCCAAAGGTGGGACGATACGCTTCGGCATTGTTCCGGTAGAATTCAATGGTCATTGAGGTGAACAGGCTTGATACATATTGGATCGCGCCGAGTTCGCCAGATTGAACAATATCGCGGGCTTGTTTGGTACGTGCTGTATAGTGCCACGGGTAGCCAACGATGAGTTCTTTACCTTTGTGGTTAGCAAGATCCATTAACTCATAGGCTTCCGCTGCTTCCAGTACCATTGGTTTTTCCAAAAGTAGATGTAATCCAGCATCTAGTACGGCTTTAGCAACCTCATAATGGGCTGTATGATTTACTGCAACGATTACGCCGTCCAACTTTTCCTTTGCTAGCATCTCACGATAATCCAAATAAGCCTTGACGGGTTGGCAACACGCCGTTGCCTTGTCTAGCGTTTCCTTACGTTTGTCTGCAAGGGCGACAAGTTCCGCATTCGGGTTCTGCATAAGTGCCGGAATGTGGGCAGTAGTTGTCCACCAACCTGTCCCAATAATGCCAATACGTGCTTTTTCCATAATATATTTCCTCTAACTATAGACCAAACTTTTTGGAGAATTTATCTCATCGTTTCACGTAGATTTGGTGAGATACTCGATCAGCATCTTCATGCCCTCCTCTAAATGAGTCTGCATGTGTTGTCCAGCAAGTGTCGCATCTCCGCGATCAATTGCTTCCATGACCCGCTTATGTTCCTCGACAATACGTTCAGGGCGATGCGGCACAACGTACAGGGTATCCCACGGCGATTTCGACCACAGCGTCTTGATGATCTTATACAAGTGCGGCATATCGGCGGCTTTGTAGATCAGCATGTGAAACTCATAGTTGAGCTTACGTAACGGCGTGAGATCGCCCTTCTCAACCTGTTGGATAATCTGCTCATGCAACGTGTGAAGCTTCTGCACATCCGAAATTTTCAGGTTGGGCACAGCCTTACACGTTGCCAGATTTTCAACCACGCTGCGAATCAGGTAAATTTCCGAGATGTCTTCGAGGCTTACCTCGGCAACCTGTACACCTTTATAAGGGCTGTGACTAAGAACTCCCTCAGCTACCAATTGCTGAATCGCCTCACGCACGGGAGTCATGCTGACATTGAATCGTTCGGCGAGATCCTCTTGTGTCAGCCGTTCGCCGGGTTCGAGTTCACCAGACAGAATCGCGCTGCGGAGTACTTCAATCACAACATCTTTTTTCGTTTTCTGTGGCGGGCTGATTTTGCGAACCATAGGCTAAATTACCATTTCTACATTCCCCTCATAAATATACAATATTATGCTATTGTATACAACAAGTCGTATTATATATTCTGTTTGGCTTTGCACAGATCGCGCAAAAGGATAACTAATCAGAACGAGTATAATATAGTGAATGCTACAAAGATAAGTTGGGCAGGATGGGAGTAGCGTATGTTAACGCGATTGAGTTTCAAAAACTGGCGCAGTCTGCGCGATGTCACGATTGATAATCTGACACCGATTACGGTGTTTGTCGGGGCGAATTCGTCGGGCAAGACAAATATCATTGATGGCTTGGATTTTCTGCGTTTTGCTTTTGACGAAGGATTGCTACCTGCTGTCGGGAAGTGGGGCGGTCAGCATGAAATCAGATATAGACGTGCTCAACAAACTGAACCAATTGAGATTGAAACTAAGTTTAAAGAAATCGATGGCTTGCAAGGACCAATAACAGAAACAATAAGTTTGGCCTTCCCTGTTAACAACCCCAATATTCTCCTTAAATTTAGGCGCACCCTGTTAGAAGATGGAAGTTCTCTCATCTACAATGAGCTATATACTTTACCTTTTGTTCAAGATTCTGGTCGACGGGTCACTGAGCCGGATCTTAATAGTCTTGAACGGGCTGATGCTATATCAGGCGTGCTGAATACATTATTGAAAAAACGTATTCAGTTGATTTCGGAAGATTTTATTACGCCAATTCGAGGAGAATATTTTGATGATCCTTATGTCATCAACAAGCAAGGATCAAATGTACCCTCCATGTTGTATTACATGCAGCAATTTGCTCCTGATGTCTTTAATCATTTTCAGGAAGATGTCAGCCAATTGCTGTCACATGTGAGTTCAGTAACATTATTACAGAACGGACAAGAAGTAGAGCTAGAGGTAGCTGAACCTGCATTGGGTGGAAAATCAGCCCCTACCATCTCTGCTGGTACACGGCGACTTATAAGCGTCCTTGCGGCTTATTATGCGCTGGATTTACCTTCACCGACAATGCCACAACCACGCAAGCCAGAAGTACCGGATATGCGTTCGCCCAATGCACCCGGTCTTGTAATTGTTGAAGATGCCGATATTGCTCTGCATCCACTCCTGCTTGGCAACTTTGTCGATCTCCTACGCAGTTATACTGATCGCAAAGAGCCACGCCAGTTCATTTTGACGACACATAACCCGCAACTGTTGAACTACTTCCAACCAGAGGAGATCCGTGTTGTAGAGCGCGATCCTGAAACGGGTGAAACCTCAGTAGATAACGTTCCTGAATATCTTAAAGAAACGTGGCTGCCTAATCACCGCTTGGGAGAAGCTTGGACGAGTCGTCTGATCGGGGGAATCCCCGAAGTATGAAACGACGAAATGATCCTGCTAGACCAACTGTTTGGCTAATTCCAGAAGATTTGACGGGCTACTATGTTTTTGAGGCGATATTTCGAGAAAAGCAGCTAAACACCCATCTTGAGCTAAGGGGTCGAGCGGAAGGCGTTGCCAAACTTGCCAAAGAGGTTGAGGGATTAATCGAAACGCTTTTGAGGGAGAAATCACCAACCGATTGCATTATCATCCTCCACGATACTGATGAATCGGTACAAGAAAACCGGAAATCGTACCTCGAAATCGAGCGTATATGTGATAAAGAAAAATACAGAGCGCACGTCATCCGTATTGAAGTGGTACAAGAAATCGAGGCATGGCTGCTGGCAGATACAAAGTTATGTCAATGGCTTGAGAAGTCCCCCAAGGCATCCGATCATATTCCACAGCCTTCCAAGGTATTTGAAGCACATCTCAATAAGCAAAAGCACATGAAGTGGAACAATTTAAACAAATCTAAAGTGCTGAAAAATATGGATGCTACAGGCGATCAGCCCGGTAGATCGCAGTCTATGAGTGCGGCTATGCAAACACTTTTACAGTTGCCATGCGTTCAATCTCCCTGATTCTGTCGCAATCCGTATATTCTTGACAAATATACAATGAGATATTATTATACACAATGATCAAGATTATATATTCTTTGCTTTTGTTAAACAGAGAGTGCCTTATGTTGCTTGAAAATCGGGTGGCTATCGTAACTGGTGCGGCACGCGGCATTGGCGAACAGACGGTGTATCAGTTCGCCCAAGAAGGAGCCAGAGTTGCCGTTGTAGACATCGATATGGCACTGGCTGAGGAAGTCGCCGCTGCGATCCGGGCAAAAGGTGGACACGCCGATGCTTTTCAATGTGATGTCTCTAAGCCGCCACTCGTCGAGCAGTTAGTCAAAGATGTTGTTCAGAAGTATGGACAACTGGAGATTCTTGTCAATAATGCTGGGATCTGCCCACGAATTCCGCTGGACGAGATGACCGAGGAGCGCTTCGATCAACTGATCAATGTCAATTTGAAATCGGTCTTTTTCCTCTCACGGGCAGCAGGCAATGTGATGAAGGCGCAGCACTACGGGCGGATCGTGAACCTGAGTTCTACAGGCGGCAGGACGGGCGGCATCATCAATTCAACTGTCTACAGCGCCACCAAAGCAGGCATTATCTCTATGACCAAAGCCTTTGCGCGGCAGTATGCGCCCTACAACATTTTGGTCAACAGTGTTGCACCGGGCGCAGTCGATACGCGGATGATGGCATTGCCGGAGGAGATCAAGCATTCTGTGATCGAAGATGCGCCATTCAAGCGTCTAGCTGATCCCGCCGAGATCGCCCATGTAATCACATTCCTGAGTTCTGAAAATGCCTCTTGGATGACTGGTGCTACTGTCGATGTAAATGGCGGAACCGTGATGGTTTAGCGACCTTTTAACGACCATTTCTAACTTTTCGATTTCTACTCTCTACTTTGCTTACCTAAAAGAGTCTTGTATGCAAATTAAAAAAGTTCAAGCTTATCCGCTGCGTTATCCCGAACCGAATGATCGCAATAACCTGCGGCATATTACGCTGGTCAGACTTGAAACTGACGACGGGACAATTGGTTGGGGTGAGTGTATTTCGATGTGGCCTGAAGCCACTAAAGCGACCAAGATCCTGATCGAAGAAGGCTTCGCTCCGTTGCTCATCGGGCGCGATCCGCTTGATAACCATGCGCTGTTCCTGAAAATGAGGGAGCACTGCTGGTGGTACGGCGATACAGGCATGGCAATGTTTGCTATCAGTGCCTTGGACATGGCATTGTGGGATCTCAAGGGCAAAGCATTGGGCGTTCCGCTGCATCAATTGCTTGGCGGCAAAGTCCATGACAAATTGCGGGTGTGCGCCAGTACACATCCTTCCAAAGCTAGCCTCGACGATTTGGCGCAGGAATTAGCCAACCATGTTAAAAACGGCTATACGGCGGTTAAAGTTGGCTTTGGTAAAACGGGCGAGGCGGCTCTGGGGGTCAACCCCAAACGCGATATTGAGTATGTGCGGCTGGTGCGCGAAGCCATTGGCGACGATGTTGACTTTATCGTGGATCTTGGCAAACAAACCCGCTGGGACCCGGCGTTCGGTATTAGAATGGTACGCGAATTCGAGAACTACAACATTCGCTGGATAGAAGATCCGCTTCCACCGTCAAACGTTGAAGGCCACCGCCGATTGCGGGCTGGTATCAAAACGCCCATCGGCATGGGTGAACGTTCTTGGACGGTTGCGGACTACAAGCGATTGATCGACGCTCAGGTCGCCGATATTTTTCTGGCTGATCCGGGGCGCGTGGAAGGAATCACTGGGGTACATCAGGTGATTAAACTATTGGAGGCCGCCCAACTGCAATTCGATGCCCACTCGTGGAGCAGCGCGATCAACACTGCCGCCAGCTTGCATCTCACCGCTACCACACCGAACTACATCGTGATGGAACTTAAACCGATTCCCAGCCCCATGCAGCACGAACTAGCCCGTCAGCCCTTCGAACAAAAGGGTGGCTACATTGAAGTCCCCAATAGCCCCGGTTTGGGCGTTGAGATCGATGAGTCGGTTGTACAAAAATATCTGCTAACTTGAGCCAGCATCAATTATAGAAAGTAAGCATAATGAAAATTAGCAAAGTTGAAGTTATCCCGCTTGTTCGCAAGCTCGAACAGCCTTTTGAGGGTGGAACGTATCGCATCGCCAATCGCTATACCCTCGTCACTCGCGTTTATACCGACGAAGGACTCATTGGGGAAACCTTCGGCGGCGACGAAGATATGACGCAGACCGAGATCGTGAACCTGATCCGTCAGCACTTTATACCGATGCTCATTGGCGAAGATCCCCGCGATGTCGAACGGTTGTGGAATAAGATGTTCTTCTCCAACATCGATCTGGGCAATCGTGGGTTGCATCAACTGGATATGCGTAACCGGGGTATCTTGACGCAGGCGATTGCCGCCGTCGATAACGCGCTATGGGATCTGCTCGGCAAGATCTACAATGTGCCGCTTTATAAGCTCTTGGGCGGCTTCCGTGACAAAGTACCTGTAATTGCTATTGGCGGCTATTACAAAGCGGGCAAAGGTCAGGATCAGCTTAACGATGAGATGCAGCACTATCGCGAGATTGGCCTTGCCGGAGTCAAGTTCAAGGTAGGGCGTGTCACCGTTGAAGAAGATGTGCGCCGAGTCGCCCGTGTCCGCGAAGTGGTGGGCAATGATTTCGTCATTGCCTGTGACGCAAATCAAGGTTGGACTCCACCTGATGCAATCAAGTTCTGTCGCGAAGCGCAGAGCCTCAACATCCGTTGGATCGAGGAGCCTGTGCGCTGGTACGATCAATTTGAAGGGCTGCGGATGGTTCGCGAAGCCTCGTCTATTCCAGTGAATGCCGGACAAGGCGAGATCTCAGGCTTTGGTTGTCGCGATCTGATCACAGGTCGCTGTATCGATATTCTCAACGTAGATGTAACAGTGTCAGGTGGCGTAACTGAATGGCGACGTATCGCAGCGATGGCGAATCTGTTCCATGTACAGATGGCTCACCACGAGGAACCGCAAATCGCGTTACATCTTCTCGCCGCCATCCCGAATTCGCTCTATGTCGAGATCTTTCCAAGCTACGAGCGCGATCCAATGTGGGTAGATTTGCCTGTAAAGCAGCCAGTTATCCGCGACGGCTACATGGAACTCCCCACTGGGCCGGGAGTGGGTATAGAGCTTAATCAGGACGTGATCGAGAAGTACCGGGTATAGAAGAAGTCTCGCGCAACTTTAATAAAAGATTCTGATGACACCATGCTTCAACACTTATCGTGTAAATCATGCGCAACTTGGGCTATCGGTTTTCCCAAGTGCGATCATAGTTAAGCTTGAGCTTTTCCATAATCGCCTGCTCAAGATCGATCCCGCTGACGCTAGCGAGTTGCAGCAGGTACAGCGCTACGTCTGCGAGTTCAGAAGCTAGCCCGCCCCGTTCAATGTTGCCGAGTATGTCTGGGGTTTTGTCGCGCCACTGGAAGTGTTCTAGCACCTCAGCAGATTCGAGTGACAGCGAAATGGCAAGGTTACGCAGCGTTTGGGGGCGCGGCGAGTTGGGGTCGTTCCAATCTTTCGCGTCAACAAAGGCGTTCATGGCCTCGGTTAGTTCGGCAATCGTCCGTGCCATCTATAATTGCTCCTTGCTTGATCTTCGATGCACCCGATTGTATCACGTTAATCGCAAGCTGGGACAGCCCACCAAACAAGAGAGAATTGTGATACATATTTAGGGCTTATTGAGGCTTTGTTTGGGACTGTTTTACATCCTGACAAGTACTGTGAAAGGTAGCTAGAGTCACTAAATGGCGGCGACTCATCTCTTGGTGATGTATGCTATATAGTTCTCACCTGAGATTTAAAAGGAGATAACAATGCGTTCAAAAATTGCAGTAGCTTTAGCACTGCTTTTCGCGTTTATACCGGGTCTAGTCTTTGCCCAGAGTTCCGGCCCCACTGTCGAGTGGAACCGCTGGGATGCACGGATTACGGTGCGTGCCAACAGTGACCAATTTCAGGTTGCCGAAACTCAGGAAGTGCATATCACGGGTGGGACGGTCAAGCATGGCAAGCGCTTCTGGACGACTCCCGTCCAATTGCAGAATGTCTATCTGATAGTTGGGAACGATGCGACCCCACAGCAACTTGCCCAAAACAGTGCGGATCAACCCGGCACTTATCGGGTATCGACAGCAAATAATCAGACCACATTAGATTACACACTGCCTACTCCTCAAAATTCGGGCGATGTATATACGGTACAGATCAATTACGTGGCGACGACTCCCACACCCGGATTGGTTGATTGGAAGATCGTACCTGCTGAACACGATTTCAATGTAAAAAGCAGTACCGCAACCATTCTCTTCCCCGATGGTCAGGCCCCTGATCAAACCCTTGTACATGTTTCGACGAGTAATGGTAGTGCCACTGTCAACGGCAACACTGTCGTGATCAAATCACAGGGACCAATTGCGGCTAATCAAGCGTTTGCCATCCAAGTGCCTTTTGGTGCGGGAGTCGGCGCAGCGGCTGCCGCTGGAAACACCGATCCTAACGCCAATAACGGGGCAGCTAATGATCCTGCTAGCAATCCTGCCTTTCCGCCCGTGAGTCAACCCGGCGACACTGGCTCGATCCAGCTACCCGGTATCGGAACCATCGTGGCGATTTTGTGCATCTTAGGCATCATCGTCTTGTTCGGCGGCGGTAGTTTGGTACGCAATTTGCTGGGTGGTCTGATCGGTGGAGCCATCAATCGTGGCACTGGTGGCCTTTTGGGCGGCGGATCGTCCAGCGGCGGCAACATTTTGGGTGGTGGTCAGAACCAATCAGGCGGGAGTGAACGCGGCTTTCGACCTAGTGATGGCGGTCAGGATCGCCAGATCGGCAACATCGGGAATGACAAAGATTCGGGCGGCGGCGGCAGCTTCAGTTAAGGTGAGCGTTAAAACAAAATGAAAACCTCGATGAAAAGACTGAAAACGCTCTGCATCGTTAGTGCTGCTATCTTCTTGATAGCGTTGATAGGGCAGCCCGTGTACATGACACGGGCTGCGGCGGCGATCCAATATAATCAGGCTGTCACCGGAACATTGGCGGCAGGCCAGAAAACCGAGTATACCTTCGCGGGCAAGACGGGCGACAAACTGACCATTGTCATGAACTTCACGGGCGGCAATATCGATCCGTTTCTCAGCCTGTACGACCCGCAAGGACATTTAATCGGTGAGGATGATAACAGCGGTGGGAAAGCTAATGCCCAACTGCAAGGTATTGTCCTTTCCGCTGATGGCACTTACAAGCTGGTCGCCTCTAACGTGAACAAAAGCGATGGCGGACAGTTTTCGCTGTTGATCACGAAGGCAACGCCCAAAGGTATCATTTATTACGATGGTGCGCCCAGCGACAAACAGAACTACCAACTTTCGCAGCCTTGGGATCATAAGACGGTTACCTATCGAATAACCAATTCACTCAGTAACTTTAAGGCGCAAGATGTCAAGAAGGTTATCCAACAGGCGTTTCAGTCGTGGGCCAATGTTACGCCACTGACTTTTCAGGAAGTTACATCAGGTCATTCAGATCTCGTGATCCAGTTTGCGCCGATTGATGGCGCGCTCAACATCCTTGGCGAAACTTGCCCGCCATCTAGCCCATGTTCTGGGCAAATCCAGTTCGATTCCGCTGAACCTTGGACATTGGGTACCCCTCAAGGCTATGAGGATATATCGTTTCTGGGGGTCGCCAGCCATGAATTTGGTCATGCGATTGGACTGCTGCACAGCAGCGATGCCAGTGCGCTTATGTATCCTTCGTACAACCCGAATAATCTGCAACCCGGCCCCGACGATGTACGTGGGGCGCAGCAGCTTTATGGTGCGGGGACGGGTCGGGTCGCGAACAACCCCAACGCCATACCCCCCAGCAGTGGCAGCGGCAGCAGTAAGCCACAGGTTGGCGGGACAATCACGAACGCACAGTATGTAAACTACTGGGACTTCGACGTTGAGGCGGGCGAAACCGTTACCATCACGATGAAGAAGACCTCCGGTAATCTGGATTCGTTCATCGTGCTACTAGACGCGAATAACCATATCCTCGCCTATGATGACGATAGCGCCGGAGGACGTGATGCGGTTTTTAGCAACATTCATTTACCGCAACGTGGCTCCTATACGATTGCGGCAACTCGTGCTGATCAGGCTCAAGGTCGTACAACGGGCAATTACTCGCTGACGATAGAGTATGGCACGGTAGCAACAGGCGGCCTTGAACCGCCACCGCCTACCAATATACAGCCGGGGAATAATACCGGAAGTGTTAAGGTGAGTGCGGGGCAAGCGGCAAATCTGAGTCAGATGGCTTCGCTTGATGACACGCTTGATACACCGTTTACCGAAAGCAATCAACCTGACGTTGAAACCCGTAATGCTACCGTCCAAGCCACGCAAACCTACGCTTGGACGCTAACATGGTGCGCCCGTGATCAGGCAACACTCAGCAAAAATTTGACGGATCTTTCTGTGAAGTTTGCCGTTAATGACAGCGTTGTGCAACAGAGCATCATTACGAAAACTGCGCCGCACGATGTACAGGGCTTAAGCTGTGTCGATTGGTTCGTGCTGCTCTCGAACTGGCAGCAAGGGCAAGTTACGCTCACACGGACACTCACCCTGAGCAAACCTGTGTTTGATGGTAATATCGTTTCTCCGCAGGGCGACTATGTTTCCAAATATAACGTGACGGCGCAGTAAGTCAGATTGCCCTCACCGTTTTACACAGATAGCGTCATCAGATCCCTTATCTAAAAATCCCTCTCCACTAGTGGAGAGGGATTTTTGCATCGGCTTGGTTCCGTTTCGACCACCGCTTTCGAACAAATGAGCGATCAGTTATAATGAAAAATGGTTATCGACAAGTGTAATGGACACTACGCCCACCGAATAATGCAACTCTCACTTTTTCAGGAAACAATCGAGCCGGACAGCGCCGCACTTGCCCGCTGTCTCGCCGCTGATGTGGTGGCTGTTGATGTTGAGACGGAGACGCGCTGGTCAGGGCGAGGGCCACGCCTCGACTTTGGGTTGAGTTATCCCGCCGACCTGACGGTGATCGCGCTGGCGTGGGTCGAGGGCAGTACACTCCAGACAACGGTTTTGGCAGCGCCGATTGATGACCGGGTACGTACATTTCTTAAGACATTAGTGGCAAAGCAAGCCACCTTCATTGCCCATAATGCGGTATTCGACTTTCGCCAGATCAGCAAGTTCACCGACGGGCGTGTCCCGGAACATATTTGGGATACGCAATCGATGGCGCGACTGCTCCATCCGGCGGTAAACGCTAGCTATAACTTGCTGGCAGTCGCCACCGCACTTGGTATTGCTTATCCCGAACGCCAGCAGGCCATGAAGAGTCAACGCGGCAAACTGCATCAGCTACCGCTAGCCTTGACTCTAGAATATGCTCAAGATGATGCACGGTTGGCGCTGCAAATTTACCAGACTCAGCGCCAACTCCCTATCGATCCTGCATTGGTCGATTGGGAATGTCGAGCAGTTCGCGAATACTGCCAGATGGCAGCACACGGCATTCGCTTAAATACGGCATTTGTGGAAACCCGTTTACTAGAATTGAATACACAGCGCGAGGCGCTGGCGAAACGGCTGCGGGCGGATGGCCTCTACGCGCCGGGCAGTTCGCAAGCCCGTGCGCGGTATCTACATGACACGAAAAGGATTCCGCTGCCGCGCTGGGAACCCGACTCAAGTTATTTTACCCGCGCTGGTCGGAAACGCTTGCTAGCACAGCCCACTGCGCCCGTCGAATTATCGGATCTCAGTACGCGCTCGGAAGTCATTGAGTCCTATATGGAAGAGGGCAGCCCCTACGCCAATCAGTTGAAGGATCTAGCGGCTTACATGGAGATCGATTGGCTGCTGTCTACACTCAAAGGCTTGCTCGATCATGCAGTGTTAGATGGGCGCTTGCACAGTCTGGTGACGATAGCCACCGAAAGTGGTAGACGTGCTTCGAGTTATCCGCACATGCAGAACTGGAAAATGCCCGCGATGGCGGGTGTGGCTATTGGTGATGAAGGCTTTACGCTGGTCGAGATCGATTACAACAATGCAGAAAATGTCATGGCAGCGTTCATCTCCAGCGATAGCAATCTAGCGGCGGCGTGTACCGCCGAAGATTTCCACGCCACGATGGCGAGTCAATATTTCAGGAGTACGTGGGATGAGGCCGATAGCGTTGAGCGCAAGCGACTGCGGAACATGGCGAAGAAGATCACTTATGGCACGGCCTACGGCATGGGAGCCGAACGGTTAGGCGCGAGTATCGACGTAAGTACCGAAGCTGCCCAACGCTTGATGCGAGCCAAAGATGTGGCATTTCCAAATGTGACTCGCGCCCGTGCCGCTGCCCAGCGACAGGCACGGGCTACCGGATTGTTGACCTTGTGGACGGGGCGGCTCGTAGCGGTTCCCTCCGCGTTTGTCGCTTGGAATTATCTATGTCAGGGTGGGGTAAGCGAGGTGCTCAAACGGGCGATTGTCCTGCTCTCGGAAGCCTATCGGGAACACAGCCTACGTTCGCGGGTGGCATTGGATATGCACGATGCGCTGATCCTTGAAGTGGCGCACGACGAATGGGATACTGCGCTACCACTCGCTAGCCAGATCATGTCGAGTATCACACCAGATGGACTCAACCAGCGAACTACACCACCAATCCGCTGGCGCGCTGAACCGAACCTGCAAGAAAATCAACACAAATGGGGAGCACGTCAATCGCAGTTTGGTGTAAAAACTAGTCGTGAATAATATGCGTCATCAACTTGCAAGATAAAAGTTGGCTACGCTATGTTTATGCTGCGGCAACACTCGCCTGATGAGTTGGAATCCAGAACCCAAAAACGCTGCCGACTCCCGGTTCACTTTGCAATATCACGTTGCCGCCATGAGCAACCGCAACATAGCGTACCAGCGCTAACCCTAATCCTAACCCTTCCATCGAGCGTTTCAGCGGATCGGATAACTGACCGAACGCTTCCCAGATCATGCTTTGCTGCTGCGACGAGACACCGATCCCTGTATCCTTTACCTCAATGACCAGTCGCTCTCCATCAAGGTAGGCGCTAGTCATAACTTGACCACCCGCTTTCGTAAATTTGATAGCGTTGTGCATCAGATGCCACAGCGCTTCGCCCAACCGTTCTTTATCGGCGACGGGCAGAATCAAGTCAGTGGGCACCTTGACAACCCAATTCAGCCCATGGCTTTCCGCCATAGGTCGGAGAATCGTCGCTGTTTCATTAATGAGCATCCCGACATCGACACTTTCAAGATTGAAGCGACCTTGTTTGCTCAACAACCCTGCATAATTGACAAGACTGTCGATCATCTTGCGAGCCTCTTTAAGGCTGTCTTTCATCTGAGTAAACAGGTCGCGCTGTTCGCTAACTAGCTGTTCGGTTCCATAACGCTCAAAAGTTTGCAAGGCGAAATCCACTGAGACAAAAGGACTGCGTAGTTCGTGGCTAATTAGTCCCAAGAAGCTTGACTTGAGCTTGTTGGATTCCTCAAGCTGCACATTGACTTCCTGTAGTTCCTTGTGCGCTTGTCGCAGTTGCAGATAGATAGCCTGAATATCCCGCGCATAGGCCAATGACTGGCGTTGGCTGGTTTCCAGTTCGGTTTGCAGTGTAGAGATTTCAGCCGCCACAGGCGGGTACAGCGGCAACCGAAGGCTGAACGTGCTACCCTGTCCCAGTACGCTTTCTACTGATAGCGTGCCGGTAAGATCCGTTATGGCTCGCCGTGCAATTGATAATCCCAGCCCCAGACCACCAACTTTACGGATGTTATGATCTTCCACTTGCGAGAACGGCTGGAAGATCACTTCAAGGTCCGCCTGAGCAATACCAATCCCTGAATCTTGCACCTGAATATCGATCCACTGATCGTTTTGGGCCACTGCTACACGAATATAGCCGCCCGGTTTGTTAAAGTTAATTGCATTCATGATCAATTGGAATAGCACTGTTCGGAGCAGTGCTGCATCAGTTTCAAAAGCCAGATCAGGTTCTGACAGATCGGTCTGAAACATGAGTTCGGCATCTGCCAAACGCTGCTGCAGGTCAAAACCAATATCCTCGATCAGAGAGGCTAGGTGACAGGTCGTGATTCCGCCCGGTTGAACACTGCCGGAGTTGAGGTCGGCAAACTGAACCAATTCATCGACGATAGCACTCAAGCGTCGTGCGCCGCGTATGGTTGCATCAACGAGTTCAGCGTGGAAAGGGTCAAGGGTAGCAGCAAGACCATGTTGGACCAATTCTGAATAGCCGATCACACTGGCTAAAGGGGTTCTCAGTTCATGCGCGGCGATGTTGATGAACTCAGTTTTCTGATACTCCATCTGTTTACGTAGGCTTTGATCCTGAATAGTGATCACCCAGCCCCGAATTTGTCCCGACTTCAACCGGGCAATATTCGCTCGCAAGAACCGCCGCGTTGGTTTCGTAATGGTCAGGTCTACTTGTGAAGGGGCATTGGCATTCCTATGAGCTTCATGGATAGCCGCGACCAGTTCAGGAGTTAGCAACACGGCATCAATCGCTTTACCGATGACTTCCGGCGCACCCAGATTTACCAACTTTTCAAAAGCGGTATTGGCCTGTCGGACGATCAGTGTATCGTCCAGAACCACCAAGCCATCGGGTGTGCTGGCAAAGATCGCGTTCAGCGTTTGGTAAGCGACTTCGAGTTTTTCCCGTTTCGCCTTTTCTTCAATGTAGATCCGGGCGAGATCTTTACCGTATTTAAGCGCCTGTTGGTTTGCCAGTTCTGCATCTGTCGCGTCATTGTCGATTATGTCGTGGTTATCGGTCATCTATAGATTATCCTTCACGGGCAGGTACCAAGTTACTTCAGGATGTCTTCGACTTTATTGATGAGTTCCAGCGGGCTAAACGGCTTGACGAAATAATCGTCTGCGCCGACATCGTAGCCAACCTGTTTATCCCAATCCTGCCCTTTTGCCGTCAGCATGATGATATGAATACGTTTGGTCGGCTCAGCGCTTTTGAGTATCCGACACACTTCCAACCCATCGAGTTTGCCGCCCGGCATTTGAATATCTAGCAGGATCAAGTCCGGGACTTCGGCCTGTGCCAGTGCCAAGGCTTGATCTCCATTTTCGGCGGTCAAGATCTGATATGGACCGATCTCAAGGGTGACACTTACCAGTTCGCGCACAGTAGGTTGGTCGTCAACGATCAGTATTTTTTTCACGGGTTAATTCCTGTACCTATAATCCATCACAATGTAGTCGCTTCGTTAGCAAGACCGTTCTGAACCAACGGCACCGTAAAGTGGAATGTTGTTCCGACTCCGGATTTACTCTCTGCCCAGATATACCCGCCGTGCATCTCTACGATCAGTTTGCAGATCGCCAGCCCTAGCCCAGTGCCGCTAATCGTTGTATTCGAATTGTCGGCCCGGTAGAACTTCTCAAAGAGATGCGTTTGCTGCTCTGGGGTCATACCCAGCCCCTCATCCACCACCCCAAATTCCAGATAGTCGGGCAAGATACGGTTCCAAACCGTGACTTTGCCTCCATTGGGCGAATACTTGACAGCGTTGGAGATCAGGTTTTTCACAACCTGCGCCAGACGCATTGGATCAGCCGTTACGTGTGGGCTGTTAGGGGCTAGCTCCACACAGAACTTGTGAGTTGAGACCGTTTCAATAAACGGCAGCATTTCGGTGTTGATTAGCTTTGCCATATCTACAAGTTCCAGCGTTAGGGTAAGCTGGCGTTTCGCTTCCAGCCGCGATACATCGAGCAAGTCATCAATGATCTTGCCCAGATTGGTCGATTGCTCGCTAATGAAGGTGATATAGCGGCGTTGTCGAGTGTCGTCCAATTGACGAGTCAGTAGAATTTCGCTAAAGCCTCGGATCGAGGTCAACGGAGTTCGCAACTCGTGGGCCGCTGTCGAGAGAAATTCGGTCTTGAGTCGGTTTAACTCTTGTATTTCATGATCAACCTGTTTACGTTTAGTAATGTCACGGCTGGCGAAAACGATGTTTTTGATACTGCCGTGCTCGTCAAACAGCAGATTGCTGAGTGTTTCCAGCCAGAGGTATTCACCGTTGGCATGACGATAGCGATATTCAGCTTTGCCAATAGTCTCGATGGCTTCTTGGAACTGGGCGACATCCTCCTCATGGACACCCGAATAGATGGGCTGTCCGAGAAGTGTACTGGGTTGATAGCCCAACACATTCCAACACGAAGGACTGGCATACTCGATAATACCATTCATATCTGTTTGGCAGATAATGTCCAGCATGTTGTCGGTGATGCGGCGTAATTGTTCTTCGCTCCGATGCAAGGCAGTTTCAGACCGTGTGTTTTCCAGCGCATTGACGAAGATCCGACCCACGTTAGTAAGTACTGTAACCGTCTCTGCCAACCGATCGTTGATCGGGTCAGATAGATCCAACGCAAGAAAGCCCACTAATACACCGTTGTAGATCAGCGGCACGGCGACCAACGATTGCAGGGTTAACCATTCGGGCCAGGGTTGGCTATCCCCCTCTTCTGCCAGAATATCGGCATTAGACCCTGCGTAAATGCTGTCTGATTTATCGAACAATCGCTCCATCCACCGTTCAAGAAGATTAGTGGAGAGTATCTTGAGAGCTTCGGCCTGAGAGACAGCGCTTTCCTTGCACCACTCATAGGTATGCTCAACGGTTGCCCCATTTTCCGAAAACAGGAAGGCGTAGCTGTGGTTTGCCCCCATGTATTGGCCCATCGTTGCCAACGCACGACGGATGCCGATATAAATCTCATCCGAGGCCAGCGAGATGAAATGTGTCGAGATCGTGGCAACAAGCTGTTCAAACTTCATGCGGCGTTCTAATTCCAGACCGATCATTTCGCGCTGGGTGATCTCTTCTTGGAGAGTCTCATTAGCATTCTTGAGTTCCCAAGTACGCTCCTCGACCAACCGCTCGAAGTGATCGCGATGTTCACGCAGCGTGTCCTCCATCTGCCTGCGTTCGGTAATGTCGCGACTGCTCCCCACAATCCCAGTGATGTTGCCAGCCTGATCCCTCAGTGGTACTTTGGTGCTAAGTATCCAGATTGTGTGACCTGCTTCTTTGTTGAAAACCGATTCTTCCTTGTCGAATTGGGCTTGCCCTGTACGCATAACGGCCAGTTCATTGGCCATGAATTGTGCAGCTTCCTCTGGGGGGAACATGTCAAGATCAGTCTTGCCTGTAACCTCATCTTGGACTTGTGCGCCCATTAACTTGAGATGAGCTAGATTGTTGATGAGAAATCGGCTTTGGGTGTCTTTGACGTAGATCCAATCGGGTACGGTGTCAATTACTGTGCGTAACAGGCTACGTTCTTTTTGTAGAGCATCCTCGCTGCGCTTTTCTTCAGTAATATCGCGGCTGATCCCGACTAGCCCAGTCACCTTGCCGTGGCTGTCGCGTAGGGGGACTTTGGTCGTTAACAACCAGAGTTGGTTGCCCGCCAAGTCTACAGTAGGCTCTTCCAAGTCAACCAGCGCTTTGCCGGACTGCACGACAACCTGTTCACTCTCATAATATTGAGTTGCCAGATCAGCCCTGAAAAAGTCAAAATCACTTTTGCCGGTAAGATCGTCTAATATTCCCACTCCAATCGCGGCTCGGTGCGCCGCATTATTGATGACAAAGCGGCTTTGCATGTCTTTGACAAAGATCCGATCTGGGATATTGTCGATCAAAGTACGCAGCAGATTGCGCTCTTCGGCAAGAGTCTCTTCTGCTCGTTTGCGATCCGTAATGTCGCGATTGATACCCACTAGCCCAGTAACAGTACCGCTCGCATCATGCAGTGGCACCTTGGTGGTTAAGAGCCAGAGTTGGTTGCCTGCTAGGTCTATGGTAGGTTCTTCTCGGTCAATTAACGCCTTGTCTGATTGCACGACAGCTTGTTCATCATCATAGTATTGAGTTGCCAACTCTGATGGGAAGAAATCAAAATCTGTCTTCCCAGTAATATCGTCTTGTACACCCACCCCTAATTGGAACCTATGAGATGCATTGTTGATGACAAATCTGCTTTGGGTATCTTTGATAAAGATCCGTTCTGGGACATTATCAAGCAGAGTAAGCAGCAGATTGCGCTCTTCAGCAAGTGCTTTTTCCGCCTGTTTGCGATCCGTAATATCCCGACTCAAGCCAACCAACCCTGTCACGTTTCCATGCTCATCGTGCAACGGAACTTTGGTCGTCAGCACCCATTTTTTGCTGCCATCTGGGTTGAGGGTAACGCGCTCTACATTGATGAGTGGCTGATCAGCTTCCATAATTGCCTGATCATCCCTATCGTATTGTGCCGCGAGGTCGGGAGGGAACATTTCAAAGGCAGTTTTGCCGATCAGAGCGTCGGCAGTGGAAACTTGTGCTGCCAGCGCATGAGCGATATTGCTCAGAGTGAAACGGCCTTGCCGGTCTTTGCCAAAGATATAATCTGGGATATTGTCGATCAGTGCCCGCAGCAAATTGCGCTCGGATTTGAGCAGTTCCTCGGATCGCTTGCGCTCCGAAATATCCGTCATCGCGGCAATCATGCGGATGGCTTTGCCGGAGTCGTTGCGAACGACATAGCCCCGTTCCACAACGAAGGCATAGTGACCATCATGTCGGCAAAAGCGGTATTCTATCGACCACACTTGTTTACCTTCATTAATCACCGCATCCAAACTGGCGATGATCGATGCACGATCTTCGGGATGCGCATGTTCATAACTCCACGTTGCGTCGGAGCCTATTTCTGCCTCTGAGTAGCCAAAGAGTGTCTGAAGGGTTTCGTTCCACTTGACTTGGTTCGTCCGCAGATCCCAATCCCAGATCACATCGTTAGTAGCGCGTGTAGCAAGCCGATAGCGCATTTCGCTGTCTTGTAGCGCAGCTTCAATGCGGTGGCGTTCGGTCACATCCTGTACCAACATACAGCCTGCATTGCGTCCATCAAAAATAAGTAAGCCTAAGGTGACTTCAACGTCAATGATCCGACCATCCTTCAAGCGATGTCGGCTTGATGTCGGAGTTGTTGTTGATAGGTCGTACTCTGCTAGGTTTTTGAAAAGTAAGGGAATGTCCTCTGGCGGTCTTATATCGGTAAGCTGCATCTGCAAAAATTCATCACGCGAATAGCCATAATTGAGGATCGCTATCTCATTCACGGCAAGAAAGCCCAGTGTTTCCTGATCGTAAATCAACATGGGATTCGGATTATTGGTAAATAAATTGCGGTAACTAGCTTCTCGTTCCTGAAGTGCCGCTTCTGTCTGTCGGCGTAGCTCAAGCTCTGTCTTGAGCGCTCTGGTTAGCCCTACCGTTCGTTCGTCAAACGGTGTTTTGACTCCACCCGGTGATTGCGGTTTTTCACTCTCTTTCATCAACAGCAGATGGCTAATTCTCTGGCGTAGTACCGTCCAATTAATGGGTTTCAGAATGTGATCAACCGCCCCGGCCTCAAAGGATCGCTTGATAGATTCCCGATCATCGAGCGCCGTAACGAGTAGAATGGGGGTATCGGCGCTTTCTGGCAATTTTCGTAATTGTCGGCACGCCTCAAACCCATCCATTTCCGGCATCATCGCATCCAACAGGACCATGTCAGGCCGAACCGTTTGAAAAATATCAACGGCCTGCTGCCCATTTTCCGTTTCAACGACCTGATGACCCATGCCCTCCAACACCCGACGCAGTATCATCCGGCTGGTCAGATCATCATCGGCAATGAGAATAGTGTATTTGGCTTGGGAATTGTCGAAAATGCTCATCGGCTCCGCCTCGTTTCGGTATGTCTGCTACACACTCGTACTGATTGAACAAACTTTCCTGATCAGTCAGCCGCGTGGTGGGTTTGGGAAATTAATAATGACTGTTGGCTATGGTTCCGGAAAAATCGTAAGAATCCAGCCTTAACGGTGCAGATTGGTAAAGCAGAGGAGATATGATAGTGCTAGTAGATCGAAGCGTCTCGGCTCTGGAAAACGCCCAGTGACAACGCATATCACCATGTCATTTAGACTTTTGTATTCTACCTGTATTCATTCTGAAATTGAGCGCGAAACAATCCCGAAAATGACTCAAAACACCAATTGTCAAAGACAAAAAAATGGCTCACCAAAACGATCCGTGCAGTTATGAATGCTTGATCCCATGATGGCAAGGGAAAAAGGCGGGAAAGATTTTAAGCGGAGTAGTAATGTAAAAAGGTAGGGCATTTAAAAATTTGGGATCGACTAGAACAACGTATCGCAAATACGCCTAACTGTTCAGATGAATCTGGTTAAACAAAAGGCGGGCTGGTCATTCACCAGCCCGCCTTTTTATATGCAGCGCTACAGGGGCTACGGTGCGCTCGACCGCGCACCGTGCGGAGCAAGGTGCAACCTTGCTTCGCCGTGTGGAACGACCCGTAGCGCGCCACAGTACACATGGCTGAGATTTTCCCATCTGAGAGACTGTCCGAAAAGTCTCAGGATAAGGCAAGACGACGTAACATGAGGCGCAC
>JBDTVG010000076.1:0-3112 GCA_040007395.1 Chloroflexota bacterium
AAAAAATCTAACGGTGCACCTGCTGTAAAAGACAAGAAATTAAAGGACTAGTAGTACTAAATCGGGTAGCGGTCAAGTAGTAAGTGACGGTAGACGATGCAGGTTGTATTGAATGATGACCCAGCATGTGATGAGTTCATGATTGAGGCCAGCTTTGGAAAAGGACAGGGTTTTGCACACGAAGCCGACCAAGGCGTTGACGGAGGGTGCAATGCCAACGTTCTTGATGCGCCGTTTGTCCAGTTTCTTTACCAACAGCGTGATGGGTGCGTTCGGGCAAGACCGCTTGGTAAGCTGAAATCACGGTAGGAACGACAGCTTGCCACACTGCGGTCGCCAAACACGAAAGCGACAATCTGGTGTGGTCGGCGACACACGGCAGTCCACCACCAGACTTAATTGTCCTTGCGCTCGACGAAAGCCCACCACTCCTCGACTTCCCATACATTACCGCGCTGCTTGGCAGCACGCTCTGTATCAGGCCGGGCAAGTTCTGCACCGGGACTTGAATCCATTTGAGGGCCGTTTGTCGCGCTACGCCGTAAATGCGCGTCAACCCGCGCAGACTGGCGCTTTCCGCATAACTGAGTAGTACATACTTACGGCGCTGTCCCTTATTATTTGGTTGCGGCTCTAACACGCGGTATGCCCCGCAATCTTTGCAGTGGTACTGCGCTTGACCCACTTTGTTCGTCCCATTCTTGACGATATTCTCGCTGCCGCATACCCGACATTTGTAGGTTTTGGTCACTTGGATCATCCAGCCTATTCTGGCTTATCACTTACCACTTTGCCACGACCTTCAAACCTACCCAGTTGATTTGCAGGTTTGGCGCGAATGGTGGTTCGCGGTATCCTTGACCGTCAGCAAAAGTCATTAAGGGATTATTATTTATATGCTGAAACGCATCCGTGTGCTGTTTGTCTCAGGACTAGCGATTATGTTGTGTGCCAGTCTGTTCCTGAGCAATCTGCCAATCCGTGCTCAGGGAATTGCCACCGCCTCGCTCCAACTCTTGCAGCCCGCTTCGGGTGAGATCAGCACTTTGCAGCACGAACAATCATGGAGCTTTAGCGCCACCAAAGGCCAGCGCCTTTCGGTACGGATGCAAGCCACGAGCGGCGATCTCAACCCATTCGTTGAACTGCTGGATAAAACTGGCAAAGTATTAGCTTCTAGCAGCAGTACCAGTCTGCATAATGTAACGATTGATGCGTTTGTTGCGCCCGAAACCGAAAAATATACGCTGCGGGCCAGCTTTGCCAAAACAGGCAAAGCGACAGCGGGCATGTACTCGATCTGGCTGCTGCCCGGTTACAGCTTTTTGCTGCTCAACGACCCCTCTGGTACAAACGCGCCAATCCGTACTTGGAAGCTCACCAACGCTTTTTCGCGTTTCGTCGAAAACAAAGTCGAAATGCAGTTAACCGCCAATAATGCCTATACATTCACGACGGTGGCCGATAAGCTTGGCGTGTTTAAAGACTTATATATGCAAGCCGACATCGAACCGCAAGCCGCGAAAAGTTACTGGGAAGCCGGACTGCTGCTACGGAGCGCTAAACAGAACGATGTTCAGCAGTTCTATGTATTTTTCGTTAACAGCGATAACAAATGGAAGTTGACCTTTGGGCAGCCCGGTGCGCTCAAGGTGATTCGGGATTGGCAACCATTACCGACGACGACTCAATCGCCTGTTGCCACGTTAGGCATGATGGTCAAGGGTAATCAGTTCACGCTGTTTTACAATGGACAGGTTATAGGTGAAATTACCGACGATACGTTGGGTGATCCCGGCAGCTTTGGAATCGCTATCGGGACGGGCAAAGCGCCGAACAACAATACGAATGTGCGCTTCTCCAATTTTGTGGTGACTCTACCCGCCGACGAAGCACCTGCATCCCCATTAGGTATTCCCGATAAACTCCACGATTGGCAGCGGGCGCAAGAAGGGGTTCTGGCGGAACTAAGCCAGTTACGGCTCATCCCCGGCATTGGCAAAACAGGGCTAGAAATAAAGAGTAAAGCCTTTGTCACCAATAACACTGCTGGCGGGATCGCGTATCAACCACTTGCCGAAAGCCTAAACTTCACCGATCTGGTGTATTCGGCAGACGTGACATGGGAAGCCAGCAACGATAATGTGGCTTGTGCGCTCGAACTCCGCGCTGCCGATGATAATAACTTCACCATTGTCTACTTTGACCGCAAAGGTGGTTATGGCGTGCGACAGGTGAGCGAGAAAGACGGCGTGACTGTCTCACTCTATAACCTAAGCGATGCCATCGTCAAGGATAATCTTGGGATCAACCGTCTCACGATTATTGCGGTGGGCAACAACCTGATTGCCTATATTAACGGCATACTCATTGCTAATCTGACAGTCAAGCAAACGTCAGGCGGGGTGCGTATTGCCGCTTACAACTATCAGCGGGCTTCGAGCATTTGCCAGTTTACGAACTTGTGGCTTAGATCGTTCGATCAATAAAACATGCTACACATTTTGCAAATCAATTCTTGAGCGGGAAATATGAGTCAATGACAACAAATATCCTTGAATGGTCTAGGTCTATTTTTGTAACGACACCAATACGCTGGCTGAATTTAGTCGACTCTGTTCCAGTAGAATTGCTTTCAATGCCACCTGCCCCTAATGAGTGGTCGGCGTTGAAGTGTTTACAACATTTGGTGGAAGTCGAGCGTGAGGTATTCCCTATACGCATGAAGGCGCTACTCACAGGACAAAGCTTTTCTGGCTTTGAACCAGATAGTGGCGACATGAAAGAGCCGCCCACTATTGCTTTAGCATCCGTGTTCGATAATTTGCGTAAAGAAAATCTCATTCTGCTGGATCAAGTGACCAAAGCGGATTTGGATCGACAAGCGTTGCACGCCGAAGCTGGTATTATGGTTTCAATGGCAACATTTCTACACCAATCAGCTGCACACGACCTAATGCACACCGTTCAAGCAGAACGAGCACTCATGCAGCCATTCATTAAAGGGTGCGGCCTCTGGCAAGACAATTATAGTGATCATGTTGCCAAGATAAGGAGTTAAGGCCATTCCAGAGAAATAAGAATCCCTCAGCAGAGCGGAACAATGCGGACA
>JBDTVG010000077.1:0-51332 GCA_040007395.1 Chloroflexota bacterium
CGCTCTGCCTAACTTTCATCCTTGTGGTTGGTAGGTGTCGGGTGACTAGAAAAAATGCAGCCATTCGGCCTTTAAGCAGCCATCGCGTAGGCGTGATACAAACCGCCCAAAAGTGGATGCGAACTCACTCGACCATTGGAGGGCGGTATTGTGGTTGTTGAGCAGGCAATTGGTACATGCTGGTTCAAGCCCCAGTGCCGGCGCAGTATGTTGAAATAATCATCCTAATGGCGGTTTACAGATTAACCTAGACGTTTTGAAAAACTAACCCATCGTGGAACCGTGATGGGGCTACCATTGAGGTTATCGTTTCGACTAGAGCAGCCTGCCTGCCTAAAAAGCACAGTGAGAGATAGTTTAAGGTACGCAAGTTGGCGCAATAATGGGTGTCGGCGCTGTGACCGCCCACTGGCCTGCTACTGGCTTGTCGTTGGTAACTCCGTAGATAAGACTTAGGTCGGCATAGCCTGTCACGGGTGTATTCTTGAGATAGATCAGTCCGTTCGCGGGTCGGAATACGGCAATCTCGCTGCTGTACATCGCCGATCCTACGGCAGCGGAGATCAAGGCGCAGGGGGTGACTGATGTATGTTGACCTGCTTGACACTCGCTTCACGATGGAGCAGGATTTCTACAGGAGACCCTTAACGAATCGGCACGGTCTGGAAGTGATTGTTCCCAAACCAGAGGAACGCGATCACATTCATCGTATTAGTTACAACGAACTATGTCTCGGCATCATCTGTACTGCACGCCGTCGCTGCCGTGGAATATGCATTGGCGAATGCACGACAAATACAGGAGTGATCCGATTATGGTCCCCAACTTGGTGAGCTAAGGCTTGTACTCTCAAAATCCACTTCGCCATTAAGCTCGTTGGGTGTGATGTTTCGCAGCGTATCTGTGTCCAGATCGTAAATAAACACACCTTGAGGGTTATGAGATGTTTGGGTGCAAGCCGATGAAACTATCCCGGCGAAAACAAGATGTTTGCTGTCAGGCGACCAAAATGGCCGTCCACCTACACAGTCAGTGAGCTTGCGAACGCCTGTCCCATCAACATTCATCAGGAATAGACTAGGGTTTTGTCGAGAGTCGCTGACTACGAATGCAATCTGCCGACCATCGGGCGACCATAAAGGAGCACAGCTTTTTTCGTTCTTGGTCAGTTGGCGCAAGTTGGAACCATCCATATTTACTGAATAGAGGTCAGTAATATACCTGTCGAAGCCTGATATAGGTGTGTGCAGGCAGAAAACAGCCGCTTTGGCATTAGCAGACCAGCTTGGGCTTTCGATGAAATCATTGCTGCTGTAAATGTGGGTCACTGAGACAGGATTGACCCCAAAAACGTCCAGAGTCGATTGCACCGTCTTTTGTGGAGCCAACAATCCTTTTTGCCAATCGTCCGCAGTATGACTAACCGCTGCAATGAACTTTCCATTGGGCGACCATGCTGGATCAGTTACTTCGAAGTTTCCGTTGGTGATGCTTTGAGCATTGCTGCCATCGGCCTTCGTGACATAAAGCCCATAGCCTTTTGTAGATGATTTTCCGGCAATCGCCAACTGTTTCCCGTTAGGCGACCAAACCGCCTGCTTGAGCGTCATATCTTTCACAGAGAGCAGGTGAAGGTTTACCCCACTCGGTTCAAACACACCAAGCTGGTTAGTTTTTTGGCTCACAATAATCAACTTACCCGGTAGTTGCAGTTTGGGGGCAAGCACTGCACTCGTCGCCTGTGCCAGAAGATTGGCCGCTTTAGTGTTTTGGGCAAACGCCTGTGCATCAAGCGTCGGTGTTGCGATGGGAGTTGTCGTTGTAAATGCAATAGCATTGGGAGTGGCTGTCGCATTTTGCATTGTTTGCATAGACACATAAGCGGTATTCGTAATGGCTCTCGCTGTATTTTGTGCATTTTGCGTTGGTGCATACGCCGTATTCGTGCTAACTCTCGCTGTATTTTGTGCTATTAGTGTCGGCGCGATAGCAGTACTCGTGTTAGCGATTGCCGTCTTTTGTGCAATTTCAGTAGGGATAATGACAATAGAAGTCTGAGCTATACTGGTTCCATAAGCAACACTAGTCTGAGCCGATGCTGTCCGAGAGGCAAGTTCAGTCGCGTAATAAACAGCCCTAGTTTTTGAAACTGCTGTATCATGTGCGGCGGCTGTCGATACGCGGGCAATGCGTGTATTGTCTTCGTTCACGTCACGGGCAGATTGCGTCAATCTAAAAGCGGTAGCATGTATAGCCTCTTCCGTAGCACGAGCATAGATTGTGGGTATCGCAGCAACGTAGGTCTTGGCATTGACGGTAGCAAGCGCTTTGGCAGTTGGTATGTAGGCCACGTAGGTCTTAAAATTTGCCGTAGATATTGCCTGAGCAGTTGGTACGTAAGCGGTGCTGGTATTGGCAACTGCTGTGCTGAGCGCACGATTAGTGGGTACTTGAGCCACATAAGTATTGGCGCGGTTAATGTTATAACATGCAGGACCCTCAGAGTGACAGCCAGTGAGCAAAAGGTACAACATTAGGAATAGAATAAGCACCGTTATCCCACCCAGAAACCAAGGAGTATTCTTAAGATCTACACCTAATGTAAGCGATAATTCGCGTCGATTGGTACGTCGGATCTGTGCTGGTCGTTTTTCTTGTGGATTATTAACTTGTTTCAACCGTTCAATAGCTTCTTGATTGTCGGGTTGCAATTTAATAACATACTGGAAATCCCGACGAGCCGCTTCTAGATTGCCTACATTAAAATGGATGGTTCCCCGTAGCAGATAGGCTTTTACTAGATCCGGGTTCAACCGTAGGGCATTGTTCAGATCAACAAGTGCTAACTCCCAATCCTTGTGTGTTGCATAGTTTTTCCCTTGTTTGAAATGCGCTATTGCCGAAACACTTTTTCCTTCAATGAGTGACCCGGTTTCAGTGTCTATAGTCCGAACTTCACCGGCATAAATTAGGATTTGAACCTCAAAAATGGTTACCTGAAGTCGGGCTGCTGCTTGTTCAATGGTGAGATTACGCAGTTGATATTGGGGGTTATCATCAATCTGAGGCAGTACATCCATTAGTTCAGGTCTGGGTCGAGTACGTATGGGCCAATAGGCCACCAGCACAGCAATTACCAGTACAATGAAAAGTGCAATGGCACGATAAAGCTCGATGTAGGGCAGGAGTAAAATAGTGAGGTTTTCTGGGCTAATGTTTAGGCCAACAATATCGGCATGACTGATAAACGTCACAATACCGGCAATAAAGCCTGCGATAAAAAGCGAGGGCCAACTAAAAAGAAGGACAAATCCAACTAGTCTGGCGCGTGTCCCTTTAATGTCGCGTAGGCTACTTACTCCTATACGTCCCCGGAACAGTTGATACAACCCAATAATAGATAATATGAGCGAGAGAATGACTAGCATTGATGATTGCTCCGGGTTGGGGAAGTAGACTCCTCTTAGAAGTATAGTTCTACTTGTTACCAAAAGAATTAGTACGGCGATACTTTGAGTCAAAAATAAGAAACAGTCAGATCAAACTTGCGGAGTGGGTGTCCATTGAGATGATTTTAGGCGCATCGCCTGTATATCAGTGAAGGCGAAGGTTTAGAAAATACAAAACCTAGCGTCTACCGTTGGTGGTCTATTGGCTCAACCTGCGCTTACTGGGGGCGATGCTCTTGGTCAGTGTTTCGCGCCGCAAAAACAGGATTTATACAATTTTTCCCGATGGAAATGGCGTGTATACTGGTCACTATACTTTCTCGACTTTTAATTTAGTGCCTTCATTAGTTGACAAAAGAAAGCAAAATGACCCAAAACACGCTGCCACTCTTGTTTATTGCTGGTGCAAAAACGTGGGAAATGCCCCAACTGCCCAGTCTAAATCGACTCCCTGCCCATGCCACGTTAATCCCCTATCCTAGCGCTGTGGATGCACTTAGTATGGATCGTGAAAAATCGGCGTGGTTCGTCAATCTTAATGGAAAGTGGGAGTTCAAGGTTAAACCGCGACCTGAAGCTGCGACCACTGATGACTTAACCAGTGGGGCTTGGGAACCAATTCAGGTTCCCGGTAACTTTACGATGCAGGGTTTTGGACATCCTCAGTATACCAACGTCCAAATGCCCTTCCCGGACGCGCCGCCGCATGTCCCTGAAGAAAATCCAACGGGCATTTATCGCCATTCCTTCACTGTCCCCGCTGACTGGCAGGGACGGCGTGTCATCCTTCATTTTGGCGGCTGTGATGGCGTGCTGTATGTTTACGTCAACGGTCAACCCATCGGTATCAGCAAAGACGCACGTACAGCTGCTGAATTCGATATTTCAGACTATGTAGATTATGGTCAAGATGCAGCGAATGAACTAGTCGCAGTGGTGGTGCAGTGGTCTGATGCCAGTTTTGTGGAAGATCAGGATCATTGGTGGCAAGCTGGTCTGCAACGCGATGTGTTCCTGTTTGCAACGGGCAGACCTCAGTTACAAGACCTTTTTGTGCATACCGATCTCGCGGAAGATTTTCGCGAAGGGGTATTACGGCTAACTTGTAAAATCGGCTGGTCGGGCGAGTTTTATCCCGATAGCAGCATTGATGCACAGCTTTTCGAGAGCGATGGGACTCCGGTTTTCTCGTCTGCCCTCACCGCCGATGGCAGGCCTATCTTGAATCAGTGGGGCGGTCCTACACGCACCCGTAACGAGATCGTGCTTGAGCAAAAGGTTAACACTCCGAAGCTGTGGTCAGCGGAATCGCCGTATCTGTATACGCTAGTCGTGACGCTCAAAACGCCAGACGGTAGCGAGAGCGTTAGCTGCAAGGTTGGGTTCCGCCAGATCGAGATCCGAGATCGCAAGCTGCTGATTAATGGCAAAGCGGTGATGATCAAAGGGGTAAATCATCACGATCACGATCCGGTCACTGGGAGCGCCGCCAGCCGCGAATTGATGCTGCAAGACGTTCAGTTAATGAAGCAGTTCAATGTGAATGCCGTGCGGACTTCCCACTATCCCAAAGATCCCTACTTTCTTGATCTATGCGATCAATATGGCTTGTATGTGATCGACGAAGCGAATATCGAGGCACACGCCTTTTATCATGATGTATGCGAAGATACGCGCTACACGAACGCTTTTGTCGAGCGTGTACGAAACATGGTTGAGCGTGATAAGAACCATCCCTGTGTTATCGCATGGTCGCTCGGCAACGAAAGCGGTTATGGAGCGAATCATGAGGCGGCGGCGGGCTGGATTCGCAAAGCTGATCCATCACGACCGCTGCACTATGAAGGCGCTATCTCTCGCAACAACGGCGAAGATTGGGATGGCGGGCAGCGTGTTACAGACATTATCTGCCCAATGTACCCACCCATTAAAGATATTATCGCGTGGGCGACTGACTCTACTTCCACAGATCAGCGCCCTATGATCTTATGCGAGTATTCGCACGCGATGGGCAATAGTAACGGCAGTCTGGCAGATTATTGGGCGGCCTTTGAAAAGTATCCGGGGCTGCAAGGTGGTTTTATCTGGGAGTGGATCGATCACGGCATTCGCAAGATCGCAGCGGATGGCACGCCGTACTGGGGCTATGGCGGCGACTTTGGCGATGTGCCAAACGATGTGAATTTTTGTACGGATGGCATCGTCTGGCCTGATCGCACTCCCCACCCCGGCTTATACGAGTTCAAGAAACTGGTTCAACCGCTGCACATTGAACTGATTGACCCGACGCAAGGCAAATTCCGTATCGTAAACAATCAAGATTTCGTTTCGCTAGATTGGCTGGAGGGCAACTGGGATCTGACTGTCGATGGCAACCTTACACTTTCTGGCAAGCTGCCGCCATTGCAGATCGTACCGGGTGAATCGCTTGAAGTTACCCTTGCTGAACTGGCTACTCATCCTGCCACTGGCGAACGGTTTCTGAATTTCCACTTCACGCAACGCGAAAATACGTTATGGTCGCCGGCTGGCCACGAAGTCGCGTGGGAGCAGGTTGCACTGCCATCTCAAGAATTGACGGCAAATGATCCCACTACGAAGATCGAGATTGCCGCACTAACGGCTGGAGAATCGGAACATAGTATTATGCTCCAGTTTGAGAACGTGAAAGCAGTCTTTGATAAGTCCTTTGGTAGTCTAACCAGCTTGAGCGTCACCGGAGTCAACACTATTGTACGCGGCCCGCTGTTAAATGTATGGCGTGCTGGCACCGATAACGATGGCATCAAACTGCAAGGGGGGCAAGAGTGGAAGGCACTGCCGCGTTGGTTAGCCTTGGGGCTGAATAAGGCGGATCATCGTGTTAAGTACGTGAGATTAACCAATGATGCCGATACGGAACAGCCTATGGTAGAAATCGTCCACCAGATTTCTGGGCGCGACCAATGGCAAGACTTTGAACACGTTCACCGTTACCGTTTCCTGCCTTCGGGCGAACTCCTTGTCGAAAACAAGATTACTTTGGGCGACGGTGTGCGAGATATACCACGTATTGGCGTGAATCTTGTCCTCGCACCAGACCTTGAACAACTCGACTGGTTCGGGCGTGGGCCGTGGGAAAACTATGCAGATCGCAAGGCATCAGCGAATGTAGGTCACTATCAGAGTACGGTCACGGAGGAATATGTGCCGTATGTTATGCCACAGGAACATGGTCACAAAACGGATGTGCGTTGGCTCTCGTTGACGGGCGCGACGGGTCACGGTCTCAAAGTTAACGGGCAACCTCTCATCGAATTTTCCGCCAGCCACTTTGAGGCAAACGATTTGTTTTCCGCCAAACACACCTGTGATCTCCAGCCGCGATCCGAGGTCATCCTTAATCTGGATCTGGCCCAGCGCGGGCTGGGAACAGCAAGTTGCGGCCCAGATACATTGGAACCATACTGTTTGCTAGAGTCTACTTATGAGTTCACCTATCGGTTGCAACTCATCTAAAGGGCAACACTATGCTTTATGGGGCGGCATATTATCATGAATACCAACCCTATGATCGATTGGATCAAGACATTGAACTGATGCAGCAAGCCGGACTAACCGTCGTCCGGCTTGGCGAATCGACGTGGACGAGTTGGGAACCGCAGGATGGTATCTTCGAGTTTGCTTGGATGGATCGGGTCATAGACGTACTACATGGGGCGGGCATAAAGGTTATCTTTGGTACGCCGACTTATGCGATCCCCGCATGGCTGCACCGCAAACACCCAGACCTGATGGCGCAGTACGGACAAGGCAAGCGTGCTTACTACGGCGCTCGACAAAATATGAATCACGCTCATGCGGCCTTTCGCTTTCATGCGGAGCGCGTAGTGCGTCAGTTAGTCCGCCATTATGCGCCACACCCGGCGATTATCGGGTATCAGGTGGATAACGAAACGGGCAGTGGGCTGCTGTACAACCCTGATGTGTTCCAGATGTTTGTCGATTATCTAAAGGCGAAATTCGCTTCTGTCGAGAAGTTAAACGAAGTCTGGGGCTTGACCTACTGGTCGCATCGGTTGGGCGACTGGGCTGATCTCTGGACACCCGACGGCAACACCAACCCCGGCTACGATCTCGAATGGCGGCGCTTTCAAGCATCACTAGTGACCGATCTATTGAGTTGGGAAGCTCGCCTCGTGCGTGAATATGCCCGCCCCGACCAGTTTGTTACCCAATGTTTTGTATCGGTGCATGGACGCGCCGAATCAGATGTTTACGAAATCTCCAAAGTGTTGGATGTGGTCGCGATAAATCCTTATCACCCTACGCAGGATGGCCTTGCTTTGACCGAGGGTAAGCCGCTGGTGTATGGCACCCCTGAATGGATGAATCTTCAGAGCAACGAATCACAGGTTTGGCGGATCTTTCTGAATGCTGACTTTGCACGCGGAGCCAAGCAAAAGAACTACCTCGTGACGGAGATAAACGCCGGTTCCATCGGTGGTTCACACAACAACTACCCCAGCTATGATGGTCAACTGCGGCAGGTGGTGTACAGCCATATTGCACGGGGTGCGAATATGGTTGAGTATTGGCACTGGCACACGCTCCATTACGGCATAGAAACGTATTGGGGCGGTGTTCTCAACCATGATCTTGAGCCGGGTCGCACCTACCGCGAATTTCAACGGACTGCGCACGAACTGCATGAGCATGATGCGCTATTGACCGATCTTCGGGCGGATGCCGATGTCGCCTTTGTCTACTCACAGGATAGCAAGTATGGCATGGACTTTATGCCGCCCTTACCTCACATCGGCTCGAACTTGCCCGATCACGGTTCGTATGGGCGCATTTTCGATACGTTTTATCGCGGCTTTTTTGATGCACGGATTCAAGTGGACATCCTGCATACGCAGCAAAACTTTGAAGCCTACCCATTAATTATCGTTCCGGCGTTATATATCGCGGATGATGCACTGCTCCAACGGCTGGTACGCTATGCGGAAAACGGCGGACATTTGCTGCTTGGTTTTCGCAGTGGCTATGCCGATGAGTTTGCCCGTATTCGATGGCGACGTGCGCCGAGTATCCTGCGAAATGCGGTCGGCGCAAGCTATCAGGAATACTCCAATCTGGCTGCACCGCTACGCCTAAAAGCCGCCGCTGACGATTTCGCGCTGCCCGAAGATGCTCATGCACTTGGCTGGGCTGATGGTTTGGTGCTGGAAGGGGCGACGGCGCTTGCCTATTATGATCATCCTCACTTTGGACGCTTCCCTGCCATTGTGTCGCAGCCCTTTGGGCGAGGTCGAGTAACTTACTGTGGGACACTGCCCGATACAGCCCTCGCCGCAGCATTAGCAGTATGGACTGTCAAGCAGGCAGGTATCCGAATCAATTTCAGCAATCTCCCGTTGCCCGTGCGTGTCCACTCGGCGACTGCCCACGACGGGAAGAAGCTATGGTTTTTTAGCAATTGGTCTTACGAACCACAGCAAGTTCGCCCACAAATCCTCAACGGCTATGAATTGTTTACATCTGCACCGATTGATGAAAGCAGCACATTGACCCTTGATGCGTGGGATACCAAGATCATCGTCGTGTAAGTTTATCACTCATGTTACGCAGCCCTCAACCATAGGACCGAGGGCTACTTGGCGTAAAAACATTTTGTGCGTCAGGGTTCAATATTGGTGGGCAGAAACACTAACCTCACGGCTAATCCCACCAAAAGAGCCAAACCGAGGCGTTGATCAACTGTGCCGCTAGGTCATCGACCGTTCCGTCATAGTCCATATCACTACAGTAGAGAAACTGCTCCTCAGCGAGTTTGATTGCTATCTCGGGGCTTGTTGGCGGCGAACTGACCTGCATTTCAACCGTATCATGGGTTAGGGCAACCACCTCCGCACCATAGGTGTCATACCAATATTTGAACAGATTGACATGCACATCCGGTGGCGGGCAATCATTCCAGCCGCCAAAGGATAGATAGAGCGGAACGAGCCAGCATTCCTGACTTGGCACTAAAGCCATAAATAGTTCTGGATATGGCTCATTCGTTTTGTAATCGTAGATACTGGAAATCTTATTAAAGCTGGTAACATTGCTCGGCCAATCACTGCGTGGAAATGGGCCTTCGTCGTTCAACCGTTCTTGGCGCTCCCGTTCTAGCCATGCGAGGCCAGCGGCACTGCTTACATGCGCGAACGTTTCGGTGGACAAGGGCGAATGCATCACGAATCCCTCGCCATAGACCGATTTCGGCTCATCATGCCGGGGAATGGACTCTTTGAGAATTCTCATGTCCAGTACTGTACCGAGCAACACAGGCCAGTAGCCAGATACCTCGACAAGGCTGCGTAATTGTTCCCATATAATAAGTGCTTCTGAACCGCTCATCTTAAAGTAATAAGTCGTTTTCTTCCCGTTCTTCCAGAGGACCTTAAGCGCAGCAATTTGTAAATGATGCTCAGAAAACAGGGCAGTGAGTTTTTGGCGTTGGGCCATCGATTCTCCACGTCTACTCAGTCATATTGTCCTGACTGAGCATTTTGGCACTCAAAAGGAAGATGAGGCATCGATTAATGGTCGCGACTGTGTTCCATGAACCAACGCTGGCTGTCGATAGCGGCCTGACCCGGCGCAGGACTTAGCCGCTGATAACTTCCGTCCGATAGCAGTTCTCTGGCGCGGACATTATCCGCCATCTCAATCGCCAGAATCTCGTCAATGAGCCGCTGCTTGAGCGCTGTGGATTCAACTGGGAACATCGCCTCGACGCGATTGTTCAGGTTACGCGGCATCAGGTCGGCGCTGCCCAGATAGACATCAGGATTGCCGTTATTGTTGAAATAGTAGATGCGGCTGTGTTCCAGAAACCGTCCGATCAGACAAGTCACGCGGATATTATCGCTAATGCCGGGGATACCGGGTCGCAGCCCACAAATACCACGTACTAGCAGGTCGATCTGTACCCCAGCGATAGAAGCTGTATACAGTAACCGGATCATCTCGGCATCGACTAACGAATTCATCTTGAAGATCAGATGGGCTTTCCGACCCGCCCGCGCATGATCGATCTCACGCTCAATCAGCGCGGTAAGCTGCTTCCGCAGATGTTCCGGCGCAATCAGTAGTTTGCGATAGTTGCGATCAACAATGTGGTTGGAATACCCAGCAGTCAGGCGATTGAACAGTTCCGACGCATCGGCGGCAATGTCATCGCGGCAAGTGAACATGCACAGATCAGTATAAATTCGCGCTGTCGAAGCGTTGTAGTTGCCCGTGCTGAGATGGACATAACGACGGATACCGTCGCCCTCCTTGCGGACAACCAGCGCGATTTTGGCATGAGTCTTTAGCCCACCCGGTACGCCGCGCACAACATGTACACCACTGCCTTCCAGAGTCCGCGCCCAACCGATGTTATTTTCCTCATCGAAGCGTGCCTTGAGTTCGACCAGTACCGCCACCTGTTTAGAATTTTCTTGAGCACGCAGCAATGATTGGATGATTTGTGAGTTGCTACCCGTGCGATATAACGTCGCTTTGATCGCTAACACTTGCGGATCTTCGGCGGCTTGCTCGAAGAATTCCAGCACCGGGATAAACGAATCATAGGGTCGATGGATCAAAATATCCTGACGGCGAATCGCGGTAAAAATATCCTCTCCGGGGGAAAATGCACTGGGCTGCTGCGGAATATAGAGGGGGGCTTTGAGTTGCGGCATCTCAATATTCGCCAGCAGAAACAGATCGCTCATTCCCAATGGCGCACGCAAGGTAAAAATATCTTCCGGCTCGATCTCCAGATTTTCCATAAGAATGGCACGGATCGGTTCGGGCATAGTATCCACCGCGGTCATCAGCACTACCTGCCCAAAACGGCGCTGTTGAACACTTTTCTCAATCGTTTCGAGCAAATCCGAGGCTTCTTCCTCGGCAATTTCCATATCATTATTGCGTGTGATCCGAAAGGCGCTGGCAGCCGTAACCTTCATCCCCGGAAACAATAAATCAAGATTCGCCGTGATCATCTCTTCTAGCCAAACAAGGCGATGGATATGCGGGTCTACTTCGCGCCGTTCAAGCCGCAGTACATCATTGAGTGCTATCAGTCTGGGCAGCACACTCGGCACTTTGACTCGTGCAAAATGTTCATTCCCTTCTTCATCCTCGATCATGACCGCCAAGTTCAGGCTCAGATTAGAGATATGCGGGAACGGGCGACCCGGATCGACAGCAAGCGGTGTGAGCACCGGGTAAACCTCGGTCTCGAAGTAGCGGCGCAGCATCCGACGATCTTCCTCACTGAGGCGGTCATAGCTGAGGACATGAATACCATTCTCGGCAAGTTTTGGAACAAGCTCGTCGTGGAAGACCCGTCGTTGTTCGATTTTCATGGGTAGCACCCGCTCACGGATCGCGTTAAGCTGCTGCTGCGGGGTCAGCCCATCGGAGGGTGTATCGACCACGCCTGCTGTCACCTGATCCTTGAGGCCCGACACGCGTACCATATAAAATTCGTCAAGATTATTGCTGAAGATTGCCAGAAAGCGTACCCGTTCCAAGAGTGGCATCGTAGGATCGAGGGCTTCGGATAGGCAGCGTTCGTTAAACTCTAACCAACTTAATTCGCGGTTAATGTATAACGCAGGATCATACAGGTTAGGGGATTGTATATCAGACGAACTAATTGTCTGTATGGTCGTCATAAAAATCTTCCCTGCAATCAATTCTCCGAGACTTTGCATAGTGTGTCGGAGTATAACACCTGTGTTGTATTTTCCCCGCTATCAAATGGCATAGAACGATATAGCCCGCTTAATCCCGCCCACTTTTGCTGGCGAGATTGCCTCCAACCTACTACAATAATCATACGATGTTGGAGGAACTCATGCGTAATGCCCCGGTCCTAATCCGTTCGGTATTAGCTCTGGCAACTAGCCTAATGCTAGTGTTGCCGGGGCTTGCCAGAGCACAAGCTGGACGTGCTACGCTGGTTGCACGAGCGATTCTACCTGCCGCAACACTGGCGGACGGCCTACGTGCGGGACAGTCGCTACCTCACAAAACCGTAAACGGCCTCAAGCTGCCCTTTGATACCCAGCCTGTCGGCAGCGTGACCGCGATTACCCCCGGTCAATATGGGGGATCGTGGCTTGTCCTGACTAACGGCGTATTCGACACTCCCCAAAACAGCAGTGATTATCTGCTGCGTATCTACACAGTAGAAATCGACTGGCGACAGGCCAATGGCGGCGGCGGTAATGCGTCTGTCGTCGATTGGGTGACACTCTCCGACCCGGCGAAAAAGGTTAGCAAGAACATCGCTAATGCTAGCGCCGCCGGACGACCTTTGAGTGGTGCAGACTTCAATCCAGTAGCGTTGCGCCGCACTGCCGATGGATCGCTGTGGGTCGCCGAGGCATCTGGCCCGTCACTGCTACATTTTAATGCCAGTGGAGGGCTGCTGGATGCGCCAATAGGGTTGGGTGGGGGTGGTACATTACAGGGTATGACCGGACTACCCGACGGAACAAGTCTGCTGGTAGCGCAGCGTTCCGGGACAAAAGTTACCTTTCGCACTTTCGACACCAATAGCCGTGCGTTAGGTAGTAGTGTTGGATCGCTAACGCTCACAGGAGGGGCAAGTACCGCCAGTGGCTTGACAATGATCAATGCCACTACCGCCTTGATCATTGAGCAGGACGGCAAGGAAAACAAGGCAACGCGCTTCAAGCAAATTTTCCTGATCGATCTGGGTTCAGGCAACGCTGCACCAATTGTCGATCTGCTGAACATTGCCGACCCTAACAACATCTCTACCGCCGATGTATTTAATAACCCCGCCAATGCTTTTGGAGTGGGGCAAAAATTTGAGTTCCCGTTTGCCGACATTTCGGCACTTTATCCAGTAGACGCGCAAACGCTGATGGTCGTGAATAACAATAATGTTCCGTTTGGCTTGGGGCGTAGCACAACTCAGGCGGATGATACAGAATATATTATGGTTCAGCTTGCGCAACCGCTGAACCCTTAATCAGAATATATCACCCCTCGCAAGCGCTTGAAAAACGCATTGACTTTAAGGAAAACTCTGGTGACCAAATCCAACGAACGTTTCGCAACCCTCATGGACGAACTAGCCAACCGTAAGCAGATTGTCTATGACTATTTATTTAATAGTGAATATGCACTTGGTTTCGCGCCAGTACACATTCGTGATGCGGCTTTTAGCTATCTGAAAATGGGCGGCAAATCGCTGCGTCCGGCGGTATTGCTGTTAAGCTGCGGTGCGGTTGGTGGTGACGAAAAAACGGCGATCCCGGCAGCCGCGGGCATCGAAGTCTATCACACTTGGACGCTGGTTCACGATGACATTATTGATCGGGATGACCGCCGACGCGGTGCACCGACAGTTCACGTTGAGTTTGCGGAACGTGGCGCAAAAGAATTTGGCTTCAAGGGTGCAGAGGCCGAACACTACGGGCATGTGATCGGTATTCTGGCGGGTGATGTGCAGCAGTCGTGGTCATACATGCTGTTCCATGAGCTTTATACCAAATATAAAGTCGATCCAGCGTTAGTATTGAACCTAGTAGGGGAACTAGCTACCCATGTCCAGTTGATGTTGGTCGAAGGTGAAACACTCGACGTACAGTATGCCAAACGCGAAGTCGTGGCGCTTTCCGAAAATCTGGTGGTTGAGATGCTCCGCAAGAAAACAGGGGTACTATACGAGTTTGCTGGGCGGGCAGGTGCAACTATTGGCCTAAACGATGCCACCATGACTTCACCGCTGATCCACGATATTGCTGAGTTTTGTAGCAAGTGTGGCACAGCATTCCAGTTGCAAGATGATGTACTCGGTGTCGTGGGCGAAACCGCCCAAACCGGAAAACCTGTCGGCGCAGACATCCGCGAAGGCAAAAAGACCCTAATCGTGTACCATGCGCTACTCAATGCCAACGATGAGCAAAAGCGCGAATTACTTTCGGTCATCGGCAACCTAAACGCTACCGCAACCGAGGTCGAGCAGACCACGAAATTACTGCACAATCTGGGCGGAATTGACTATACACAACAAGTGGCGACCCAGATGGTCGAAGAAGCAATGGGTCACTTACAAAATGTGCCGCCTTCCGAACATCGCGATCTGTTACAGCAGTGGGCAGAATACCTAATAGATCGGCAACTGTGATGAGGTTCGATACTGAACGTGTAACGAGCTAGAGTAATTTTGGATACTACTCATAATCGTTACAAGTAGAGGTAGTCTATGTGGTTAGTGTATCTTCGCTTTGTAGATCAAGATCAAATAGTGGCAATGCACATCAGGACAAATAATAAAATTGGTGTTCAGCAAATTATCGAGATGGCCTCAAAACACGGCTATACACCAACAGCGAGACTAGTCGACCATGCCTCCTTCTATGCTAGCGGCACAATAAAATTTGGAGTATCTGGTCTTCATTACCAACAACACCATGAATTCGAGAATCGATGGACGCTAGCCGATAGCACAAAAACTTAAAGTAAAAGAGGCCAGAAGTGAGAGAAATCTTCACCTCTGGCCTCTTTTCAATTCAGTCGAATTGCTGACGATTAGTAGAACAAACCCCAATCCTCGCCAGCGCCCTCTTCCATCATTGAAGGGTCCCACATTTCCAGACCCAACTCAATTGTGGTGGGGACACCTGTTTTGTCCTGCACGTTGCGGCGGACTTGTTCCATCATCTGTGGCCCGTAGGGACAAAATGGTGTCGTCAGGAGCATGACAACATGGCTGCTGTCCTGCTTGAGTTCCAACTCACGAATCAAGCCCAACGTGATCACGTCCATGCCGATCTCAGGATCGACCACTTCACGGAGTGCGTCACGCACTTCGTCTTCCGAAACTAATGCTTGCATATCTGCCATCGAAAATCTCCTCTGCTGACGGGTTAGCCCGCCGAAAGTGCCGAATTATCTTCAAGGCTGAATGTGCAGCTTCGATCCCCGTGCAGGACACACGAAGTCTGCTGGACGTTCGCGCCCAATACTGACCTGATAAGCGCCCGATCTATCTGGCAGATCTCTGGGTGGCGCTGCCCAACATACAAATATGGGCAGTTGAGTTCGGCAAGCACACTGTTCCCGCCGACCTGCTGCACTTGCGCCATAAAGCCTTCTTCGCCCAGAATCTCGACGAGATGTTGCAATCGTTCCTTGAGCGTACTTTGCTGGGGCATTGCGCCGTAACGAGCCGCGACCCCTGCCGCCAACCCATCGATAATTGTACCTACCGCGTCTGGAGAGAGTGTCGCCTTCAATTGATCGAGCAAGCGCTCTGCCAGAACATGATATTTGTTCGGAAAAAGGCGCAGCGCCGCCTCGGTCAGTGAATATAGGTGGCGTGGCCTACCTACTCCCTGCCGATCTATCTCGACTTGAACCAATCCTTCAGCTTGCAGACTCGTTAAATGGTGGCGAACCGAGATCGGGCTAAGCCCCAATGTGTTTGCCAGCGATGTGACGGTTGCTTGCTGCTGTGACTTGATCGCTTCCAATACTTGTGAGCGTGTATCGTGCATGGCATCCCTCACTATTCGGGAAGAATCCTAGCACGGCATGGGGGAAAAGTCAATATTTCTTATTTTTATCTTGTTTATTGACACTCCTCGTGCAAGCTGTTACAATTCACGCAAGTAAACATCATGATTCAACGGCATTAACTTCCCAACACACTGCACCATCATTCGCTTCAAGTTATGCCTAAAAGGAGACTCGGCTTAATGACTGCCGTCTTAGAAATCCGTAACTTGCACGTCAGCATTGGCGGCAAACCAATTTTGAAGGGCGTTAATCTCATCGTCAAGCAGGGCGAAGTCCATGCGCTGATGGGTCGTAACGGTTCGGGCAAGAGTACCCTCGCCAACGCCTTGATGGGACACCCCTCGTATATCGTAGACGAAGGCCAGATTATTTTCGATGGGCAGGATGTTCTGGAGATGGAACCCGACGAACGCAGCCGCGCTGGTCTGTTTCTGGCTTTCCAATATCCCGTAGCGATCCCCGGCGTGACTCTGGCAAACTTCCTGCGTACTGCAATCAATGCCCGCCTCAAGGCTGTTAATCCTGAGGATAAGGGCATAAGCATCGCGGACTTCCGCAAATTGCTGACTGCCAAAATGAACGACCTGCAAATAGATCCTAAATTTGCTGGACGCTATCTGAATCAAGGGTTTTCCGGCGGCGAAATGAAACGCGCCGAAATTCTGCAATTGGCAACACTTGAGCCAAAGATCGCCATTCTGGACGAAACCGACTCCGGTTTGGATATTGACGCGCTGCGTGTCGTAGCGAACGGAATCAACCAGCTTATCGGGCCAAATTTAGGTGTGCTGGTCATCACGCACTACGAGCAGTTCCTTAACTACACCAAGCCCGAATTTGTCCATATAATGTTCGATGGTCGTATCGTTGAAGAAGGCGGCTTTGACCTTGCCGAGAAGATTCAGGCGCAAGGTTACGACTGGATCGCCGAAAAATACGCGACTGCTTAAAGTAAAGATAAGGGCGTACTAAAATGACTGATCAGAACCAGCAATTGGCTGACATCAAAGACAGCTACGGCGAGAAATATGGCTTTAGCGTCTCCGATAGCAACTATGCCTTCAAGAGCCGCAAGGGTCTTGATCGCGATATTGTTGCTCAGATCTCCGAGATGAAGAACGAGCCACAGTGGATGCGCGATTTCCGCTTGCGTGCGCTCGAAACCTTCGAGAAAAAGCCTATGCCCACGTGGGGCGGCGACATGAGCGGGATCAACTTCGACAATATCTATTACTATGTCAAAGCTTCCGCTGGCAACGAAACTTCATGGGACGATGTACCAGAGGACATCAAATACACTTTTGATCGTCTGGGCATCCCCGAAAACGAGCAGAAGTTCTTGGCGGGTTCCGGTGCACAGTTCGAGTCCGAAGTTGTCTATCATTCCATTCGCAAGGATCTCGCGGATAAAGGCGTGATCTTCACCGACACTGACTCGGCACTGCGCGATTACCCTGATATGTTCCGTGAATACTTCGGCACGATCATCCCGCCGACGGACAATAAATTCGCTGCGCTGAACAGTGCGTGCTGGTCGGGCGGATCGTTTATCTATGTGCCGAAGGGCGTGCATGTCGAAATGCCTCTGCAAGCCTACTTCCGCATCAACACCAAGAATATGGGGCAGTTCGAGCGTACCCTGATCATCGTGGACGAAGGCGCGTCGGTTCACTATGTCGAAGGCTGCACCGCCCCGACTTACAGTACCGACAGTCTACACAGCGCTGTAGTTGAGATCATCGTCAAGAAGGGCGGACGCGCTCGCTACACCACGATCCAGAATTGGAGCAACAACGTCTACAATCTGGTGACGAAGCGTGCTGTTGCCTATGAAGACGCGACGATGGAATGGGTAGATGCGAACCTCGGCAGCAAGCTCACGATGAAGTACCCCGCCGTTTATTTGATGGGCGAACGCGCTCACGGCGAAGTGCTGTCGGTTGCCTTCGCAGGCAAGGGTCAGCATCAAGACGCGGGCGGCAAGATCGTGCATGGTGCGCCGCACACGTCTAGCCAGATCATCAGCAAGTCGATCAGTATGCACGGCGGACGGGCTAGCTATCGTGGGCTGCTCAAGGTCTACGAGGGCGCTTATGACTCGAAGTCGAATGTTGTGTGCGACGCGTTGCTGATGGACGAAGACAGCCGTACCGATACCTATCCGTCGATTGAAATTGACGAAAAAGATGTCACCATCGGTCACGAAGCCTCAGTGACTAAAGTTGGCGAGGATCAGTTGTTCTATCTGATGTCACGCGGCATTAGCGAAGATGCAGCCAACGCGATGGTCGTCAGCGGCTTTATTGAGCCAATTGCCAAAGAACTACCCGCCGAATACAGCATTGAACTGTATCGTCTGATCCAATTGCAGATGGAAGGTTCCGTCGGCTAACCGATTTCACGCAAATTCTGGAAAATGCAGGGCCGCGCAGGCGGCGGCCCCTACATCCAAACCATATGATGTAGGGGTGAGGCCTGCCTTGCCCGCTAAAATAACCAAACCTCTAGATCTTTTGGGAATGGGGTGAGGTAAACCGCTTACTTGTAAGGGAGAGTGTTACCTGTGGCAACCCGATCTCGCGTTGCGAAACTTAGTGCGCCTACGCTCACTCAGGCCGATGTCGAAGCCCTGAGCGTATCAAGGAACGAACCCAAGTGGTTACTGGAATCACGCCTTGCCGCGTGGGAACTGTACACCGATATGCCTATGCCTTCGCTCAAAGAGGAAGAATGGCGGCGCACCGACTATACCACGATTAAATGGGAGCAAGCCGGACTTTTGACTGTGCCTGCTCATACCTCATTTGAGGTCATTCCGGCAGAAAACCGCGCACCGTTGATTGGTGATCGTCAAGGCGGCTTGATCGCGGCGGTGGACGGCAAGATCGTTCATAACGAAGTCGATGAGTCCATGCGTCAGCAGGGCATCATCTTTACCGATCTGGACACGGCGATCCGCGAACATGAGGATCTCGTTCGTCCTAACCTGATGACCAAAGCCGTGTTACCCGGCGAAGGTAAATTCGCGGCACTCAATGCGGCGCTGTGGACGTGCGGAATCTTCCTGTATGTGCCGCGTGGCAAAGCGGTTGAACTGCCGCTGCACAGCATTTTCTACAATACTCAGTCTGGCATGACGCTAGGTCATATTCTGGTGGTGCTCGAAGAAGGCGCACAGGCGACCTTCTTGAACGAGTACCTTTCGTCGGCAGATGTGCCAGAACACGCCGCCTATGTCGGCGGGACTGAACTGCTGGTCGGCGAGAATGCCAATCTCAAGTACGTGTCACTGCAAGACTGGGGTCGCAATGTCTACGACTTCCGCCACGAACGCGCCCGCGTTAGTAATTCTGCTCAACTTGACTGGATTATCGGCACGATGGGTAGCAAACTGACCAAAGATTTCACCGAGATCGAATTGGATGGCGAAGGGTCTTGGGCGCGGATGTCTGGGTTGTTCTTTGCCGACTCCAACCAATTGCTTGACCACGACACGCAGCAAAATCACAACGCGCCACACACGACTAGCGATCTACTGTTCAAGGGAGCGCTCAAAGATGAGTCGCGCAGTGTGTGGCAGGGCATGATCAAAGTGCTGCCCCACGCCCAAAAAACCGATGGCTTTCAGGCCAACCGCAATTTGGTGTTGAGCCGCGATGCCCGCGCCGATAGCATTCCCGGCCTTGAGATCATGGCGAACGATGTGCGCTGCACCCATGCGGCAACCATTGGCAAACTGGAAGAGGAGCCGATCTTCTACCTGATGAGTCGCGGCATGACTCGCGCCGATGCGGAACGCCTAATCGTGGTCGGCTTCTTTGACCCGATTATGGAGCGTATCCCATTCGAGGAAGTCCGCACTCGCCTAAGCGCTCATATCGCGGAGAAGCTCGAACACATGCCGGAGCGAGTTCGCTAATGCTACCGCTTAGCTTTGTCCGTCGCGCCATGACTAGCATTACCGATTGCTATTGTCTCTGTTGTCGTTATCGATCATAACAGCCGTCGCGATCTCGTCTGGATAGACAGACTTCTTTTGGGCGCGGCGCAAGTCGCGCTCTTTTTTTGCTTTAGCCACGTTTTATAGAAGAGGTAGGAAATCACAATGACTGAAAAACAAATGACCCAACAACTTGATCCCGCCATCGCCGCCAAAGGCTATGCCCAGCCCGAAGTACTGGTTACGACTCAATGGGTTACAGACCACCTAAACGACCCCAAAGTGCGGCTCGTGGAGTCGAACGAAGATATTCTGCTGTACGAGCAAGGTCACATCCCCGGCGCAGTCCAGATCGACTGGGTAGGCGATCTCAATGACAAGCTGCGCCGCGATTATCTAGATCGCAAGTCGTTCAGCGAACTGATGTCCCGCAATGGGATCGCCAACGATACAACCGTTGTTTTCTACGGTGACAAAAATAACTGGTGGGCAACTTATGCCTTCTGGGTGTTTCAGCTTTTCGGGCATGATAACGCCAAAGTCATGGACGGCGGGCGCAAAAAGTGGATCGATGAGGCGCGTCCGTTGACCAAAGACAAACCGAGCTATCCCACCACCGACTACAAAGCACCCGAACGCGCTGACTACAAATATCGCGCCTTCCGCGATCAGGTCAAAGATCATATCGCCAGCGGGCAGCCGTTGGTCGATGTCCGCAGCCCGAAGGAATACAGCGGTGAACTGCTGCACATGGAAGCCTATCCTCAAGAAGGCGCGCTGCGTGGTGGGCATATTCCCGGCGCAAAGAACGTACCTTGGGCGCAAGCCGCCGAGGAAAACGGGACTTTCAAGAGTGCCAACGATCTCCGCGCCATTTATGAGCAGCGTGAAGGACTCAGTGCCGACGATAACGTGATCGCCTACTGCCGGATCGGGGAACGCAGCAGCCATACGTGGTTTGTGCTGCATTACTTGTTAGGCTATCCTAATGTTCGTAACTACGATGGATCGTGGACGGAATGGGGTAATCTAGTCGGTGCACCTATCGAGCGCTAGAATATGCAGGGTCGCGCAGGCGACGGCCTCTACATCAATCCGTATCGTATATTGTAGGGGTCGGGCCTGCCCGACCCATTTATCCGAACAAACGAGAGATTCAGGAGACTTAATCCTATGTTTAGCCGTCAGGATTATATCGATAATATTCTTGACCATTACGAGAACCCACGACATCATGGGGCCATGCCCGATGCCACCGTTTCGCTCAAGGGCGGCAACCCCGGCTGCGGTGACATCGTGACCATGTATCTCAAGATCGACGACAGCGAACGTATCACCGATGCTAGCTTCGAGGGTGAAGGCTGCACGATCAGTCAAGCTGCCGCCTCGATCCTGACCGAGCAAATCATTGGCAAGACGCTGCACGAAGTCAACGATATGGACTATACACAGTTCGTAGATGAACTAGGCCGTGATGTCGTCGTTAACCGTCCTAAGTGCGCGACTCTGGCGCTCAACACGGTCAAGGCCGCCGAGCGTAAATTCCACGCGCAGCACGCCGATCCTGTCAATTCTGACAACGACTCTGACCACCGCGATCCCAACGAGGTCACCCAATTCTAACATGCCTGAATTCATAACGGTTGCTACCACCGACGAACTCACACCGGGCGAACGCGCCGTTGTGGAAGTCAACGATCATTTCATTGCTATCTTCAACGTGGATCATAAATATTACGCGATTGAAGACTTATGTACTCACGATGATGGCCCGCTTGCCGAAGGGGAATTGACTGGGTTAGCCATCGAATGCCCACGTCACGGCGCACGCTTCGATATTTCGACAGGTGCCGTGTTAAGTATGCCTGCTATCAAACCTGTACCGCGTTATGAAGTGCGTGTGCAAGGCAACGAGATCCAAATTCTGATTTAACTCAAAGTTTGGTATACTACGTGGCGTGAGCTTCTCCTGTCAAGAAGGCGGTTTTGTCTGATGAAATCTGTGAGCCGAATAATTGTCTGGTGTGCTCTGTCGTTGCTTCTGACAGGCTGCCTTCGTAATCTCAATGAATCGCCCTTGCCAACTGCGCCGGGCGTAGCGGTACAATCTTCGCCTGTTCCAGCAGAATCGCCTATCCCTGCAACGATCCCACCAGAGGTAACGGCTGAGACGACGCAAGTGGCGACCATCGAGAATCCAGTTGAGAACACTGCCGTAAGTACCGTCGAACCGACTCAACCCGAAACAGCAACGATCCCACCGACGAATACGGCTCAACCGCCTGCCGCTACGACAGAAATTCCACTTACGGAAACCGTTGTCGAACCGACGCAACTTCCCGCGATAGTGCCGACTACTGAACCAATTATCCCAACTCCCACTGCACTACCTGCTATCGCTGCTTCTGAAACGACCGTGTCTGGCGCAAATCCCGGAGAGCCGACAGCAACCTTAACCATTACGCTAGCGCCAACAACACCTGCGCCAGTCGAAAATACAGCGGTTGTTGTCGAAACGACTGCCGCGCCTGTCGAAAATACGGCAGCCCCGGTGCAAACTACCGTAGCACCTGCGGAAAACACGACAGTTCCTGCGGAGAGTCCTGTAGCGGGGGGTGCTTCCAGCGAGACACCATATCCGTTGAACACGACCACGCCGACTCCGACTGAATCTGCCAACGACAACGCGACTGCTGTGCCGCCCGCGCTGATTAGCGAAACACCGACTCCAACCGTAACATCCAGCCCGGCACTGCCCAGCCTGACTCTAACGCCGAGTCGCACCATCACTGTCCAGCCTTCGCAAGACGGTGCAACGGGTAAACTTGACGCAGACTGCACCTACCATATTGAGATGAATGACCGCCTAATCCGTATCGCGCTGCGCTTTAATCGCAGTGTCGTAGAATTGATCAGGGCGAATCCTTCGATTAACAACACGGAAATTATCTACGCCGGACAAACGCTGAAGATCCCAGAGTGCAATACCCGCTAATCGGCGTTGGCAATAGTGCGTTAGCAAAAAGAGCGAGTGCTGAAACTCGCTCTTTTTATGGATAGATTCAAAGATCACGGGCGACGACCCAAAATCGTTCCTTTAATCCCATGTGTATTTCGTAGGAGACTGCCTGTGTGCCATCCTGCTATACTACCTCTATAACTCGTCTTCTTCGTCGGCTATTCCTGAGTCATAGAAATACAGTTCGTCCGGCGGGACAAAATCGGCGCTTTTGCCTTCTTCAAGGCCTTCGCTTTGCTCCCAGACCGCCTGAACCCATTCTTTATTAAGCTGATCGATGTCGATGTAAAACGTGCAAATTTCCTGCACGCCATCGGGGTCGATCCTCAACAAAGTTTCTACCAGTACTAGGCCGTCATCGACACGCCGCACGTAATAGTCGATATGCTGCCAACGTACATCGTCCGAGGCTTGATCCTTTGCTTGTTCTGCCGAAAGCATCTGTCCGTCATCGGAGTCGTCCTCGTCGGACATATCACTATTTTGATAATCGGTACTGCCACCAAAATACTGTTCGTCCAGATTGTTGTTCATGCTAGCCGCCCAATAACCCATACTCCTAACTGTATAGTCTATAACAAACTGCCAAAAAATAATTTTATTATCTTGTTAGACCTTGCAAACTGTCTGTGATTTTTGCATTAAATGTTAGGGCATTGAGGATCGATACCTTGATATTTATGATTTTCTCATGTTGTGAAGGATAACAAAACACATATTAAGGGTGTAGCATTCACCTCATTTGCAAGCTGCGAGCTAAGTTTCTCGCCACTGGCACATACAGGTTAATTAGTGTGGCATTTTTTGGTAGGCTTGCTATACTTGCGACCATTGTGTTTATCAATGAAATGAAAGTGAACAGGAATGACACTCGATACTGTAATTGGAGAGATATACGATACTTTCCACGCCTATGTAGAAGACTCACGTCTTATCTTACTGCATCCTGACAGTCGCTACCGAACAGCACTGGTCAGTCGCCTAATTGTCGATGATAAACTGCCTGTCTACTACTATGCGATGAGTACTGACGACATCGATGTACCGACTTTTATTGCTGGCTTTACCCATGATTTGGCGGAACAAGTGCCAACCTTCGGGGCAGCAATCAATATGGTGGGTCTGGATAACTTGCAGGATCTGGTCCCGCTGTTAGAGGCGTTTGCCGAAGACCTTAACAACCTGACCAGTGAACCGTTCTTGCTGCTGCTAGACGAATTTGACCGGGCGGAAATTGGCGATGACCTGCAACGCTTCTTTGAGGCATTGGTGGATTACTTGCCACCGCAAACGCGGCTCGTGATCAGTGGACGTAACCTACCACGCTTCCCTTGGATGTCACTCATCGCGCAGAGTAAAGCAGTTATGCTTCGCGACAATGAGTTGATCAGCGGCGACTTTTACCAGAATCAGGCGGGCGAAAATGCCCGTGTCAAGATCACCGGACTTGGCCCCGGCACTGTCGAAGTCGATAACGAGACGATTGAAAATTGGGAAGGGCATTTACCCCGGCTGTTGTTCTTTTTCGCGCTAGATCGGCCTGTTGTGACCCGTTCGGAGATCTGTCAGGCGTTTTGGCCTGAATTGAGCACAGATCAAGCGGTAAACGTTTTCCATGTCACCAAACGTCGGCTGCACAAGGCTATTGAAGCGCTGGGTGTTGATGCGCTGATCCACGAAAATGGATCGTACCATGTCAACCCGCAATTAAGCATTCACTATGATATTACGGAATTTGTCGGAGCGTTAGTCGAAGCACGGCTTACAACATCCGAAAACCGAGGGGCAGCATGGCAGCGCGTGATTGACCTGTATCATCGACCCTTTTTGCAGGGGCATAATGAACCTTGGATTGCCAAGCGGCGGCAAGAATATCAGGCGGGGTATCTCGAAGCCCTGACGGAGATGGCTCACATGCGCTTGCAGGATGACCGTCCTGAACACGCACTGGCACTATTGCAACAGGCACTTAAGGAAAATCCGCGCCGTCAGGATATTCACCGCGAAGTCATGAGCTTATACGCCCAATTGGGCCGTCGGAGCGAAGCCGCCAGTCACTACCAAAAATTGCAAGAGATCCTTGCTGACCAGCACATTCCGTTACAGCCAGAGACACAGCAACTCTACAAAGATTTGATGTCGTCCTGACCCAAAACGTGAATTAGCGCCACTCCCAAACTGCATCGCCATTTAAGATCCGCTTGATCTGGTCGGGAAACCGATCCGGGTCAAGTGGTTTTCCTAGAAAACCATTAAAGCCTGCGGCTTTGGCTTTGGTCATCTGTTCGTCGCTGGCTTCGGCAGTGACCGCCACGACCAGAGTCGATTTGAGGCGGCTGCTGGCACGGACTTTCTGGAGTGCCTGATAGCCATCTTCATAGGGCAAACGAATGTCCATCAAGATCAAGTCGATGCGTGGCAGCGTATCGGCAAACTGGACGACTTGCCACCCCGACGTTTTCCATTCGCAGCGTTGTACCCCCATAAAAGCCAGCATTCGCGCGATCAAAACAAAGTTTGGAACATTATCTTCGACGACCAAAATTTGCGCTTCGGCTGGTTCAATTGGAGTGCGTGCTGTCTGTGTAGTTTCCATCGTTGGTTGACTCCTGATTCAAGCATAAGAGTATCGTGCTGTCGATCTAAACTGATTACAAACGCATCTTAAACAAACTGAAAAACCGTCTGACTTAAATGTACCTCGAGAGGCGATACATTTAAACAGTACGTTAGTTCCTCTCTGGTTTGCGAACTAAATGTACTGTACCTGAATTTGCCCTGAAAAGCGATAAAGCACGTATCGCAAAGATATATCGTCTTTCCGATTCTAACTTTAACGCTAATTTTAAAATTGCGCTGGTTAAGAAAACTCCAAACATTTCATGAGTGTAAAGTTGGTGGCAGCTATTTGTTAACCCAATGGTACGTGGCTTACCTTCGGAGGTATCATTGCCGCGAAAACGAAGGCTTTTGCTATCATAGAAACAAATTGGAACTAGAAGGAAAGCAAGCGATGGATACAACGGTAGCAGCACAAATCTACAACAATATTCTGGAGACGATGGGCAATACGCCGTTGGTTCGCCTGAACAGCGTGACACGCGGCGTGGCAGCACAGATAGTCGCCAAAGTCGAATTCTTCAACCCCGGTGGTTCGGTCAAGGATCGCATCGGGATAAACATGATCGAGGATGCGGAGCGCAAAGGGCTGCTGCGCCCCGGCGGAACCATCGTTGAATCGACCTCTGGGAATACTGGCGTAGGGCTTGCCATTGCCGCTGCCATCAAAGGCTACAAGTGTGTGTTTGTACTGCCCGACAAACAATCGATTGAGAAGATCAAGCAGTTACGGGCGTTCGGGGCGCGAGTGGTCGTCACGCCGACCAATGTTTCTCCCGAAGATCCGCGCAGCTATTACAGTGTTGCCAAGCAGATCACCAAAGATACACCAAATGCGATCCTTGCCAACCAGTATCATAACCCGGCAAACCCAGAAACCCATTACCACAGCACCGGGCCAGAAATCTGGCAGCAGACCGCTGGACAGATCGATGCGTTTGTGGTGGGTATGGGGACAGGTGGCACAATTACGGGAGTAGGTCGCTATCTCAAAGAGCAAAACCCGCATGTCCAGATCATTGGCGTAGATCCGGTTGGCTCTGTCCTATACGACTACTTCAAGACGGGCCAGATGACCGAAGCGCACTCCTACAAGATCGAGGGGATTGGCGAAGACTTTATCCCATCGATCTACGATTTCAGCGTGGTCGATGATATGGTCAAGGTTACGGATAAGGAATCGTTCCTGATGGCACGTCGTCTTGTGCGTGAAGAAGGCATGTTCTGCGGTGGATCGTCTGGCAGCGCGGTGGTCGGGGCGCTCAAATACGCGCTCGAAAATAACCTCGGTCCCGATAAATTAGTGGTTGTGCTGCTGCCCGACTCCGGCTATCGCAATTTGGGCAAAGTCTTTGATGACGAGTGGATGCGCGAGAATCGCTTCCTCGACTCGACACTCGAAGATGCGCGAGTGCAGCATGTTCTCGCCGCCAAGCCTGCCAAACCATTGATCACCGCCAATCAGGATGACAGAGTGGGCGACGTGATCGCGCTCATGAAGGAGAACGATATATCTCAACTGCCTGTCGTGCGTGGCGAACATCATCTGGTCGGGTTGGTGACAGAGGTGAGCCTGCTCAAATATCTGTTGGAAAGTCGTGGGGTCGATGCTAGCCAACAGACCATTGGGCAGATCGATGTGCTGGATCGTAATATCGCGACGGTCACGCCTGAAACACCACTCGAAGCTGTGATGAGTGTCTTTACTACTACGCCTATCGCTATCGTGATCGAGCGTGACAATGATTCGTCGGAAGCCGATCATCGCTGGGTAACAGGCATCTTGACCAAGATCGATCTGTTGAGTTACTTGACGGCGCGAACGGATAACCGCTAGACCAGAATTATCGACTGCCAATGATAGTGTATATGGAATTAGGCGCTGGGCTACGACGATATTTGTGGAAGTTGTGCGATTTCTAGCAGAATATCGACTAACGCTTCCGGCATCGTGACCATCGCATCATGACCTGTCGGCAGTTGATAAGTTTTCCAATTTGCCGCGATTGCCTTCTGTTCTTGAGCGGCTAAATAATCGAAGGCAGTACAGCGAATGAAATATTTCGGTGTCGCCAACGCTGCTGGATTACCCAGCATCACTCCTTCCTCGAAAGTGAGAACGGGCGTATAAGGCATCTCTGTTTGGAGCCATGCCACATCATTAGAGTCAGAGACACCATAATCTTGCGGATTTCCCGGTGGCAGCAACCAAACGCTCTCCGCTCCATCTTTTAGGCTGCGCCCCTCGGCATTGACAAGCGCCTTCCGCATCTGTGCTGACTGTTCTACTCCCATGATGTCAAACAGCGATTGATTGCTATCGGGAATGAACGCATCAAGGTACACCAATTGGGCAATTTGAGCCGGAATCAGATCAGCCACACCAGACAGAATCATTCCGCCGTAACTGTGACCAACCAATATCACCTGATCAAGCGCACGATCTTGAATGAGTTGAACAATATCCTGAATATGGGTGTGCAGCCCAATGGTCGGCGCGGCAGGGCTGCTGAATGACTCGAAGCCCGTCAAGGTGGGCGCATAACTGACTACACTTTTGCCGTCCAGTAGGTGCTGTACTTTGCGCCAAACGGTCCCATTGTGCCATGAACCATGAATGAGCATAAAAATTGTCATGCGTTCTCCTTGTGATAACTTCTGAATGATGAAAATACGAAAGCCATTTACTGTCTTGGTTGCAAAGTAGTTATGGCAAATGGCTTTCATGATAAGCGAAATTAAGAGGCTTTAGTACAGATTTGCCCACTGTAGCGCAGCACGCCCTGACCAGTCGCCATGTCAACCGCACCGAACTCTTTGATAGTTCCGGTTGCATTTGCAAAACGCCCGGTGCCACTCATGATCGTTTGCGTCTGCGACATGAAGTAGGTTTTATCCTGAACGGGCGTAAGCACAGCCTGATCAGCAGTGCGGATCGAATCGCCGGAACTGGTCGTGATGGCGTGTTCGAGCGACAAATTCAGAACTCCCTTGTCGCCTGCCGCGCTTTTGACTATCACGCCGCGAACCGCGCCCTGCAAATCTCCTGTCAGAGCAGCAATTGCTGTGGTCTGATCAACGAAATTGATCAGAAACGTACCGCCCACTTGCGTGCATGATCCCTCGGCGCTGCTTCGTGCGTGTACCGCGTTAAACTGCGTTCCGCCAAACAGTCCGAGCAGTAGTGTGAGAACCAGTAAACTGAACCCCAATTTGCGTCGCATTGCCACTCTCCATTTGTAGAATTGGTTCGCTTCAGATAATTGAGCGAACTGCCCCTCATTATTGGATAAAATGATCTGTACAGATAGGAGTGGGTTTATACTATTATTGATAGTAACTGGCTTATGCGAAGGAACTGTTATGCAGCACAATTTAAGACGCGAGACTCTGGCGGAGTTTTTGCAATCGCGTCGCGCACGTCTTAGCCCAGCCGATGTCGGATTGACTTCTGGTAGGCGACGACGCACCCCCGGACTGCGCCGCGAGGAAGTCGCGCAACTTGCAGGGGTCGGCCTGACTTGGTACACATGGTTGGAGCAAGGCCGCAATATCTCGGTTTCTGAACAGGTCGTTGAGAGTATCGCCAACGCTCTGCAACTCGACCAGTACGAAACGCGCTATTTGTTCACGCTGTCACACCCTCAATTGCCATATGAAATATCGGCGGAATCTCGTGAAGTGATCAGCCCAGCAATGCACACCCTGTTAGGAAATCAGGGCGAATTCCCCGCCTTTATTTTGGGGCGCTATTGGGATATTTTGGCGTGGAATCAGTCGGCCAGTTTGTTACTGGGCAACCTTGAGACGATGCCCATTGAGGAGCGCAACCAAGTGTGGTTGATGTTTGTCAGCCCTGTTATTCGCCAATGTCTTGTTAACTGGCAACAACAATCCCAACGAATGATCGCTGAGTTTCGGGTGAGTTATGGGCATTATATGGAAGACGCAAAGTTTGGCGAACTTGTTGCACGCTTAATGAATGCCAGTGAGGAATTCCGGGTTGCGTGGAACCGTCACGAGGTGATTGAACGACGCAACCTGTGCAAGGAATTCGAGCATCCAGTCGTTGGACGCTTGTCTTTTGAACAAACGACATTGCTGCTCAGTGAGTCGCCGGATCATAAATTAGTCGTCAAAATCCCCATGCCAGAAACCGATACACACGAAAGGTTAAAAGGCTTGCTAGCTACTGCGAGTTTGAGTAACCGTTAATTTATGCAAAGGGCTTACCTTTCCCAGCTACAATCTCTCAAACTTGCAGACGAATAATCTTCGGAACCGAAGTAGTAGTTATAAAAATATAGTAAATGCTAATATTTTGCCCGATAGACGCTCCTTTCAGCGTAAATCTGATGGCATAAGTCATGGGAGACGCTTATCTAACCCTGTGCGTTGATCCCATCCTCATTGCTATTTGCGTAATGTGCTGGTTATAATGCACTATTGCCCCCGTCATATACACGATAGCGTTGAGGGCTACCGCAGTCGCCGTTGGCCTGACGGCGCTGGCGAGGATAAAGGAGACAATACAACGTGCTCAGCCCATTGGACTGGTTGCTCGGTTTATTTTCGCTGGACATTGGAATCGACCTCGGCACGGCGAATACACTCGTCAGTGTGCGTGGCAAAGGAATTGTGATCAACGAGCCTTCCTACGCGGCTATCGAAAAAAAGACGCGGCGGCCTATTACCTATGGGCAAGAAGCAAAGGAAATGGGCGGCAAAGCGCCATCGCATATTCTGGTGGTTCGCCCATTGCGCGACGGTGTGATCTCCGAATTCGAGATCACCGAAGGGATGCTGCACTACTTTATCAGCAAGGCTCACGAACAAAGCTGGGTTCCGATCCCACGTCCGCGTGTGGTGGTGGGTATTCCGAGTGGAGTTACGGAAGTCGAGAAGCGGGCAGTCTATGACGCGACAATGAGCGCAGGCGCACGCGAAGCACACCTGATCGAAGAACCAGTGGCGGCAGCGATTGGCGCGGGGCTGCCCATTCAAGAGACTCGCGGCAGCATGATCGTGGACATCGGCGGCGGAACCACCGAAGTCGCAGTGTTCTCACTCGGCGGAATTGTGATCAGCCGTTCGATCCGTGTGGCGGGCGACGAGATGGACGAAGACATTATCCAGTATATGCGGAACAAGCATAACCTACTCATTGGTGAGCGTACCGCTGAAAAAGCCAAAATGGAGATTGGGTCGGCCTTCCCACTGCCCGAAGAACGCACTCTTGTATTGCGGGGGCGGGATCTGGTAACAGGTTTACCCAAAGCGGTTGAAGTCAGTTCAATTGAACTGCGTGAAGCGCTGTCGGGGTCGGTCAACATCATTGTGGACACGATCCGCGATGCGTTGGACGAAACGCCGCCGGAACTCGTGGCTGACCTCATGGAAAGCGGAGTCTGTATGGCAGGCGGCGGCAGTCAGCTTAAAGGGCTAACCGAACGGGTTGCCGATGAAGTTAAGGTGCGGGTCTGGCTTGCCGAAGATTCGATGACCTGTGTGGCACGTGGCGCAGGCCGTATCCTCGAAGACTATGACAATCTGCGGAGTTTGTTGGCGGGGCTGGAACGTGGCAGCACCCAACACTGATCTATATCATATCCGTTGTAAAAAGATCGATGATTGTTACGGGCGGGTCTTATGCGTTCTGGATCGAGTAGACTCATTATTTTTGGGGTAGCCGTTTTTATCTGCCTTATCCTGATCGGGATCAGCGTGACAGGTATTCTCTCTCCTGTGGAAGCACTTCTCTCGGTGCCGCTTGGCCTGCTGCAAGGCGCGTCGAGCAATGTCACCAATCGCGCCTCGACAGTCTTCAATAATATTTCGGACTACCAGACGTTGCAGCAGCGTAATGCCGAACTCGAAAAAGCGCTCGTTAATTTCCAACAAGAGATCGTCGAACTGCGCGAGATCAAGGCCGATTATCCGCGTCTGTCGTCGTTAGTCGGTTACAAAAATGAGTTCCCAGATCGCCAATATCTCGCCGCATCAGTCATCGGGCGGGATACGACAGGGCTGCTGCGTACCATTATCATTGATCGCGGCACACGCGATAATCTGGCGGTGGGAATGCCCGTTGTTACGGAACTTGGTTTGGTGGGGAGAATCTTTAAAGTTGCCGCGACGAATGCACAAGTGCAGCTTGTCACCGATCTCAACAGTTATGTCAACGTGCGGCTGCAAAAAAGCCGCGCCGAAGGTAGCCTTGTCGGGACTGCCAGCGGCGATCTGCGGATCACTTTTATCCCGCTGACAGACGAAGTAGACCAGAGCGACTCGGTGGTGACTTCGGGTATCGGCGGGAAGTTTCCAACGGGGATCGCCGTTGGGCAGTTGATCAATTCGCGGTTGGATGATACTAACCTGTTTCAAGAGGCTCAGGTACGCAGTTACATTGACTTCAACCGACTGGAAATTGTCATGGTCATCACGAACTTCCAACCGCTAGACCTGTCGAGTTTTGCGACAGCAACGCCTGCCCCCGGCGCAGTGTCAGGCCAATAGACCTTTGAGGCAATAAGAAGACTCTGTGGGGCGCTATATCAGCCTGCCACTCCTGTTGATTGCTGTGATCCTTCAATCGACGGTCATCCCGGAGATCCGCATTGCAGGCGGCGGGCCTGATCTTATCTTGATGATGGTACTGTCATGGACGATGCTGGCGGGATTGGAAGAAGGAATTATTTGGGCTATTGTCGGCGGGGTGCTACAGGATCTGGTGACTAGTGCGCCAACGGGTACAACGGCATTGGCGCTGGTAGTCGTGGTTTTCCTCTCGGATCTAGTGCTTGGGCCAGTCTCCCGGAACAATATCATCTTCCCGCCGATTATCATCGCCGCTGGCACAGCAATCTTTCAACTGGTGCTGGCGATCCTGTTGACGGTGTTAGGGCACACAGTATCGATCTCTTATACCCTATCAACGATTACGGTGCCGACTCTGTTGTTTAACGTCGTGCTGATCTTGCCTATTTTCAGAATCATGGGGATTATTTTCCGTATGTCGCGCCCCCGGCGCGTTACCCTGTAAACGATAGTAAAACGTATGAGGTTTACTGTATGCGTAACAATCTAATGCCTTTTCAGGGACCACGTTTAGTGTTTTTCATGGTGGTTATGCTCTCTGCATTCGTAATTCTTGTATTGCGTCTCTATGAGTGGCAGTTTACCGACTACACTCAACTTTCTGCAAACGCCAATGAAAACTCTACCCAGAGTGTGCCGCTGCCTGCACCACGAGGCGTGATCTATGATCGCTTTGGAGTTGGGCTAGCCTTGAACTCGCCCGCCTTCAACGTCTCAGTGGTTCCCGCAGGTTTGCCCGACGATCAGGATCAGGCACTTGCGGTGCTCAATCGCCTCTCAGCTTTGATCGATGTGCCTGCGACCCGTGCCGCCGCCGATGCAGCGGGTAAAAAGACTATCCGCAGCCTTGACGAAATGGTCAAGGAAGGTCAGGGTATCGCGCCTTACCGCCCGGTAGTTGTCAAGACGGATATTCCCCAAGCGGTTGCTCAGAATATTCTTGAGGACAATCAGAATTTGCCGGGAGTCAGCGTAGACCAGCCCGTCGCAGTGCGGCAGTATCCTAATGGAGCGACCACTGCACAGATCGTGGGCTATCTGGGGCCAATCGGTGAGGACGAAGCCAAAATCCTACGCGATCAGGGCTACAACCCAGCTTTCGAGCGGGTCGGCTATGCTGGAGTCGAAGCATACCTCGATACCGAATTGGCTGGTAAACGCGGCGTGCTAACCCAGACTGTCGATGTGGCTGGCCTGCCCGTGCGTGTCATCAAGCGCGATGAACCCGTTGCAGGTCGTAATGTGCGTCTGAGTATTGATGTGGAGTTACAGAAAGCTGCACAGCAAGCCCTGAGCTACCAGATCGATCAAATTAACACAGCGGCTCACAGTACGGTTACTCAGTCGGGGGTGGTCATCGCCATGAACCCCAACAACGGTCAAATTCTGGCGATGGTTAGTTGGCCTAGCTACGATAACAGCCGTTTTGCGCGGGCCATTGATGTTGACTATTACTTGCGCGTACTCAACGATCCGACCAAGCCGCTTGCCAACAATGCCATTAGTTCGCTATACCCGCCCGGTTCCGTTTGGAAACTGCTTACGGCAAGTGCTGTCGCTCAGGAAAAAGTGATTGCTCCCAACTCTTTTTTGTTTGATTCGGGCGAATTGTTCGTCAATAACAGCTTTGCCGTCAACGATCTGGCGACACGCCAAAAGTTCGTGTGCTGGATCAAGGGCGGGCATGGAAAAGTGGATCTTATCCACGCCATTGCTTGGAGTTGTGACGTATATTTCTATCAGGTCGGCGGCGGCAACGATGATGTATCGCCGCAGACCTTACGCCCCGGTGGGCTAGGTATTGACAACTTGGATCGCTACGCCACAATGTTCGGGATCGGCACAAAATTGGGCGTTGAACTACCCGGTGAACTTTCAGGACGGATGCCCGATCCAGACTGGAAGCGGCGTATCTACGGAGAAAGCTGGTCTACTGGCGACACTTATAATGCATCTTTTGGGCAAGGCTATGTGACCGTTACGCCGCTGCAACTGCTCAACGCCGCTGCTTCGATTGTGAATGGGGGAACAGTTTTCCAGCCAACGCTCCTTGATAGCTGGATCGATTCGGCGGGGAACACATTGCAACGGCCTACCCCAAGCATTGATCGCACGTTGATACTGCCCCCTGAAGGGACTCCAGCAGTGTTAAATGAACGCGAAGACCTGTTCATTCACGGCAAAGACAGCATTACCTGTATCTGCGACCAGAACAGCCCTTACAATGACAAAGAGAATGCCTTATACGATCCTGAACAATTCAAACGTTGTACCGACGAGTTCAAGAAAAACTACATAGCCAAAGTCTGTCTGGGAACCAAAGACGATAAAGGCACATGCAGCGGACGCGAAGTAACCTATACGGTTAATTCGCCGACTGGCTACAGCTATCGGAATCTATGCGATCCACTCCAATACAAATTCACCCAAGACACAGGCGCGAATAAAGTCACAACCTATCAAGACTACCAACCGCCTTTTGTCGATCCAGAAAACCTTGATCTCGTGCGGCAGGGGATGCACCTTGCTGTCACCGATCCCGGCGGTACAGCACTCAAGGGTATGGCGGGCGTGAACTTCGATCCGGCAGGCAAGACTGGCACTGCCGAATATTGCGACAATATCGCTGCGAAACAGGGGTTGTGTATTTCGGGAAGTTGGCCCGCTCATGCTTGGTTTGTTGGCTATGCACCGTTCACCAAGCCAGAAATTATTGTGGTGGCTTTTATCTATCACGGCAATGAAGGATCAGCCAATTCGCTGCCTATCGTTAAGCGGGTCTTAAGCTGCTATTTTAAGCTAAAGCAACTACGTGATCCTAACACGGGTGCGCTGCCGCCACTGGGAGAAAGCGAGAGTTCGCATTGTCCCATTACTCAGTGAGAAGGATCAGCGTGTCGTTGTGGTCGCGACTCAAGCGACGCTTGGCGCACCGCCAATCTTTATCGTCGCTGGATGCTTACGCATTGTGGGCGGAGTCGTATCCGCCCTACGCTCACAATGGCTTGATGGAGATCGAACAGGCAGCGATGCTGTACGCGATGCCGCCACTGACGGATCTGGTGGTGCTCGATCTGGCTGGCGGAACCGGGCGCTACGGACTGATTGCACACAACGCAGGTGCATCACAGGTGGTGGGGGTTGATAACAGCGGCCCAATGCTGCACGCTGGGATCAAGGCGGGGGTTGCATACCCGTTAGCGCAAACAACGATGAGTCGCTTGCCCTTCGCCTCCGCCACCTTTGATGTAATAGTATGTGGACTGGCGACGGGACATTTGCCGCCTAACTCCATGCAACAGGCCTTAGCGGAAACAAGCCGTGTTTTGCGCCCCGGCGGTGAGGCGTTGTTCAGCGACTTTCACCCGATGATCTATTTGCGGGGTGGACGGCGCACTTTCACTGCGCTTGACGGGACGCACTATGAGGTTGAGCATTATCCACATACCCTAGCGGCTTATACAGATGCTATTCGGGCTGCTGGAATGACAATTATCACTGTAGACGAACCGCAAGCGACGGTCAATGGAGCGAACGTTCCAACGGTATTGGTCATTCGCTGTCAGAAAGATCATGTTTAGAGAGGTTACTCCGCTCCGTGTATATGCGGAGCAGAGTAGAGTAGGGAGATTAATGTCAGTTCGGGATACGGGCTTCAAGTTATGCGCGATCCATTTATCGGCAAACTAAACCTATTCATCAGCATCACATCATTTGTCTGACCATCCATCTATGAGACGCGAACAGGCAAAGTGACCCTTCTATGTGCATCGCTAACTACCAGTAATTTGAAACATCTGTATCAGATTTCCGCAAGTATCGTCAAATATGGCAACGGTGGTCATCCCTGTGTTGGTTGGTTCCATCGTAAACTCAACGCCTAACTTTTTCATTCGTTCATACTCTTGTTGAATGTCATCAACCTCGAATGCCGTGAAGGGTATCCCATCTTTGACCAGCGACTCTTTTAGCGCCTTCATTGCGGGATAATCGGCGTTTGGTTCAAGCAATAGCTCAGTACCATCTGGTTCTTCAGGGGAAACAACCGTTAACCACCGTGCGCCTTGCCCCAATGGAATGTCGTGTTTTTTCTTAAACCCCAAGATTTCCGTATAAAACTTCAATGCCTTGTCATAGTCTGCTATCGATACGCTCGTTAGTTTAATCTTCATAAGACTCTATGCTCCTTAGAACTTGAGTAGCGGTACGGCAGTCTAGTTGACGAAACTGACTAGGGCTAAGACCATACTGTTGCTTGAACGCCTTGCCAAAAGCTGAATGGGTTTTGTAACCAGCAGCCAGCGCGACCTCCGTAATATCCACTGCACCTATCCGCAATTTTCGGCCTGCACGTTCAAGGCGCACCCGACGAATATAGGTGGTAATGTTCTCCCCTACACAGGCGGTGAAGATACGATGAAAATGAGGTACGGAGAAGTTCGCAACCGCCGCCAACACTTCCCGATTCAGCGGTTCATCCATATGCTCACGGATGTAATGCTGAACAGTATGGATACGTTCCGTATAATCTCGAAGACCCCGTGTGTCCGTCAACATAAGCCCATTATAGTATATTAGAACGCTCGTTCGCTACTCTAAATGTATCATTTTGAATTTGTTCAACTAACGACCTTGCATAGCGTATCGCGAATCCACGATAATTTAGTCGTCTTTAAGTTCGGGCGGATAGAGATAGTAGTTGGCGGCTGAGGCGGCCTGACCGCCTTCATGGACGGCTGTACTTACCTGATGTGAGTGCAACCGATCCACATCGCCTGCGGCGTAGACCCCCGGCACATTAGTTTGCTGTTCGCTGTCCGTTGTGATATAGCCTTGATCGTTTACTTCCACACCAAGATCGCGGGCAAGTTGGCTTTGTGGGGTTGCGCCTTGCTGGCTAAAAAACTGGTCGAGCGGAATCCGCAAGCCGCCTTGCGTACAGATCGCCTCAAATTGTCCATGCTGCCCAATCACCCTGTCAATCTTATCGATAATCAGGGGAATGTTGGCGCGGGCAAGACGTTCGCGAAATCGGGTGTCGATCTCGCAATTGTGACTGTCGGTAAGTACCGTTAGTTGGTCGGTAAAGCGTTGAAGTTGCAGTGCTTCTGACGCGGCATTGTTGGTGTTGCCCGCCACGACAACTCTGGCTCCTATGCAATTGTAGCCATCGCAGGTGATACACCAGAACATGCTGCGCCCGACATAATCTTCCCAACCGTCGAAGTGCGGGTAATGGTCAACTACGCCTGTACAAATAATGACCGCTCGCGCTTGCCATTGCCCAGCTTGCCCTGTCGCCAGAAACTCGCCATCAACCCGCTGCATTGACTCAATCTTGTGTTGTAGCACTTGCACCTGAGGATAATCGCTGAGTTGACGGTAGCCTAGTTGGCGCAGTTCCACAGTGGGAATCCCGCCCGGAAAGCCGAGATAATTACGTATAGCCTGATGCCACGTCGAACGGCCCTGTCCGGTGTCGAACAGGGCAATGTGTCGGTTATAACGTGCTAGATACAACGCCGCCGAAAGTCCAGCAGGCCCACCACCAACCACTATCACTTCGTAACTATCGGTCATCTACCACCCCAGCAGTGCCAGTAAGCCGCTAGATTTATAGCGAATTTGGGTGGATCGTGCTATTTAATCGGCACTGATTTCAATGTCGAATTTTTTCGCCGCTCGCTTGATACGATCCTTTATCGTCTTGATCTCATCATTGTCATACTTGGCACCGTTGTCTTCATGGTTAATATAGTTCCACGCAGCACGCACATGGGCGGCGGTATCTATTGGATATTTCTTGTTGGTCGTGTCCGCGAACTCAACGTCGCCATATTTGTGTTCGCCCTCTTCCGGCCTCACATCATCGCGCTTATCGATTGTCGCCATAACAACCTCCCATAAAACATTTCACATTTTTACCTTACGGTAATATCGTGAGTTTACAAATCTTTGGCAGAATTATCCGTGCGTAGTCGTCCGTAATTTTGCCAATATCATCCCGTAATTTTTTGCCCGCATCGTTTTTTGTATTTACCATTGAGCAACAGTACACTGGTTAAATTGCGCTGTAAGCCTACTTGTTAAAGAAATTTCAGGGATTATGGAAAACTTCATCAACGACCTGCTTCTGTTTATCGTGATTGCTATGCTTATTTCGCTGGTAGTAGTGGCAATCATTATCTACCTAGTCTTGCGAGGCATCCGTAACTACACCTCGCCCAATGTCGTGGAGATGCAGCAAACCTTTGCGCGATTGAAGGCTGGTAATCCCGGTGCTAGCACTGAAGATTTGATCGAAAAGATCATCCATCAAGAATCGATCAAGTGTGGCATTGTCGGCGCGATTGCGGGCTTAGGTGGCTTCTTTACGCTACCGATTACCCTGCCTATCGATCTGCTGGTGTCACTGCGTATTCAGGCGGCGCTCGTGGAGTTCATCGCGACGATGTATGGCAAAACGGATCTTAACGATACCGAGGCCAAAATACGCACTTCGTTGATCATCTCTGGCGGTGTAAAGGTCAGCGAGACAAGTTTCGATTTGATCATGAAACTGGTGTTGCGGGTGATTGGCGAATCGCTCTCCATGATAGTTCCACTCATCGGCGTGGGAGTGGGCTTTGCCGTCAATTATTTCATCGCACGAGCCAGTGGCGATCTGGCACTACGCTGGTATTCTGGTAAGCTGCACGCGCCCGCGATGAGCCTTCCGAAAGGCTCATAAGGGTGATCTGGAGGCTCACCCATGTTCTGCCTCATCTTACATCGCTCTCCTTCTTGGTCGAATTTTAACGGTTTAATTGTCAAAGCTTAAACCCGTTGGAGTTACCTTCTGCTAGACAGAAAAACAAGGAGCGTAGAAATGACTCACCGTTTTCGCTGCTATGGTCCTAATGATCAGCGCCGTTGGAATGCCCACTCCAACTCGCGCCCAAACTCCCAACCCAATCAATCATATTATTGTGCTTTACTTAGAAAATTGGTCGTTTGATAGCCTATATGGGATGTTCCCCGGAGCCAACGGGCTGGCCAACGCGGCAAATGCCGCACCGCAGGTTGACAAGACGGGCAAGGTTTACGATACGCTGCCTGCACCGCTGAACAGTAATACGAAAGATAGTGCGGGCAAAGTCCTCGCCGATTCGCGCTTCCCGGCTGATCTGCCTAACAAGCCATTTGCCATCGATAAATATGTGCCCACCTCGGATTTGATCGGCGATATGGTGCATCGTTATTACCAAGAACAATTGCAGATCGACGGCGGCAAGATGGACAAGTTCGTGACTTGGGGTAACTCCGCTGGCGAAGTGATGGGCTATGTCGATACGACCAAACTTCCCATGTACAAAATTGCCCAGCAATATACTTTGAGCGACAACTTCTTCCACGCTTCTTTCGGCGGGTCGTTCCTGAACCACTTCTGGCTGGTATGCGCTTGCAGCCCGGTTTGGCCCAATGCCCCCACCGATGTCGTAGCGCAGTTGGATGCCAACGGTGTAGTAACCAAAGACGGTCAGGTCACGCCCGATGGCTTTGCGGTCAACACCGCATTTACCACTTACACGCCCCACCCGGCAAATGTCGCCGCCGATCACCTCGTGCCACCTCAGACAATGCCGACTATCGGTGACCGTCTGAGCGAGAAGAATATCTCTTGGGCGTGGTATTCGGGCGGTTGGAATGATGCCGTCGCGGGTAATCCAGACAAATTGTTCCAGTTCCACCATCAGGTTTTTGCCTTCTTTAAGAATTACGGCGATGGCACCGATGGGCGCAAAGAGCATCTCAAGGATGATAAAGATTTCTTCGCCGCCGTATCGGATGGAACACTGCCTGCGGTGTCGTTTGTGAAGCCGCTTGGTGAGCAAAACGAGCACCCCGGCTATGCCAAACTAGATGATGGCGAAAAATATGCCGCCAATCTGGTCGAAGCCGTGCAAAATAGTCCGGCGTGGAAAGATACGGCGATTATCATCACTTACGACGAAAACGGCGGTTTGTGGGATCATGTCGCGCCGCCAATCGTCGATAAATGGGGCCGGGTACTCGTGTCCCAACCATCATCATTTCGCCCTATGCCAAGAAGGGTTTCGTAGATCACACCCCCATGGACACAACCTCGATTTTGGCCTTCATCGAAAATCGCTATAGCCTGCAACCATTGAGTGATCGCGATAAGAATGTGGCGAATATGTTGAGTGCCTTTGATTTTAGCCAGTCAATGGCAGCTACCGACAGCGCAGCAACACCCGCCAAGTAAAGTTATTTTCCTCACTCTGGCACTCTCTGTGAAGTGGAGAGAGGCTAGTGGGTTCTAGAAATCCCTCTCTACTAGCGTAGAGAGGGATTTAGGGTGAGGATGAGTTTTGTTTAGGCGGTTCCAATGAGCCGTTGAAGTTCTCGTACTAATCGGTTGACCGCCCACTTGTAGGATTTCCCCTTCGGAACCAGTACTACCAGCACTCCCGGCTTGCGGGCTTGGAACCAGCGACACACCACCCGCCGCGACTCCCAGTCGAAGAACTCACTTTCGCCCGCGACACTTTTACCACTTTCGGCGCGACCTGCGGCATGAAGCGCCACTTGCAGCAGTACCTCCAATGATTCTGGCGATGATTCCGGAGCGTGGGTGCTGGCAAGGACGCTGCCTGTGCGGTCAATGAGCAAAGCAGCCTCAAAACCCGATTGGGCGCGAATATCTTCAAGCGCAACCCCTAAACGTGTTTCAGGCATAGCTACTTTGATCCTCCGGGCAGGGTTGCTGTCGGGGGGCGTTCCCGCACTTCAACCGTGACCATACAGGAAGCCCGCAGCGCGTTGGTGTTATCGAACACAACCAATCGAAACTGGTACAACCCCGGTTGAAAAGCACTGAGCGCCAGTTGACCGAGAACGCCGTTTTGCAACACAGGCGATGTTTTGTCACCGCCATAGGGTGTGAAGGCATTCCCTGTGCTTGGCCCACTCAGTTCAAACTTGTAGAGCGCGAAGTTCGGAGTATTGGCAACCCCTCTGACCTCAATCGAATCGAAGATTACCTGACCGTTAGCAGGTACTTCAAGTTGGGCGTTGGGAGTGTCGCATCCCTTAATCGCCCCCACATCGGGATTGATTGTGCCGACAAAAGTGGGCGAAACCGTTGGCGTTGCTAGCAACTGAACACCGCCGTCATTTGCCATTGCTGCCGCCGTCACCGAGGCCATTAACTGCTCAATGCTACCAGCCCCACTGTTGCCGGGTATCACCGCGCCACTGCCCCCCGGCGTACTGGTACGGAAGGGGGCATTCGTTGGCACATTCACTGGGCCACCTGTGTTGAGCGCAATCAGATCGCCACGCACCGTTGGCGCAACAATCGTTGATACTGCATAGACCGCCAGAATTAGCTCGATCAGGCCGACGGTAAGTGTGATCGCTTGAGCTTGCTTTTTACGGGCAAGTTCACGGGCAAGCTCGAATTCAGCATAGCGCAATTCCTGACGTGCTTGCATCACTCGCCACGAGGAAAACAGCAATCCCACCGCACACAGAATATATAAACCGCTGGCAATACTTTCGATCAGGAAAACGATTCGGCTCATGGCAGCCTCAGTGGTCTTTTCAAGCAGTCCCTAACGTTGAAAGCACACTCCGCAGTAGGGCAATCAAACGTGGTGCGACCTGTGCGCCCGTTGCCAGCACTTCTTCGTGTAGACCCGTTTGCTGGACACCGGGGGTATCGACCACGATATTGGTAACGACTGAAACGCCCATCACGCGCATCCCCGCGTGGCGTGCCACCACCACTTCGGGCGCGGTGGACATCCCGACGGCATCTGCGCCGAGTGTCCGCAGCATACGAATTTCCGCTGGAGTCTCAAAACTTGGTCCCGACACACAGACATACACCCCTTCACGCAGGGTAAAGCCAGCTTGTGCCGCTGCTTCGTGAGCCTTCTGACGGAATGCGACATCATAGGCAGTCGTCATATCGGGAAAACGGCTACCTAGTTCATTGTCATTTGGCCCACCCAGTGGATTATGACCAATTAAGCCCGGTAGATTGATATGGTCGGAGATGAGCATCAAGTCACCTGCGTGATAATCTTTGTTCAAGCCCCCAGCGGCATTGGTCACAAACAGTGTCTTGATTCCCAACGTTTGCATCACCCGCACCGGGAACGTGACTTCCTGCATGGTATAGCCTTCGTAATAGTGAACGCGCCCTTGAAGTGCCAATACTGTCTGGCCTTCCAACCGCCCGATCACCAGTCGCCCAGCGTGCCCTTCTACCGTTGAACGAGGCCAACGCGGAATCTCCGTTGTTGGGATAGTGTCTGCCACTTCGATGGCATCTGCCAAACCGCCCAACCCCGATCCGAGGATCAGGCCAACGGTAGGCTGGTATGCAGTCCGGCTCAGGATGACGTTTGCTGCCGTTTGATAGTTGGCACGGGTAAACATAAATGCTGTTGTCTAACCTCAAATTTGTGATGTATAGGGCTAGAAATTGGCATGATTTTACCACAAGAATGGTCAGGCGGGGTTAGTGCTACTTTTGTTACCCAGTGCTGACCACACTCATTCACGACAGACCGAGACGCTGCCGACGTTCTTCAAGCTGTGCATTCAGATTCACGTCGTTGATCTCCTGATCTATCTGGGTGGAGAGACGATTGCTAGCGACTTCAAGACGTGCGTCGGCAGTATCAAGTTGCGATTTGACATCCTCAACAATCCGGGCAGATCGATCATCTGCGATAGACTGCACATCTTTGATCGAATGGGCGATCACGTTTTTGCTTTTGACTAACGCCAGTAGTGTCGCTACCTGATCGCGCTGGGAGCGCAGTACATCAACCTTCGCTTCCAAAATCTGAACGACTTCGGTGAGTGTGCTGTAAGTCGCTGTCTGCTTTTGCAGTTGTTCCTGATAAGTGTGGGCAATGTCTAACTGCTGATTAAGCTTGGTCTGCCCGACCTTTGCCAACATGGTTTTGTTGGCTCGTAACGCGGCATCCACTTCGAGATCGAGCTTGGCAGCCTCATTCGAGGCCTCATCATATTTGCGCTTGAGCATTTTGAGCGTCGCCACCAGATCGCCCAGTGCCGATCTCAGAGTCTTCATGCTGGAGTCGGCTTCACGGATATATTCATCGAAGACGGCTAGCGAATTCGATTCGAGGGCGCGATCTACGATGCTGTGCAGGGTCGCGGACACCAGAATTTTAACTTTACCGAGAAGGGATTGTGCCATCAGGACTCCTGTATTGTTTGGATAAACATAGTAACAAAGGGCAACCAGCAGCGTAACGGAGGCCAATCGGAACTTTGACTACTCTAAACGATGGTATACTACGGTGCGGTTTAGAGGTAGATCCATATCAGTTGATCCAGATCAATAGCCTCGCCGCTTTAGTCAATTTCAATTAGTACAGTAACCAATGCCCATAACCAACCCTTTGAAGTTTGTATTCGCTGCCAGCCTATTCGCCGTGGTCCTCACCGCCTGTGGTGCGGGCGAAGTTTCTGCATTAACAACTGATGTGAATTATACCGCAACCGCCCATATCCGCGCTTCGTGGACTCCTGTGCCTGTGATTGTTGCCAACACACCCAGCGTTGAACCCTCCGAGTCGCCTAAGCCATCGCTCGCGGCAAACACGGCGGTTAGCGTGGTTGGCAGCGCGACGGCTGTGCCACCGACGGCGACACCAACGGCAGTTCCGCCGACAGCGACCAAAACTAATACGCCTACACGGACGATTACTCGCATACCTTCGAAGACGCTTTTTCCAACCAATACCAAACGGCCTACGATTACCTTGACTCCCAGCCGCGCCGTTACTAAGATCAGCACGCTTATTCCGGGGCTGATCGGCGGCAGCGTAGAAACGTGGACTCCGATCCCGCCGGCGCGTTTGCTGAACAGTCATTTCGTGTTTCAACGACCTATCGGCTCGGATGATACGAACTACTGGGCACGCAATTATTCCTATGGCTCAACCGATGGCGGCAAGCGTCCAATTCATCATGGTGTGGATTTTCAAAATGGGACAGGTACGCCCGTTTTGGCAGCCGGGGATGGCCTCGTATACTATGCAGGCAGCGATAAAACTAAAATCTTTGGCCCGCAGCCGAATTTCTACGGCAACGTCATTGTGATCGAACACGCTTACCGCGATGTTTCTGGGCAGAAGGTCTATACACTTTATGGGCATCTTTCGGTGATCGAAGTGCAAACGGGCGAAACGGTTAAAGTAGGGGAACGGATCGGGCAGGTTGGCTCGGCGGGCGTAGCCATCGGACCGCATCTTCACTTGGAAGTGCGCGTCGGCAACCCAACCGATTATGGCGCGACTCGCAACCCTGAACTATGGGTTATGCCATTTCTGGATTATGGCGTGCTGGTGGGTCGCGTGATGGATCTGGATGGCAAGCCGCTGTATGGCTACACTGTGCAGCTTCAATCTGGGCAGGTGTATCGCGAAGCCTTTAGCTATGCTGATGATACAGTGAACGGTGATACTGATGACAATGAAAACTTCGCGATCCCGGATCTGCCAGAGGGCTACTACAATGTCTACGTTAGGCGCGACGATGCCTTAATCTTTCGCACGTTGGCCTATGTCAAGGCGGGCGAAACGAACTGGATCAACATCAATGTCCGCACCGATTCTGCGCCGTAATAGCCAAAGGCTTAGTTACCGCGACTCGCTGTACTGGACATCCGGCAGTATAACAAATTGAACTGGGTGTCGGCAGTGCTTCGGATATTGGAGTCCAGCGCATCAGGCGGATGGCGTAGCGGCAAAATGATCTTGTAAAGCCAACTACCCGGCTAACGTAAATTCAAGTTATGAGATGGAAGGATCTTATAAAAGAAAGGCCAAATTATGTCCGAGATGACCGACAAGAAGTTATTGCAGGACATTGAGGATGCGTTCTCGAATCTAGCGTATCCCGGAGATGATAACATCGTATATGATAACCATGATGCTGATCCAGACGTAATAGACACGAGAACGGATTTCCGAGGTAAACACTGGAAAGAATTATCAATCGATATTATTAATGACCATCGTGATGATTTGAGTTATTTGACATCTGAGGCTTTTTGCTTCTATTTGCCTGCTTTCTTGATCGCATCCATTTCGTATCCAACTGAATTAATAGATGTACTTCCGGACAATCTTATTTCTCGCTTAACACCTCGTGTCGAAATTCCAACATCCAACGCCAAATTCATGGCAATAGTTGATATTCTTAGCCCTCAGCAAAGAAAAGTTGTAGCAGCTTTTCTTCAATGGTACACAAACAGTATTTTCCCCGAAGAAATAAGAGTTTTCGATATTAACTTGACAAAAGCCACTAAATTCTGGAAAGACATCACCCAAGCTCAGTGAATAAAATGTCGTAGGTGCATTACCGTAAGGGAATTTGAACTCCCATTAATCAGGAGTAAAGAATTAGAAAATTGATTGGCTTTTATCAGCAATCTCAATCTTTTCCTCATTCTCCTACTTCATTTATGGTACAAAGGTTGGCGCGAGTTTGAGTGTCGGTTCAGGGGTTTGCCTAATGGTCGATCCACCAGCCCAATATCCAGCGATGGGCTTATCGTTGGGAATGCCAAACACAAGGCTAAGATCGGCATAGCCTGAGGTCGGCATGTTCTTGAGGTAGATCAAGCCGTTGGAAGGGCGAAATACGCCAATGCCCGTGATACCGTCGCCATTCCAATCGCCCGCAAAAGGACTGTCGCCCGCGATGCCCAACGCCGCCGAATAGTTGGCAAAGACACTGCAATTGCATACCTGATCGCTCAGGTAGAATGAAGTATACGACGGACGATAGACGCCGGGGCTATCTTGTCCGTCGCCATTCCAATCGCCTGCCACTGGCACATCACCGGGAACACCCAGCACCATCTGGAAGTCGGCAAAGCCTGTCGTCAATGTATCCCGCAAATAGATTAGCCCGTTCGAGGGTCGGAACACGCCAACCCCATCTTTCCCGTCGCCATTCCAGTCCCCGACCATTGGCAGATCGCCCGGTGCGCCCAGTACCAGCGAATAGACAATCGGTGCACCGGGAATATTCGAGTCCGCCAGAAAGAACTGTCCCGTACTGGAACGATAGATTCCAATGGTTTTAATGCCATCACCATTCCAGTCACCCGCAATGGGCAAATCGGTTGCAGTCCCAAAGGGAATACTAAGATCAGCGGGGCCAGTTGTGTTGGTGTTGCGGAGATAGAAAATCGCCGCCGAGGGTCGGAAAATGCCGACTGTTTCAGGCACAGGAGTACGCGGCTGGACATTGATCGTAATAGGTGTACTCCAACCACTCCACAGACTCACATGATCACCTTGTGCGGCGCGTACAAAATAGCTACCTGCGCCGGGAACATGCACCGTAATGCTGGTGCTGCTCAGACCACTCCCGCCAGTATCAAAGACTATATTCGAGAAACCTGCGTCAGTGGCGGCCTGCACGCGCCAATCGGCCTGCCCTGTGTAATTCAAACTGCCGGGTTGAAGTTTGACGATAAACGTTTTGGCAACCAAAGTCTGACCGTTGGTAGGTGAGGTTATGGTCGGTGTGCCGGGAGTCTGACCTACCGTTGCCAGTAGGCCATCCATCACGCTGCTGTCAATATTGAGGGTTGTGCTTCCCCAGCTTTCACTGTGCCCCCCGGCATACTGCCGAATCCGCTGGTGATTAACCCAAATCGCATTACTGGTACACGCCACATTCCACACCGTAGCGCTGCTGTTATAGCCGCTGGAGATCCAGTGCGCCAGCCAAACCGCATCTGGTACATTGCTGATGCTCACGAAGTCGCTCAGGGCAGAACTACACGCCGCGCCATAGACCCCCGCTTTGTTGGCTCGCGCCCGAATCTGACCGTTCCAGCCTGAAATAAAGGACTTGGCAGCTTCGCGGCACGCACTGTTACTGGTATCATAATTTTCCAGATCGTAATAAATAACCGCGCCCCCTGAGGCGAGGCCGAGATTAGCAGCGACATCGCTTGCCGCGTTCGCCTCGCTAACCCCTTGACCGTAAGCAGTTGCCGGATCACTGCTCATGCGTGAGGTAAAGGGACTACAGGCTGCTTGTGGGCCAACCCATGTCGGAATAAAGACCCACCCTTGTGCGCCAAGCTGTGCCAAAAATCCAATACTGAGCGCGGCGTTGGCACAGCCTCGACTCGAACCGCCGATATACAGATTCACCGATGAGTAAGGGCTGTTACTGCGCCAATCTTGCAGTTGACCGAGGCTGGGAATATCGCATTTATCAAAGCCATGCCCAGAGGTCACTGTGGTGTTGCCATAAATCGAGTTACGTTCAGCGGTGTTGGGGATAGTGTATAGCTGGCTGGTCGTGGTAAATGATCCCGTGTTTAGATCGGCTTCGGGTAAAGTCACTACGCCCCAGCTTTGTCCACCATTATTCGTGCGGAGTAGACTCGTTTCCGAAGTGCAGCGCTTTTGCGACGTAGCTGACGAATTGCCATTAGGTTGTGGCACAGTGGTGCAGTTTCCAGAGACACGCTTCGCCCACCCGACATCTGCTGTTGGGAAGTTGATATCGTTAATACCTGTTAACGCGGCGCTTTGGCTGATTACAGCCGTAGACCTAATATCAGCCGATACTCCTAGAAATTGATTTTTGTGCGGCGCAATCGTGACCCAATGTTGGCTGTCAATCATCGCGACGGGGATGTTGACGTTGGGCGCTAACGCTTGACCTGTGGCTAGCATTTGCGCCAGAGTCCAAGTGAGGCCGCTGTCTTGAGTCGTGTAGAACTCGCTCTGCCCGTTGGCAAAGCTTACCGTAAGAACGCCATGTGTTGGATTGATAAAAACAGGCAATTGGTAGAATCGCTGTGGCGCAGCAGGCGACTGTGCCCCAACGGTCTGTGGCTGCCAAGTGTGTCCGCCGTCCTGCGTGCGATAGAAGGCGCTGCCAGTAGCTCCGCCTGCCACCCAACCGATCTGTGCTGTTACGAAATACACGGGATCGCCAATAGGCAGCGTGAGTTCTGTCCAGCTTGCGCCGCCATCCGTCGTGCCAAATAGCGCTCCGAGGCTGAAATTACTGCTCGTCGGTTGCTTGAGTACCAACCACCCTGTCTGCGAATCGATGAATTGGAGGTACATCGCGCTGGCGGGAGTATTGAACACTGAGTTTGGAAGGGGTCTGGATTGCCATGTTGTACCACTATCTACCGTCTGGACGATGGCATAGGGGGGGGTAGACCCAGCAGCATTGACTAAGACAACCCATCCACGCTGCCCATCGACAAACGACACTGCTTCGATAGACGTTGATCCGCCTGCTGTCGGTGGGGTGATATTTTCCCAACGCTGACCAGTGCTTTGTGTCCAGTACAGATGCTGGTTGAGCAGCAGCCAACCTCTATCAGCGGAAACCAGATGAAAGCCTTGTAATCCACCTGACGCGGGAGTCGAATTACCCTTCCCTTGCCCGTAGGTAATATTCCCCGGCAAAAGCCCCAAAATCAGGACAATAAATGCCATCGCCGTCAGGAGCACAAAATGTAGTTTGCCAGTGGAAATGCTTCGCACTGTGAAAAATCGACTCATGAATTTATCCCCGTGTCGGCTGTTTTTATGTATCGCCAGACAACGAGGATCAGTATACGATACAACGCCCGTTGCGAACGAATCACCCCTGTATGAGCCGAGTTATAGGGCAGTCAAACCGTTTTAAGTTCGACTGCCTTACACCCATGTTGATTAGTTTACGGTTAGACTACTAAAGCTAACCGATACGCCTCCGCCAGTCGTCGTTGCAATCGTAGCCACTGGCCCCGGCATGATCAACCCCGGTAGACCAGCAAAAGTCGTGAAGGGGGTTGAGACAGTCCCGGTTGCATCGGTAAAATTCAAAAAAGCATTTGTGCCGGGAGCCACTGTACCAAAAAAGCCGCCGGGAACACCCGCCGGACCGGGGGTGGTATCGAAAGAGACTGGAGCACCCTGCACTGGGCCGGGCGGCATTCCTTGCACCTGCACAGTAAGCGGTATTGCGAAAGTTGTGCCAGCGGTGGTGATCTGGTCATCGCTGCCATTCAGCACGATAATGCTGGCTGGTACGCCGCTCATATTGCTAAGGGTAGTCCCTGCCGAGCCGGGGATCGCCGGTGAAGTCAATATTATGGAGAAGGGGCCGGGTACTGCATTGCGTGTGAAATTCGGTGTAGTCGCATTACCTGTCGCATCCGTTGCCACTGTAACGGCAGTGAGACCTCCGACGAACGTTCCGCCACCACTGGTCGTAAAGGTTATCGGGATACCTGCTATCGCCGGGGTAATAGTTGCCGTAATCGTGACCGGTTGTGTCGCGCCAACGACATCATACGTGTTGCCATTAACGACAATGTTACTATAATTCACAACGGGCGTGGGGCTGGGTGTAAATGTTGGTGTCAACGTGACGCTCGGCGTAAAAATTACTGTGGATGTGGAGGTCGGTGGGTTACCTCCTCCTCCCGGTGGTGGGGGTGGCGGATTTGTGGATGTGGGGGTGCTAGTATCAGGGGCTAGTGGCGCTCCGCCACCGTAGAATATTTCTTTGGTCGGTGTGGGCGTTGGTGTGACGATCTCGCATGGCACGCTCAAGCCCACCGCCCCTCCAATCTGGCACACGGTTTTCAAAAAGAGACTGTTTGACTCTGCCTCATTCGGGATCGCCTGCGGGATACTCGGCGCACCGACGGCTTGCAGGCCGTTCGCGCCACCCATCGGAACAGTGAGTTCGTTGCCAGTTTTGATCCGGCGCGTTACCCCGTCGGCTTTGACAGAGACATCGCCTTCAATAATGGAGACTTTCATTTGCCCTTTGGGCTGTGCACTGAGAATTAGACTTGACCCCACCGTGAAATCAACACCATTCGCCGTAAAATTGATCTTACGTCCTGTCGGGGACTGGATCAATAGTCCACTCGGCGGAATATCGCTGCAAGTAGCCTGTGCGCCAATGCCTGTCGAGAAATAGAAGGCTTTCACGGCAGGCATTTTCAATGGTGCGTTGGGATTGTTCTCTGGCAGTTTTTGCACCGGGCAATCCAGTTGGAGATTCCCACCAAACAGCCACCCAGACTTACCCCCAACTTCCCCATAGACCCATGCACTGTCGGCACTGCGTTCGCTGACGGTGAGCGTAGCGCCCAGATCAAGCTGACCGATCACGTCACCATTCGTATTGGGCGCAGCCCGCAGGCGTGTCAATCGCGTGACTGTTGCATTGCAAGTGATTGGGGCAGCAGGTGTACTCGCGTTTTTATCGGAAGGGGTCAGGTCGGTGACATTGGTATCGCCGTACAGGATAAAGGTCACGGCGTTTCCGGCAGTCGTGTTTGCCAGATTACCCGCCTGTGCCTTGATCACCGCGACACCCCATTCACCGCTTTGTAGATTGAGCGGGCTTGCCGCAATCGATTTAAGCGCCGTGACCGGAGCAATATCGCCTGCTTTGGCGAAAGTGGGAGCGTTGGCAGCATCCTGATATTCTGGTTTGATAGCTGTGTTGCCGTAGCAGACCTGATCGCGACCCAATGCGCCGCAGTCAGAAGAAAGATTCTTCTGCACCATCGCGAGGATCTGCGTACAGGTCGAAGCGTTTGGGGTTTCCGTTGTTTGTGCAACCGTATTACTTGGCCTAGACACAAGCAGAATAAAACCAACTATCAGACCAAGATAGGCAACCCTGAGATGTCTCATGGCGACACATCCTTGATAAGAGAAAATGTGGTACTACTGGCTACCCAGCATAGTACCACATTAACGCTCACCCGAAAACAAGATTATTATGGAGATTGCACAGTTACGGGTGGTGCTTAGGCATATTTAACAGCATTATCTTTTATCAACGGGTTTTCTATTTTGTCCTTGTCGTCCTCAATATATTTGACAACTTGGACACTCGCTCTATGTGAAGAATTTGTATCGTTCAGAATTGACTGATCCTCAATCACATAGCGACCCATCAAATTTCGATAAGCGTAATTCCCAATGTATGGCAGTGGAACTGTACGTAATCGTCCACGGCTCATGTTAACTACACGTGCGCGGCAACAAGTGCTGCAACGAAATCAGGGGTA